>NZ_JADYXJ010000004.1:0-220551 GCF_015864365.1 Pseudoalteromonas sp. SWXJ133
TATCAGTGATAGTAAGTATAACGGTGCCACCAATTTCATTACTGGTGCCTTGTAGCTCTGGGGTTAAGTCGCTAATGTCACCCACGGTTTGGAAGGTTAACGTGGGCGCTTGCGTGTCTATGGTTATAGTATCTGTAACAGTTGTGGTGTTTCCTGCTGCATCAGAGGCGCTCACTGTTACTGTATTATCACCCTCATTTAGCTCAACTTGAGGGGTTACTTCCCAGTTACCATTTGCATCAACAGTTGTAGTTAATGTTTGTTCAACTCCATTTTCATCAGTAATAACAACAATGATACTCGTGCCTATCTCTGCATCGCTAGTACCCGATATTGTTGGTGTTGCATCATTTGTTACGGTATCGAAGTCGACTGTTAAGCTTGGGCCCGCAGTATCAATATTACCTATTGCTGTGTCTGAAGCACTATTTCCTGCGGCATCTGATACTTCAGCCTCTACAGAAAAGTCACCTGAGGCCAATGCTTGAGGTAGCTCTAAACTCCAATCTCCGTCAATATCAGCTGTAGTATTAAATAAGCGAATAACGCCTTGCGAATCTGTCACTGTTAAGCTTATAACAGTGCCTGACACTACACCTGTAGCATTACCAGAAATAACTGGTGTTGTATCATTACTCGTTTCCAATTGATTAATTTGTATTGTTGGTGGTGTAATATCAATAACAGCATTGAGCTCAGCTGTAGCAGTACCACCACCTAAATCGGTCACTGTGGCATTGATTAAAACGGTACCTTCGGCAAGATCTGCAGGTGGTGTAACACTCCACAGCCCGTTAGCATCAACAAAAGTAGTTAGAGTAATTGTTGCGCCGGTAAAGTCAGTGATCTGGACATCAACTTGCGAACCCACTTGAATATTAAAAGTATCACCGTTTATTTCAGGGGTTTGATCGTTAGTTTCCCCAATAATATCTATATTAATAGTAAGTGTGCTTGTATCAATTGTTCCTGAAGTGTTTGCAGTACCTTCATTACCTGCGCTATCACTTATACTTGCAACAACAGAATAATTACCTTCGGCAAGTGCTGCTGGTACTTCAGCTGTCCAGCTTCCATCTGCAATTACTTGTGCTGTGACTGTTTGATCAACCCCGTTAGCGTCGGTTACTATTAAAGTAACTGTTGAACCAGCAGGCTCACCGCTAACCGTGCCTGAAATAGTTGGCGTCGTATCGCTAGTATTACCCAGCGTATTAATGGTTATTACTGGCGCTGATGTATCAACTGTTCCAGCTGCCGACGCTACCCCGTTATTTCCTGCAGTGTCTGTTACTGACACATCTACAGTATAATCACCCTCTCCAAGCTCATTTAATACATTGGCAGTCCAACTACCATCCGTTAATGTTTGTGCAGTAATTGTTTGTGGAATACCATTTGCACCGGTTACCGTTAGCGTCACGGTGGTACCTGTAGGCACCCCCTGTACAGAGCCCGAAATAGCAGGTGTGGTGTCGTTGGTATCTAAAAGCAGATCAATTGTGACTATCGGCGCGGAGGTATCTATTTCTCCTGTTGCAGTTGCTGTACTTTCATTCCCCTCAGTATCTGTTACTGATACGTCTACACTGTATTCGCCTTCGCTTAATTCATCTGGTACATCTGCAGTAAAGGTGCCATCAGCGAGTACTTCTGTAATAATTATTTGTTCGTTACCCGCGTCATCAGTTACGGTAATGGTAACAACCGTGCCTGCTGGCTCGCCAGTTGCGGTACCTGAAATAGTCGGTGTGGTGTCGTTGCTATCTGTCAGTGCATCTATCGTAACAGTTGGTGCAGATGTATCAATTTCTCCAACCACAGTGTCATTTGCTTCATTGCCTGCTGCATCAGTGACTGTTGCAGTAACTGTAAATTCACCTTCACTGAGACCTGTAGTAATATCTGCGGCATAAGTGCCATTGGTATTTGTAGTTGTTGTGAGCGCTTGTTGATTACCCTCGCTATCGGTAATTACTAATATAACTTCTGTTCCTGCTGGCACACCACTTACATTGCCGCTCAAAGTAGGTGTAATGTCATTTGTATCTTCAATTGGGTCAATCATTATCACTGGAGCTGTTAAATCAATTTCTCCAGTTTCACTTGCAGACGCAGTATTACCCGCAGCATCAGTTACTGTTGCAACTATACTAAACTGGCCTTCAGCTAATTCGTTACTTGCCTCGACTGACCAGCTTCCATCAGCACTAGTAATTACTTGTATGGTTTCTTCTGCACCATCGCTTCCTGTAAATATAACTGTAACTAATGCGCCAGGCTCTACGTCTTGGGTAGAACCGCTAACCGTTGGCGTTGTATCGTTAGTATCAATAATAAAATTAATACTTATAGTTAAATCGACATTACCTACTGCAGTGGCTTGCGCTTCGTTACCCGAGTCATCTATAACAGCAGCAACTACGCTAAAGTCCCCCTCAGGTAGAGGGGTTGTTACTTGTGCGCTCCACGAACCATCTTCTTGCGTCACTGCAAGTAATGTAAATGTACTGCCACCGCTTACTGTAATAGTTAAGGTAATTGTTGTACCTGCAGGCACATTGCTAGTATTACCACTTAAAAATGGAGTGGTATCATTTGTATCCGCTATTGAATTTATTTGAATAGAAATAGGCGCAAAAGTAACTTCGCCATTCGTTTGTGCCGATGCCTCATTACCTGCTGCATCGGTTACAGATGCTACAACTGTAAATTCACCGCTCGGTAGCAATTCAGTGGCATCAACACTCCATGTGCCATTTTCATTTAATAAGGTCGTTAATGTTTGCACATTACCGTTGATATCAGTTACTACAACAGTAATAACTGAACCAACAGAAGCACCTTCCACCTGACCTAAGAATGTTGGCGTAGTATCGTTTGTATCAGCAATTGCAGTAACTGTAATTTCAGGTGCGGTTAAATCAACATTCGCAACCGCTTGATCTACAGCCTGATTACCCGCTGTATCTATTGCCACTGCGCTTACATTAAACTCTCCTTCAGATAAAGGTGAGGTAGTAGTAATAACCCAATTTCCTAGCGCATCAACCTGAGTAACAATTGTTTGTACCGTACCTGCACTATCCGTTAACGTGACTGACACATTATCACCAGTGTTCAACCCAGATACAGTCCCTGTAATTGTCACTGTTTGCGAAGCAGAATCGATAACAGGATCAATAGCAATAAGCGGAGGTGTTGTATCAATTTCTATAGAAATAGTATCGTTTATAGGGTTGCCAACAGGATCTGTCGCTTCAACAACAACGGTCACAGGGCCATCCGCAACTGGAGTCGGTAAGGTTATTTCAAAGGTACCATCAGGGCCAATCACAACACTCACTACTTGAGAATTTCCATCAACATCAGTTACCGTTACATTAACCGTTTCGCCAATTAAGTTTTCACTCGTACCGGTAATTGTTGGTTGTGATGAATTAGTAACGCCCTGCTCATTAAGTGAAATAGAAGCTGTAGTTGCGTCAGGCACAATACCATCAGAGGTGTCTCTTAAATTAAAAGCTTCAGTAACGCTTTGATCAAAAGACGAGTCAAAAGTAACACTATTAGGATCAACACTTTCAGAAATTCGAGTTAATTGTACAAACGAGCTACCTCCACCTGCACCCGCAGCGTTACCACCACCAGCAGCTGTTGCTTCTAAATTATCTAAAATGTCCCCATCACCCTCTAATGCATCTAAAAAATCAGTTACATCTGAATTAGCTGCTGTTGATGAGTTTTGTTCTGTACCTAAGCTTGCGATTGCTTCATCTAAACTTTCGTCAAAAACGGTTGTTTCGCTAGAGTCTCTTGCTTCTTTAGCTAGTAGATCTGGGGTTATTTTTACTTTTTGGTTTGCGGGTATAGATAAGGTTTCACCTTGTACATCTAGTTGTAAAGATGACTTTATCGCTGTCACAACTAAATCACCTACGGTAATAATGTCACCAATGTTTAATGCCCGTATTGAACCATCATCCAACACAACACCAGCAGAACCCTGAATATCAATAACTAACAGTTGATTTGCTTCCATTTAGGTACCCTCAAACTTTTTAAAATAACAATCTTATAAATTAAAGGTAGAACAAAAAAAACATACAGATACTGTACCCAAGTACAGGTTTAGGAGAAAAAATAAAAATCGACGAGAAAGTGGTAGAAATTTTTTATGCTAATCAAAATGATTAGTTGCAAAAATAGTATTCCTTTACTAGATATTAATTAAGTATTTGCAGTCTGAACTAAGTATAAGAGGCCGAAATGATTACAAAAAATACTTTTAAAAAGCACCAAGGAACTATGGTAATCGGATTAATGATTACAGCCGTAACTTTATCAAACTACGTGCATGCAAACGAACAATCAGCAATGCCACTTACATACGTCTCAAGTAAAGCGATTGAAAACAATCCTGAAGTACAAGAAGCATGGCATGCTTTTAAATCTTCTATTTATGGAGTGGATGCTGCCCGTTCAGGTTATTTACCAAGTGTTGATGTATCAGCAAGTGCAGGATATGAAAGAAGAAATTACGGTATTGAAGAAGAATATAACCGTAATACAGCCGAATTAAGCGTTACTCAAATGCTTTATGACGGTTTTAGAACATCTAATACAGTTGACCGTTTTAAACGTATTCAACTTATTAGGTACTTTGAGCTTATTTCTCAAACAGAACAAACAGCACTTGAAGCCTCGATTGCACTACTTGACGTACAAAAATTCAAAGAGTTAGTACAACTTGCAGAAGCTAATTTACAAGAGCACGAGTCTGTATACCAACAAATAGAGCAAAGCGTAAGCGCCGGTGTAGCGCGCGCAGCAGACCTAGAACAAATTAGTGGCCGTTTATCTCTAGCGCAATCTAATGTATTAACGGAGTACTCAAATTTACATGATGTAAGCGCTCGCTACCTAAGAGTTGTAGGTGAGCTACCTATGAACGATATAAAGCAAGCTGACCTTGATGAAAACAATATACCAATTTCGGTTAACCAAGCGCTAGACGTCGCCTACAAAAACAGCCCTTCATTTTATGCCTCTTTGTATAATATTGAAGCGCAAAAGGCGAACGCCAAAGCACAAAAAGCGGCCTTTCATCCTAACGTAGATTTATCTGCCCGCTACGGTAGCCAAGATAGAGATGAGCTTGGTCAAAATGAAACCAGAACAGAAGCGCGAGTCGGCATAGATATTAGTTATAACTTGTATAACGGTGGTCTTGATAGCGCTAATTTAGAACAAGCTTATCAAGATATAAACATTGCAAAATATCAACGAGATCAAGCCTGTATTGATATTCGTCAAAGTCTGCAAATTGCCTACTACAACGTCACTATACTAGAGCAAAAGTTGCCAGCGCTTAATCAACACCGCGAATCATCAACTAAAGTTAAAATTGCATATAAAGATCAATTTGATATAGGCCAACGAACTCTACTAGACGTACTTGATGCCGAAAACGAATCGTTCCAATCAACACGTTCATACATAGTTGCGCTATACGACCGCCAATCAGCAATTTTAACTATGCTAAAAGAAATGGGGAAATTATTGCCAGCACTTGACGTAATGTCAGGTAAATACCCTACATTAAAAGAGCTAACTGACGATCCTATTGTGCATAACGCACAAAATATTTGTCCGAGTTACGATGTAGCAACCACCTTTAGCCGCAAGGCATTTCTACAAAAAAAAGCGAAGCAAGATAATGCCTACATGAGTGTAACCGCTATGCCAAGGTACTTAGATATACCGTTGGAAACCGACACTACACAAAGTAGCTTTTTAGATGATGATGGTGACGGCGTACCAAACGAGCAAGACACTTGTCCGAGTACGCCGCTGTCAACTAATGTTGATTTATCTGGCTGTACAATTTATAGCGCATCAACCTCGAATATAGAGATTGGTATCCCTTTTTCTGCTGACTCAAGCGATGTAAGGTCTCAATATATTCAAGAAATTAGTCGGCTTGCAGATTTTTTAAAAGAAAACCCAAATAAGCAGGTTGAAATACAAGGTCATGCTTCTCTAGATGGAGATCGAACATATAACCGCAAACTATCTGAAAAACGTGCGTTTGCCGTTGCTGAAATTCTAATTAAACAATTCGATATAAAACCAAAACGTGTTAAATCGTTCGGGTACGGTATTGATCAACCTCGAGTAAACGAAATATCAGTAAGAGCAAATGCTGCGAATCGACGTATCGAAGCTGTAATTACTGATAGCTAAGTCAATTAACGTTATGTAAATAACTAGGGTCTGTTGATCTTTGCGGATTAAAATTTGTTCAAACTAGGGGCTGTTTAATCGCGGCGCGAGATTTGTAACCTAGTGGGCTAAGTAAAAACCGAGCAACAAAGAGTAAATAGCCCCTAGGAAGAACCCTTTGGGCAGCGCCTGTTTGGCATTAATGCTACGTTATCACCCATTTATGGGGAATAACCACACTGCATAGGCTCTGCCTTGCCTAAATACCAAACAGACTGCTGCAAATTTAACCTGAAAGATCAACAGACCCTAAACTCGGCTTGAAATATTTAAGCTAAATTTATTTCTCGAGTTTAGGTTTAGTAGTAACAACCGCATGCAGTTCTACATAACATTGGATGGTTTATGGAATTAAACGATGTACTTGATCACGGTGGCATACTCGTTGACTGCCTAGCAGTTTTATGTCGCCATCATGATAAAGAGTTTTCAAGAGAAGCACTATTAAATGGACTTCCTCTAACTGATGGAAATCTTACTCCATCAGGTTTTTCGCGCGCAGCTAAGCGCATTGGCTTTAAATCGAAAGTAGTTAATAAGCCACTACAAAAAATTAATACAGCACTGCTACCTGCCATCTTAATTTTAAAAGACAATCAAGCCTGTGTTATTAATTCTATTGATTACGATAAGCAGTTGGTGAGTGTAATTTATCCAGAGCTTACCGAATCAGTTATCGAACAAAGCATTGATGAATTAGCAGGCAACAGTGTTGGTTTAATTATTTATGCACAACCAGAATTTGCATTTGATGAGCGAACACCTGTACTTGAAAAACTATCAAAAGACGGATGGTTTTGGGGAGTAATTAAAGAGTGCCGCTCACTTTATAAAGACGTAATCATTTCAGCTATTGCGTTGGGCTTTTTGTCGGTTGCCATGCCTTTATTTGTAATGAATGTATATGACCGCGTAGTGCCCAACCATGCAACAGAAACCCTTTGGGTACTTGCCATTGGTATTTTGATAGCACTCACTGCTGACTTTGTTTTACGCTTAGTAAGAGGCTATTTTGTAGAGCTTGCTGCAAGCAGAATAGATGTAAAAGTATCGGCTGTAATTATGGAGCGGGTATTAGGTATGAAACTAAAAAACCGTCCATCATCAGCTGGCTCCTTTGCTAGCAATATTCAATCATTTGAAGCTGTACGTAACTTTTTTAGCTCCATAACGCTTGTCGCATTAGTCGACTTACCATTCGTAGTTTTATATTTAATTGTTATCGCCATTATTGGCGTACCTCTAAGTTTACCCATTATAGCGGGCGCACTTATATTATTAGCTTACGCTATAGCCGCACACCGCAAACTTGAAGCCCTTTCAGAGCAAACAATGAAAGCAAGCTCAATGCGAAATGCAGTATTAGTAGAAAGTTTAACCAGCATTGAAGATGTAAAAAGCTTTCACTCAGAGTGTAAAACACAATCTGTATGGGAAAAGTCGACCATTTACATTGCGCAAGTAAACGCACAAAGTCGACTCGTTTCTAGCTCTATATCAAATACAGCATCGTGGATACAGCAATGTGTAGGCGTGATAATAATGATAATAGGCGTACACCTCGTTATTGAAGGTGAGCTAACTCAAGGCGGATTAATTGCAGCCTACTTATTATCATCTCGTGCTATGGGCCCTATTGGGCAGTCAGCCGCTGTTTTAGCGCAATATCATCATGCCGCAATAGCAATGCAGTCACTAAATGAGATTATGGAAAAAGAGGTCGAGCGCCCACCTGGTAAGCATTGGTTAAGCCACCCTATTTTAAAGGGCGATATAGAATTTAAAGATGTATGTTTTAAATACTCTGACGAATCTCATAATGCACTCAACGGCGTTAGCTTTAAAATTAAAGCTGGTGAAAAAGTCGCAATTTTAGGACGTAATGGCTCAGGTAAAAGTACATTAGAAAAGCTTATCTTAGGGCTATATGAACCCTGTTCAGGAGCAATTTTGATGGACAATAACGATATACATCAAATTGACCCTGCAGAGCTTCGCCATAATATTGGTTATGTACCGCAAACCGTTGCCCTGTTTTATGGGACCTTAAAAGACAACCTTACGATAAGCGCTTGGCATGCCAAAGACGAGCAAATTATTGAAGCCTGTGAGCGAAGCCAATTATTTGATTTAATTAATTCGCACCCAGACGGATTTGATCTACAAGTAGGCGAGCAAGGCCGCCAATTATCAGGAGGGCAACGCCAAGCTGTAGGTATGGCAAGAGCCATAATTAACGACCCACCAATACTATTACTAGATGAGCCAACTTCATCGCTAGATCACAATAGTGAAAGTAAAATTATTAACAATTTAAAAAATTATTCTAAAGATAAAACCCTAATTGTAGTGACTCATCGCTCATCATTACTCGAGCTTGTTGACCGTATTATAGTTTTAGATAACGGAAAAGTAGTTGCTGATGGACCAAAACAAAAAGTAATTGCGGCGTTAAATAATAAAACCGTGGAGCAAGCCTCATGAGTGATAACAAAAAACCACTTGAACAACGCTCTTTTGAATCTGTTAGCAAAGCAATAGAAGCAAGAAAACAAGGTAAGCCATCCGTATTTAATAAACTATTTAAAGGATGGATTTCACCGCCAAATACTCAAGACTGGGTAGTAGATGCACAGTGGGAAAAAATGCAGCAGGAACCAGCAAGCGCTAGGTTACTACTTTATCTAATTTGTTTAACGTTTATATGCCTTATTGTGTGGTCTGGCTTTGCTAATTTGGATGAAGTTGCTCGTGGCGAGGGCCGTGTTATTCCCTCTAATAAATTACAGCTTATTCAATCTTATGACGGCGGTATGGTCGAAAAAATAAATGTCCGAGAAGGCCAAATAGTAAACGAGGGGGATGTACTCATTAAAATAGACCCTACCCGCTTTATTTCTAGCTTTAGAGAAAATCAATCCAAGGTTGAATCGTTAAGTGCAAAAGTTGCGAGGCTCAGAGCGCTCACTCAAAAAAAGGAGCTCGTATTTAACGAAGATGTTATAAAAAATGCACCTCAGGTGGTTCAACACGAACGCTCTCTTTATTTGAGTAACAGCCAAGAGTTGGAGCAACAGGTAAGTATACACAAACGCCAACTAGAGCAGCGACACCAAGATTATATTGAAGCAAAAGCGGCACTTCAGCAGCATACCAGCGCGCTACGCTTAACAAACAGGGAGCTTAAAGTGACCCGCCCATTGTTACGCACCGGTGCTATTTCGGATATAGATATTATTCGTTTAGAGCGTCAAATAGTTGATTTAAACGGCGAGATAAACAGAACCAAAGCAGTTATAAATAGGAGTCTTTCGGCCATTAACGAAGCTAAAAATAAGGTAACCGAAGTTGAGCTCGTTATGATTAACCGCTGGAACAATGAACTCTCCGAAGCGCTACTGCGACTAGATTCAATTAAAGAAACTGAATCTGGCTTAGCCGATAAAGTAACTCAAACTGAAATACGCTCTCCTGTTAAAGGCACTGTACAACGATTATTAGTTAATACTGTTGGCGGTATTTTACAGCCAGGTAGTGATGTTATGGAAATTGTCCCGCTTGACGATCAACTTGTAGTAGAGGCAAAAATCCCGCCTAAAGACATTGCATTTTTACGCCCTGGGCAATCTGCAATGATAAAATTTAGTGCCTACGACTTTGCCGTATATGGTGGCCTTGAAGCCGAAGTATTACATATAAGTGCCGATACAATTACAGATGACCGCGAGAATACCTTTTATTTGGTGCAGCTAAAAACCACCAAAAATAATTTTTCAAAAGAGCTGACTATTATTCCAGGAATGACCACTCAAGTGGATATTATTACCGGTAAAAAAACCGTACTTGAGTATATTTTAAAACCGGTTCTTAGAGCTACATCGCAAGCAATGACAGAGCGTTAAAACATTTTATAAATGGAGAAGTAATGCGCCAAAGTATTTTTATTACACAGCCTGAATTTGAATCGAAACACTGGCATACAGCGTTTCCTGGTTGTTTGATATTCACAAAAGAACCACACAGAGTCACGGCATCAAGTATTATTTGGGTTTTAGCCGGCACACCTAATTGGCTTGAGCTTGTTAAAAAGTATTCTCAGCAACGTTTACTGGTTATAGTTATGACTAACGAACTAGAAATAAATCAACTAAGAAGTGCGCTTGAAGCAGGAGCTAGGGGGTACGTAGAAGCACTCGCTACTAAAGTAATTATTGAACAAGTACTTGAGACAATTTGTACCGGCGGAATATGGTTACCAGGGCAATTACTATCTAACTTAGTAGGAGCTTTATCAAATACACCGTTTAAATATGCGAGCACATGCGAGCTTGATGTACTCACAAAGCGAGAACGTCAAGTAGTTGATATTGTTGTAACAGGTGCAACTAATAAGCAAGCTGCAGAATCTTTAAATATTACAGAACGCACAATTAAAGAGCATATGAGCTCTATATTTAATAAGCTAAAAGTTCGCGACCGAATTCAATTAATGTTAGTTGTAAAAGGGCATTAACCGCACAGTTAATGCCTATTACTTACTCTTTAATAACCCCATCAAAACCTAAGTTAATAAGCGTATCTATATCATCTTGGCTTGTTACACCTTGAGCCACCACTTTAATGCCAATAGAATGCGCTAACGTGCACACTCCTCGCAGAAATGTTTGGTTATCTAGGCTGTAACTAATATTGTGTCCGTAAACGCTATCAACCTTAATCATTTCAAGACCAAATTCCTGAATTTTATTAATTTTAGTAAATTCAGGGCCCACACGTTTTAATGCTACCTTAGCGCCCATACATCGAGCCTGCTCACAAAAATCTTTAAATATCTCAATTTCGCTAACGGCAATACTTTCACGAATATCAAAACAAATTTTAGAGGCTAAATCAGGAAACGCCGAAAGGTACGTAAGAATCGAAGCAAGTGCAGCATCATCAAGTAGCGTCTGAGCAGATAATTCAACCGAAATCAGTTCACTTGGTGGCTCAATACTATAATGAGCCACCAACGCCTTAATTAAACCCCAATCTAAACGCGCTAATAACTTTAATCGGTTAGCCCACTGGTAGTAGTAACTAGCACGGTATACTTGCCCACCAAGCTTTAGGCTCAACCCTAATTGATTTTGCATTACCTGCCCTGTAAAGCTCGTTACTGGGTAAGTATTTATTTCTAAATTATTATTGTTGAGTGCCTCTTCTATGGCATTTTTCCAGCTAGTTGCATTATCAAACAGCTCACTTTCTTGCTTGATTTGAGCTACTTTTGCTTGTACATCAGATTGTTTACCCGATGATTTTAAAAGTTCATCCGCGCGCTTTAATACATCAAATCGCGTGTCGTCTTTTTGAATATAAGTACAGCTGTGAGGTATCGCTAGCTTAACGTTTTTATACTCTTCAACAAACGATTGATGCATCAATAAAATACGTTCACTGATTGCTTGAATATCATCAATATCACTAAATAAAACGGTAAAATCGCTGTGAGAAATACGTGCAATGTAATTTTCAGAAAAGTGTTCTTGATTGCTCTCTAAGAAGCTAACCAACATCTGTGAAAATCGACGTAGAAAGTTAACCATTTCTACTCGTCCCACTTCCTCACTTACGCGATCGAGGTTAACAACCCTAAATAAAAACAAGGCACCATGGGCATGATCTTTCGATTTTTGTAAGTGAGCCTCAAGCGTTGCACCAAAGTATTCTCTATTTGCTAAACCAGTTAGCTCATCGTGTTGCGATTTAAATCTAAGCTCTTCTAAACGTTTATTATCTTCTTTAATAATACGGCTAAAACGGGTAGATAATTGGTTCATTGATTGCACTAAACGTGCAAACTCAAATGTGCGCGGAACGCTCGATTTAATAAAACGTTTTTCACCAAATGCATTAGCCTGATACACAACATCATCTAGTGGTTTTAATATCCTACTTAAAAAGTAAGCACTAACTATACAAGCAAAAAAAGCGACAATTAAAAAACTAAAAAATAGTTTAAGCGCACTTTCCCATAAGGCTTGCTCAGCATATTGACTATGACTTTCTATAAACAAAGTACCAAACTGCTGCCAACCATCATTTACTTGCCCAACCCCTGGCTGTACATTTAATCCATACATTGCTCTAAACCACTGCGGAGCCGTCGCTTCGAGTTCATCGGTAAACGTGCGTTTAACAATCACCTCACCATTAGGGTTTTGTAGTTCTATTCGCTTATAGTGACCGGTATCAAATGTGGCCGATACTAATAACTCAAGCTCAACGGGGTCCTTGTCTAATTGGCTGATCATTAACGCGAGTGAACTGGCGTTATCTACATTTTTTAAGTACAGCTGGGTCGAAAAATAACTTTTAGCCGAATTAGTGCTAATTAAAACACTACTTATAAAGCCTACAAAAATAACAATTAATAATGCAATCCACAGCTCTTGCCTGAGTGTTATTTTTCGTTTTTTAAGATACTTAGATAAGGAAAATGATGCCATTACCACATAACTCCTTCTTTGGTTGTCTGCTCCAAAATTTTACGCCAGCGTGAAAGTCTTGCTGTTGGGCTGGCTACACTTTTGGTTGAATTATTAGCCCATAAACCTTGGCTGTTAAAGCTAAAAACAGGGCTTAAATCTACACGTTTTGCAGCAGGTAAAACCTTTGTTATTAAACTGTCTAAAATAAGTGGCTGATCGTTTGGTGTAGCAAAATAACCTAACACCATATGTGCTTGCGTTTTGTTAGTGCCCGCAATTTTTGCTTTTACATAAATAAGGCGTAACTTGTCGTCACTCACCCCTAGGGCTCTCAAGCTTATATACTTTGCTATTGCGTAATCTTCACAATCACCTAAGCCTCTGCCTAACGTTTCTAAAGGGGTTGCCCAATAATCGTTTTGTTTCCATAGCAAAATATCAGTTTGGTAGCGTAAATTACGCGCAAAAAAATCATTAACAATAAGAATTTGTTGTTGCTCTGGTTTGTTTTGAGTTTGTACCAACATACTTTGCCAGTTACGTGCAACAGCCGCTCGCGCAGGTCCATATTTTTGACCCATCAGCTCAATAAAGGTATTAAATTGAATAGTTAGTCGGCTTGCAAGCACACCACTAGAGAGTACAAAAAACAGTAATAGGTAGCGCAAATTGGCTTTGCACCATATAAATAATTTAGGATTTAAATGAGTTGGCTTAAACGCCATTTACAGAGCCACTGTTAATATAAGTGGCAATAAAATACATCTGTTGAGCACTACGCAATCTGCTTAAAAATTAATCCTAACAACAGCATAGCACTCAATATAAGAGGATGAGATATTTTGAATAACTTTTTTAATCATTAGGGCGTGTTGACCTTTGTGGATTGAGATTTGTTCAATCTAGGGGCGATTAAATCGCGGCGCGAGGTTTGTAACCTAGTGGGCTAAGTAAAAACCGAGCAACAAAGAGTTGATCGTCCTTAGAAAGAACCCAAAGGGCAGCGCATGTTTGGTATTTATACTACGTTATCGCCTATTCATCGGGAATAACCACACTAAATAGGCTCCGCCTTGCCTAAAAACCAAATATACTGCTGTAAATTCACCCACCAAAGATCAACACGCCCTAGTAATAAGTTACTTTTTTAACTTCGCGTGGTTTTACTTCACCTATGTATAAATCGTGCACACGCTTCATATTAAGCTCAAGCTCGGTCACGTAAGTGTCATCTACCGCGTAAGTTTTAATTATTTGTGCACCTTTAATAAGCCCCTGCACTTTACTTTCTAAGTAATCGTCTTGAGCAATTGAACCTTCCACCGTTGTTCCTGCGGTAATTTTTTGCCCATATACTTGCTCAGTAAGCTCGCGGTAAGCCTCAAGCTTAGAAGCCTTAATTGCCATAAGTTGCTTTTGTGACAGGTTAGCGCCTTTTTGCAGGCTAATAGGTGCATACCCTATCGCTTTTAAAACGGGGTAATTATTTGGCTCTACATATTTATATTCAACATGCTTATCAAAAACGCTGCTACAACCGCCTAAGGTTAAACACCCAAGTGTAATAAGTAATGAAATTGCTCGCATAGCATCTAGCCCTTGTATAGTAATTAGCAGTACATATGCACGTTTAATGCCATTTATAGCATTACTAATAATTACCAAATAACATTGGTACAGTCCTTGCTGTACCTAGTTAATAGCTAACGTTTAATTGGAGTAAAAGTATGAAGTCGTTTTTATCATTGGCATTTGCAGGATTAAGTGTAACGGCATTATTAACCTTCTCCCCTTTTACTAAAGCACAGTGGTATGAATCAACGGGTCATGCGAACGTTCAAAATGGTGATACGAGCGCAGCTAAATCTGCCGCTATAAAAGATGCGATTACACAAGCGTTAGTGTTCTCTGGCGCACGGGTTAGCTCTGTACAAACCCTGGTAGATGGCGTGTTAATGCAAGATCAGCTAAAAATTAGCAGCCACGGCGAAATTCAAAAAATTGAACTAGTCAGCGAAAATAAATACGACAATAAATTTGCCGTTACATTACGACTCGATATTTTTTCTCAAACAGAGCAATGCCCACAAAATAGTTTTAATAAGTTTGTGGCCGTTACACAAAGCCAACTTGTTCATCGTGAACACGCCAAAATGGGTCAAATATTTGACGTAAGCAAAGCGATTAGCAAAAATATTTTTACCTCTCTACAAAAATCAAAAATGAGCGCAGTGCCTATTGCTTACTATAATAATGCAATAAGCGTTGATAAATACTTTTCGCAGCAGCACGACTATTCAAACGCTCAATTAGAAGAAATATCTTCGCGCAGTAACGCTCAATATGTCCTGCTTAGCCAAATAACCAGCCTTTCGACCAGCGACAAACTTAATAACGATTACGCATTTTGGCAAGACGAGGCGTATGAGCGCAGTTACAACATTGAATTTGCACTATTTGATGGCACTACCTATGAGCAACTTTGGCAAAATAGTTACCATACTCAAGCAATTTGGCCGTTTGAAAAAACAACCATAGTTGATGTCAATAGTGATAGATTTTGGCAATCGCCTTATGGGCAAAGCATAACCGATATCAACCAATCGGTAAGTTATGATATTCAAGCCGCCATGGCGTGTTTGCCAACTCAAGGCAAAATAATGCACATGGAAAATAGCAAAATCGTTATCAACTTAGGTAAAGCCCATGGTTTGAAAAAAGGCCAGACGCTTAGTATTGCGCATCATAACTATTTAACCGATGCCGCAGGTAATGTAATGCCGCACACTATCACCACGCTTAATGAAATTCGCGTTGAGCAGCTTTACCAGCAAACCGCAGTAGCAGTCAGTATTGACAATAAACCGCTACCTGGCGTGCAAATTAACGATGTAGTAGAAATAATCAGCCAAGATCTTTAAACCTTTTTAGCTAATTTAGCTCTTAAATTAGGGTGAGCCGATAACCACTCACCCAATTGTTCTACACCAGATAAATGCGGATAATGCTTTCTGCATGCAAACACCACATTACGCTGCTGATTAGGGAATATAGGCAAGTAATCAATCCCTACACGGTCGGTACATGCCAACTTTGGTACAAATGTAATACCGTCATCCATAGCCACTAACGCTAATAATGTTTCTAAACTATTACCTTTATACTGGTTAGATACATCGACCCCTGCAGAAAAACAAAACTTTTGGGCTTGATCTTTAAAGCAATGACCATCACTTAACATTAATAGGCTACAACCTTGCAGGTCACTAAGCGCTACTTTTTTATGTTTAGAAAGCGCGTTGTCATGTGATACAGCAACTAAAAAGTCTTCTTTGTATAAACTAATAGTATGGTAGCTTTTAAGCTCTGGTACATCGGCCAAAATAGCAAAGTCGAGTTCGCCGCTATCAAGTGCCTCTAAAATAGTGGCTGTTTGCATTTCGATAAACGAAAACTGGCTATCAATAAATGCCGCTTTCATCGATGTTAATAACGCAGGCAGTAAATACGGTGCTATGGTAGGAATAATACCAATAGTTAATTTACCTTGTAGAGGCTCGTTAGAAGTAGCTGCAAGTTCTTTGAGTATTTGCGTTTGTTCTAAAATAATCTCTATTTGCGTTAATAAACGTTCACCTTTTGCTGTTAAGGTAACTTGTTTAGTTGAACGGTCAAATAAAGTAACGCCAAGCTCATGTTCGAGTTTTTTTACTTGACCACTTAATGTAGGCTGGCTAACAAAACATGCATCGGCAGCTTTGCGAAAATGCTTGTATTGCGCTATTGCTTTTACATATTCAAAATCTTTTAAGTTCATATTCAGCTCTGCATGATAGGTTATACCTATTAGTTTAATACAAACAAACGATTGGAACTATATTTATTTATTCGCCATAATGGATCCATCAAATCAAGAGGAACAAAAACTATGTTAAACAATATCGAAGGTCAAACAATCCCAAGTGTTACATTTGCAACTCGTCAAAACGACGAATGGAAATCAGTAACTACAGATGACATTTTTAAAGGTAAAACGGTTGTCGTGTTTTCACTACCAGGTGCATTCACACCAACATGTTCATCAACTCACTTACCACGTTACAACGAATTAGCTGGCGTACTTAAGCAAAATGGCGTTGACGAAATTGTATGTTTATCAGTAAACGATACCTTTGTTATGAACGCATGGGCTGAGCATCAAGAAGCGCAAAACATTACTTTATTACCAGACGGCAACGGCGAATTTACTGACGGAATGGGCATGTTAGTAGACAAGAACGACCTAGGCTTTGGTAAGCGCAGCTGGAGATACTCTATGCTTGTTAAAGATGGCGTGATTGACAAAATGTTCATCGAACCAGATTTACCAGGTGACCCGTTTGAAGTATCTGACGCAGACACAATGCTTGATTACATCAACCCTAAGCAAGCTAAACCAGAACCAGTAAGCATCTTTACTAAACCTGGCTGTCCTTTCTGTAAAAAAGCGAAAGAGCTTCTTGCAGATAAAGGCTTCGCATATGAAGAGATTGTTATGGGTGCAGGCGCATCACTAACAAGTCTAAAAGCTGTATCTGGTCGTGACACTGTTCCACAAATATTCATTGGTGGTAAACACATCGGTGGTTCAGACGACTTAGAAAAATACTTTGCTTAATTAATAAGTAAATTAAATACCTAACGTTAGTAGGTAAAAATAGGGGCTTTTATGCCCCTATTTATTAGAGGAAAAAATACTATGAAAGAATTGCAAACCGATGTTGTTGTTATAGGCGCAGGCACTGCTGGTTTAAGTGCTTATCGTAATGCTAAACAGTTCACACAAAATGTATTAATGATCGAATCAGGCCCATACGGCACCACATGTGCACGTGTTGGTTGTATGCCAAGCAAGTTATTGATTGCAGCCGCTGAAGCTGCACACGCAATTGAAATGGCACCTGCATTTGGTGTTCATAGCTCAAAACCTATCATTGATGGCAAAGCAGTTATGGCACGCGTTAAAAGTGAACGAGATCGTTTTGCAGGATTCGTAGTAGAAGCCGTAGATGAATTACCAGATGGTGATAAAATTCGTGGTTACGCTAAATTTTTAGACACAAACCGCATACAAATAGACGACCACACAATTATTACAGCAAAACGCTTTGTAATTGCCACCGGTTCACGCCCTTCGTACCCTGGCGTATTTAATAACTTTGGCGACAAACTTATTATAAACGACGACGTATTTGATTGGGATGACCTACCAGAATCAGTCGCTGTATTTGGCCCTGGTGTAATAGGTCTTGAAATTGGCCAAGCACTTAGCCGTCTAGGCGTAAATGTAAAACTATTTGGTGTAGGCGGCGCAATTGGCCCACTTACAGATCCAGTAGTAAAAGACTATGCAAATACTGTTTTTGCTGAAGAATTTTTTGTAGATACCGACTCAAACGTATCTGACATGATGCAAGTTGGCGACAAAGCACAGCTAACTTACACCGACAAACAAGGTGAAAAACACACCGAACAGTTTGACTACGTACTTGCAGCCACAGGCCGAGTACCTAACGTAGATAAACTAGGCCTTGAAAACACCGGCATTGAACTTGATGAACGCGGCGTACCGCACGCAGACACACATACAATGCAGTGTGGTGAATCGAACATATTTATAGCAGGCGATGCGAGTAACATGCTCCCATTGTTACACGAAGCATCAGACCAAGGTGCTATTGCAGGTCAAAATGCCGGGCGCTTCCCAGATGTGCGTATAGGTCTGCGCAGAGCTAAAATTGCAGCTGTATTTAGCGACCCACAAATAGCAATGGTAGGCGAAAGCTACAAGAAAATTACCGACCGTTTAGGCCCATGCGGTTGTTTTGAAGTAGGCGAAGTCAGCTTTGAAAACCAAGGCCGTAGCCGAGTAATGCTTAAAAACAAAGGTCATATGCGTGTATATGCGGAGCAAGGCACAGGCTTATTTTTAGGTGCTGAGTTTATTGGCCCACAAGCCGAACACATCGCTCACTTATTAGCATGGGCTGTACAAAACAAAATGACCGTACCAGAAATGCTTGATATGCCATTTTACCACCCAGTAATTGAAGAAGGGTTACGTACCGCCCTTCGCGACTTAAATGCCAAACTTAAATTTGGCCCAGACATTGTAAATTCATGTATGGAATGTGGTCCAGGCGCATAACCTATTTACTACACATACAAACTTACTAAGTAAAAGCCAAAACTAACGTTTTGGCTTTTTTTTATAATTTTTTTAAGCTGACCTCTCAAAAAAAAATTTAGCTGTTACACTTAATTGATAATTCAATTAAAAAGATGGAATAGCTATGCCCAATAATAAATTTAGACTAGTCACTCGCAGCGATTTTGATGGCTTAGTTTGTGCCGTATTGCTTAAAGACTTAGACCTAATTGACGATATTTTATTTGTTCATCCAAAAGACATGCAAGATGGCAAAATAGACATTACCGAAAACGACATTACGACCAACCTCCCCTACGTTGCAGGTTGTCACATCGCATTCGATCATCACCTTAGCGAAACCGTTCGTAACTCAAGCGACATAAAAAATCATATTATTGATCCAGAAGCCCCATCAGCAGCTCGCGTAGTTTATGACTATTATGGCGGCGCTGAAAAACTTCCAAATATTTCTGTTGAAATGATGGACGCGGTAGATAAAGGCGATGCTGCTCAGTTTTCAAAAGACGAAATATTAAACCCAACCGATTGGGTATTAATGAACTTTATTATGGATGCGCGTACAGGACTTGGCCGTTTTCGCGAGTTTAAAATTTCAAATTACCAATTAATGATGAAACTGATTGATGCGTGTAAAGATCAGAGCATACAAGACATTCTAAAAATGGAAGATGTAGCCGAGCGTGTTGCTTTATATAACGAGCATAACGAAAAAGCAAAAGAGCAAATTTCTCAATGCGCTACCGTGCATAAAAACTTAGTGATCCTTGATTTAACCCAAGAAGAAACTATTTACGCCACAAATCGATTTGTTATTTATGCAATGTACCCCGACTGCAATATCTCGATTCATAAAATGTGGGGCCTTAAAAAGCAAAACGTAGTGTATGCCGTTGGTAAATCTATCACTAACCGCAGTTCGAACACCAATGTTGGCGAGCTGTGCTTAAAATATAATGGTGGTGGCCACTTAAATGCCGGTACTTGCCAAGTAGAAACAAGTAAGGCCGAAGCGGTACTGAGTGAGTTAATCAATACAATTACGAGTGATGGTTAATATTAACTTACAATAACCAGAGTCATATAATAGCTCTGGTTATTTTATTTTAGTAGAGTGAGTTTTAATCGCTCTCTTTTTCATATAAATTTCTGTAATAATAAAAGAAATAATGACCTCATGTTAGATACTAAAAACTTCGAAAAAACACTTTATCAAGATACCAAAAAAGCATTTAAAGACATCATTCAAAAATATGGTAACGATCTTTATGTAATGGGTTTTTACCACACAGGCAGCTACTCATTACTTCCAATGTTTAATACCTTATCGGATTTAAAAAAAGTATTTAAAGAAGAGTACGACAATGATGTAAGTAGTTTTTACATGGCTAAATGGAATCCAGAAGACTACCCTACGCTTGAGGATTATTCCGAATACTTTGATGAAACAACTCTAGAGTGTCAAAAACTAGAAAACAGCATTGATTTGTTTCAATCAGATATAGAAGCAATGGATAATTGGCATCAATGGCTTACAACCATGGAGAAAGTGCTCATACAATTAGATACCGAAGGAATATTTTCAAATGGTATCGAACGCGAAAAAATTACTTTAGCAATACTCGCCTATGATGAAGAAGAAAGTATTCAATTTAAAAGAATCAAACGACTTAACCCACCAACTGTTCTAGCACAAATTCAAGCTGACTTTGAAGCCATGATTACAGAGCGTGAAAAATGCGGGCAAGAAGCTTTAAACGCCTTTAATTAAAAAGTGCAACACTACTACATATACGCTATACACAAAGTATAAGGGAGGGAGGTTAAAATATAACTTATTGATTTAATTGGTAGCCCCTGCAAGAATCGAACTTGCAACTGCCCCTTAGGAGGGGGCCGTTATATCCATTTAACTAAGAGGCCACAAATAAGCTGTGTGCTTAGAAGTGTGAATTATAACGGCATCTGGTTTTTTATATCAAGCAACAACTGAACTTAATTGCTTGATAAGTATATATCTTCTTTATTTAGTACATAAATTGGGATTAGTTTTCGGCTACTAGCGACGATTTTTTTTGTATGCGCGTTAATTACACGTGTATTTACAACGACAGCATCACTGCGATAAATTAATGTACCCGCCAATACATGGCTCGCCATTTGCTCTTCGCTAAGCTTTTCAATATCGCGCGAAAAAGCAAAATCACCACGGCTATTTACATCTATTGTTTGGGTTGTTTTAAAATCAACCACGCCATAACCAAACTTTTGTAACTGATGAATTAACGTCTCAGATATTTGATTACCCAATTGATTACTTTTAGTAAGCGATGAATCAAGATCAACCAAGGTAGTAACGGCAATATTAATATTGGTGTCGGTATCACTTTCAAATTCAAGCGTATCAACCAAATCAAGTGCCATTTGCTCTACATAATTAACAAGCGTTTTATGGTGCTTAAGTGGTGTAAATTGCTGAGACGAGTCGTATTCACTTTGTGATTGTATTACTTGAGTGTTATAAACAGCATTAAGCTCATTATAACTACCGTTCACAGTGTAGTCGGTTCGCGAATCAGTATCTTCGTTATGCTCATTATTTTGTATCATTGAGCAGCCTGTTAATCCAATGAAAGTAATAAATCCAACGGTAGCATTTAGTTTATACGACATAATTAGCCTCACTTGCTCGCTTGTTTCAGCATTATTCCATCAGTGCGGTAATTACTATTAAGTGCATCAACAACTGACTGTGGGATAAAACCTTGTGCAGTACCTACTACGGCTTTACTTTGAAGCCCAATAACACGTGCATTAACAAGAACTCCTCCTTGGCTACTCACTAATGTGCCAGCGAGTACATATTTAAAGTTTTGATTTTGGTTTAGCTCTAAATAATCGCGGCTTAATACAAAGTCCCCTTCTGGGGTTACACGCATGTAGTCGGTTGTTTTAAAGTCAACAACAGGTATACCAAAGTTATGTAGCTCATGCATGAAGCTTTCAGCTATTTGATTTCCCAGTAAACTACTATCACTGTAGTCATCATCTAAAAATACAAAGCTTGAAACGGCTAATGGGGTTTTTGCGTTTACATATTGTAGGTTCTCAACCATGTCTTGCATTATTCCGCGTACATAATGGTTGATGTTTTTTCGCATTGGTGGAGTTGATTTTGCACGACTATTTTGTAGAACTAGCTTCGATTGAAATAAATTATCATTCGATACTGGTTCTGCAACTCTGCGTTGATAGTTTGTCGATTGTGCTGTTTGGTTATCACTTCGAACCGAGGCTTCATTTGCACTTGTATTCATACCGTTTAGTATATGCGAACAGCCAAAGCCCAAAGGTAAGCAGAGGGTAATTAATAGATTTCTCATTTTGTGCTCCTGGTTAATATTCGCTGCGGTATAAATAACCGTCGCGTTGCTGTATTTTTTCATTACCCCACATTACATTAATTGGGATCTCTGTACTGCCTGCAGACAAGATTTGTTTATTGTTAATATTTATCAAGCGTGCATTTACAATATAAGCGTGTTGCTGACGGGTTACCGTACCAGTAATAATCAAGTCAATATTCTGACGATCGCGCAATTTATTTAAATCACGACTAAGTATACTGTCGGCATTTTCTAATAAGTTTAAGTTATTCCCCAGTCTATACTCAACAATGTTATAGCCCAAAAGAGTCATTTGAGTTAAGAGGCTTTCTTGTATTTGTTGGCTTAAACCGGCACCTTGCTCTGACATTAGTTTTGAGTCGATCTTATCTGCAAGAAAAAAACTACTTACACCAATGCGCGCATTTCTGCTGAGCGGCCTTTGAAGGCTATTAAGCTGGGCTGTTAAATTATTAACGTAGTCGTTTACTGTATAAGGTGCCATAGCTGCTTTAGGAGCATTAGTACTGATACTCGGCTCAGGCTGAGGTATTAAACTACAAGCCGCTAGATTTACAAATAATATGGGCAATAACAGGCGCATAGTTGCCATCCTCTTTAAAATATACAAGGGTTAAAGCAATAATTATGCCTAAAGGACGCTAACTGTAAGGTTATTGAACGTAATAGCTAACAGCTTATGCTACTTGCTACTTTATTAGAGCTAAATAGTCACTTTTTACATCCATTTATGTTGATATAAATACCTAACTTTAATCGATAAAAAGTTATGCTATTAATCCTTACGGTTTCTACATTTATCTAAGTGGATGAGTGTAGTGGCATAATTCTTTGATGTTTTCTCTTTTAATTCGACTGTTTTATTTTGCAATGTATTTTTAAGGCGATAATTTGCAAAGTAAATAATGCAGAGTGGTTTTTTAATATGCTTTTGTTATTGTCCATAGCATCATTAACACGACGATTCTGAACCTTATTTAATCATTTTAAATTTTGGCTCATTGCATTAATTTACTTTCAGGCTTAGGTGGCTATTCTATTTTGTTAAGAGCTTTGAAACTTGTCTGCAGAAATTTCCTGCTAGCCTAAATCAGACTTTTAATAAGAATAAATTGCGCAGTTATGTGATTCGTTTTAATTTTTTGAGATGAATTACATACTAATAAAATAAGTACAGCAGCTAGCATCATGGATTTTAAAATTATTACCTTCCCTCAAATGACGTTATTTTAGGAGTTTATATATCCCCCTCTAAACGTATTGAATTATGAAGGTCGTATATTAAGGATAAACAGATTTTAAGCTTACTTTTGTTTTAACTACAGCTTTACAGGCTTATCGGTGTAGTTACTTACTATACAATCGAGTTTATACAGCTTGAATACGCCACAGTCTGCTTTGGCATTTTTAAAATTTTTATAAGAGCCAAGCTTTAACCTGTAAAAAATTTTGCCGTTTATTTTTACGGTTTCTACATTAGTCAATATTTTATCTCTAAACAACGGCGCAGCTTTAGTATTTAGCTCTTGCCATGCTTTAATCACTCTTTGCTCTGAGTCAACCGAAGCTACTTGCAAAGCAAATACATGTTTAGGTGTATTTAATTTTACCGCTTGTTTTTTATTACTGTAGTGTTGTTTAACTTGTTGCTGCGATTTAACATTGCGCGTGTTTCGTGGTGAACTTACAAACTTGCTGCTATAACCTTGATTAGACTGCGCAATAGCTTTGCTGTTTATAATATCAATATGATTTACGAGGTAAGTTATTTCTTTTTCTAACCTTAAAATTCGCTCTATGCCTTCGCGTGCTTGTTGCCACTGCATTGCAGCATCTTTTAGCTGTGCAAGTTCAAGGGCTGTAATCGATACGTAATCAGGCGAGTTACTTTGAGGTTGCTCATCAATGGTTTTAATTTTTGGCGTAACACTACATGCAGTGCTAAATAAAAGCATTAGCGAGCAGAGTAAAAGCCTAGTGTAATTTTTTTCGTATATACACATGTATTAGTTGTCCTGAAAGCAGTATTTTTAGACTACATTTCAGTTAAACATTCTCACAAGAAAGCGTTTAACTTTATTTAGCTGTGAGCTATAAAACTTAGCTCTTAGTATGGCTATCAGTGCTTCGTAAAGCACTATATTCATACTCAACATCTTCCTTGAGAATATTATTTCATAAAAAATTAATTAACATAAACCTTACAACATAAATAACAATATGTCTGTAATGACTTAAAAACTTTTATTTTAGAGCTATTCCTTTTCTTATTTTTATCCTAATAAAACTCATAAAAAAGGCGCCGATATCGGCGCCTTTCATGTTTTACGTTAACTGTTAAATCAGTTTTTTAATAAATGATTTTAATTCATCGGCAAACTCATCGCGACGAAGTGCAAATTCAATAGTTGCTTTTAAGTAACCAATTTTACTTCCACAATCGTGGCTACGGCCTTTTATAGCGTACGCATCTACTTTTTCATGTTCCATTAACATCGCAATTGCGTCAGTTAATTGAATTTCGTCGCCTGCACCTTGCGGAGTTTTTGCAAGTAAAGGCCAGATATTTTCGCTTAATACGTACCGGCCCACTACAGCTAAGTTTGATGGAGCTTCATCTACTGGTGGCTTTTCTACCATATTAAGAATTGGCGAGCTTTCACCTTGCTTTAAGTCAACATCACCTAAATCAACCACACCAAACTGGTTCACTTGCGCCATTGGTACTGGTTCTACCATAATTTGGCTGTGCTTGGTTTTCTCAAAATTAGCGATCATTTCTGCTAAGTTATCTTTTTTAAGATCGCTCTCTACATCGTCAATAATTACATCTGGTAAAATAACTACAAACGGTTCGTTACCAATAATAGGCGCTGCACAATTAATAGCATGGCCTAAGCCTTTTGCTTCACCTTGGCGTACGTGAATAATGGTTACGTCTTTAGGGCAGATTGCTTGCACTTCGGCAAGTAGTTGCCGCTTTACACGCTTTTCTAAAGTAGCTTCTAGTTCAAAGCTCGTATCGAAGTGATTTTCGATTGAATTTTTACTAGAGTGAGTTACTAACACTATTTCTTTAATGCCTGCAGCAACGGCTTCGTTTACTACATATTGAATTAAAGGACGGTCTACCACTGGCAGCATTTCTTTAGGAATTGCTTTAGTGGCTGGTAACATACGAGTACCAAGGCCCGCTACTGGGATCACTGCTTTCATTTTATGTTTTCCTTAATCTTTTATTATACTGAAAATGGATATTGAATCGCTTCATGGCATTGATAGCCTGTTACTTCAAAGTCGTCTCGTGTTACCCACGTTTCTATGTCTTCTAATGATTTAATTTTTGGATTAATTTTTAACTGAGGTGATACAAATGGCTCACGCGTTAACTGCACATCTCGCATCAGTTCAAGTTGGTTTTCGTAAATATGTGCATTAGCAATTTTGTGGTACGCCTTACCCGCTTTGTGGCCGGTAATTTGAGCCACTAACGCAAGCAACACAAAACACTGAATTTGATTGAAATTAAGGCCAAGCGGTACATCACAGCTTCGCTGGTATGACGTTAAATATAGCGTATCGCCAAGTAGCGAAAAAGTGTGCGTATGCATACACGGCCGCAAACAACCAAGCTCAAACTCACCTGGATTATAAAACGTGATTATTTCACCACGGTCATCTATGCCATTTTTTAAGTTATTAATAACTTTGGAAAACTGATCAAGCGTTGAGCCATCTGGTCGTTGCCAACCACGGCCTTGTACGCCATAAACACGGCCCATATCGTCCTCGCCTTTACGGTGAGGATTATTAAGCCATGCATTGTTATCGTTTGCGTTAGCATCCCACGTTTTACAGCCAATCTTACGAAACTGCTCAGCGCTGTCGTAACCACGTAAATACCCTAGTAACTCAGCAATCGCTGCTTTGTAGTAACTTTTACGCGTCGTGATCATTGGAAACTTATTATTAGCCACATCGTATTCTAAATCGGCATTAATAACGGTTAAACAACGCGTACCTGTACGTTTGTTTTCGACCCACTGACCTTCGTCAACAATACGCTGACATAATTTTAAATATTGTTTCATGCTTTTCTTATTATGCCTTAGCTGTTTTAACGTGTTGTGGTTGCTTATATGCCCAAATTAATAAACCTAAACCACCCACTATCATAGGAAGTGAAAGTATTTGTCCCATTGAAATAAAGTCGGCAAATAAACCTAGTTGTGCATCGGGTTGGCGAAAATATTCAATACAGAATCTAAACACGCCGTAACCTAATAAAAATACACCGGCTACGCTGCCTGCTGGACGTGGTTTTTTAATAAACCATTGCAGGATTAAAAACAGCACTAAGCCTTCAAAAAATGCTTCGTATAATTGCGATGGGTGACGCGCAAGCGGACCGCCCGTTGGAAATACCATTGCCCATGGCACGTCGGTAACTCGGCCCCATAACTCACCGTTTATAAAGTTACCAATACGCCCTGCTAAAAGCCCTACAGGAACAAGTGGTGCAACAAAGTCGCCTACTTGAAGCAGTGACTTTTTACGCGTCCACGAAAAAATTGCGACGGCGGTTATAACGCCAAGTGTTCCACCATGGAACGACATACCGCCCTGATCTATCCTAAATAAATACAGTGGGTTTTCTATAAAATAACTAAACTGGTAAAACAATACGTAGCCAATACGCCCACCTAGTATTACCCCTAACATGCCGTAAAACAGTAAATCGCTTACTTGGTCTTTAGTCCAACCCGAATTTGGCTTTGACGCTTGACGATTAGCAAACCACATCGCAAATGCAAAACCTATTAAGTACATTAAGCCATACCAACGTACGCTTAGCGGTCCAACAGAAAAAATAATTGGATCAATTTGAGGAAACTCAAGTGCCATAAAAAATAAACCTTTAGCTAAAAACCATTTTAATTGCGATAACTACAAGCAGCACCGCGAAAACTTTCTTAATTGTATTAACAGGTAAATAGTGAGTTGCTTTGGCGCCAATGGGCGCAACAAACCACGAGGTAATAACAATCCCAAATAATGCAGGTAAATAAACAAACCCGGCAAAACCATGCTCTAAATCGGTAACATGCCAGCCTGCGCTGATGTAACCAATAGAGCCAAATAATGCAATAACAATTCCGCACGCTGCCGCGCAGCCAATTGCTTTTTTTATATCAACCGAAAAATAATTAAGCATCGGTACTATTAAAGCTCCGCCGCCAATCCCTATTAAACCTGATAACCCGCCCATTATTGCAGAAACGCCCCCTAAAATAGGACCAGCCGGCAACGGTTTTTCTGACATCGGTTTATTACGCGCGGAGAGCACCATTCTTGCTGCAATAAATACAACACTTATAGCAAACACTGTACGTAATATTTGTTCAGGGATTAAACTTGCTGCAAAGCCACTAATAAGTGCACCTAAAGCCACACCCGACATAACCCACGGGGCGATTGCCCAAGGCACGTTATCATTTTTATGATGAGCCAGCGCTGAAGACGTTGAAGTAAATAAAATAGAAGCGAGTGAGGTTGCAATAGCAATTACTAATACATGATCAGCCGACGTTACATTAAATGAGAGTAGCAGAATGCTTAGTACTGGAACGATAATTAAACCGCCGCCAATGCCTAGTAACCCAGCTAAAAACCCAACAATACAGCCTAGTAGTGCGCAGCTTGCGACTAACAAACCTAAGTCATACATAGTAATCTCAAATACCCTTTTAAGGTTTATATATTAAAGGATTATAAAACTAATAGCATCTGTGTATTGCAATTAATTAGGTGTACAAGCTTATTTTGGGGTGTAAAACAAATCACCTAATTTATGCTCTAGCATAAAGCTTCGCGTTAAACGTAGTACTTGTTTGGCAGTGGATTGCGCTAAACATTCACTTAGTAGTTGTTCCATGTCACTGACATTTAAACGCCTAAGTACCCACTTCACTTTATTAAGCGATGATAAGTTCATACTAAGGCGCCTGTAACCCATGGCAATAAGTAAAATAGCCCCTTCAGGATCGCCGCCTAGTTCACCACACAAACTAAATGGCAGTTCATATTGCTCACATTCGTGCGCCACTTTATTTAGTACTCTTAGTACACCTGGGTGATAAGGGTTAAAAAGTTCGGCTACACGTGCGTTAGCCCTATCTACTGCTAATAAATACTGTGTTAAATCGTTACTGCCTACTGAGCAAAAATCGACTTTTTTTGACCACTCTGGAAGCATAAATACACTTGAAGGTACTTCCAGCATTATTCCTATGTCGGGTCTTTCTATGGTTTGCTCTGGGTATTTTTCACTTAACTCAAAATAAGCCTGTTCAAATAACGCAAGTGACTCATCAACTTCTTCAGTGCCACTGATCATAGGGAGCATTATTTTTAAATTACCCAAACCAATATTTGCTTTAAGCATCGCTTTTAGTTGATCTAAAAATAACTCTGGATGATCAAGGGTAATACGAATACCACGCCAACCTAAAAATGGGTTTTCTTCGGTAATATTAAAGTAATCAAGTACCTTATCGCCCCCAATATCCAATGTACGCATAACCACAGGATTAGGATGATAGCTAGTTAGTACTTCTCGGTACCAATTTTCTTGCTCTGATTGCGAAGGAAACTGACCCTTTTGCATAAACCACGCTTCGGTTCGATAAAGCCCCACACCGTCACAAATATGCGCGCTACTTTGCTCAGTATTAAGCTCAAGGCCTGCGTTTAATAATAAGCTAACATGTTCACCGTCAAGCGTAATTGATTCTGAGTCTTGCTCAGCTAAAAAGCGGTTATTTAGTAGGTTATCTTGATGCTGTAACTCTGTGTATTCGTCCATCAGCATTTGTGAAGGCGATATATATAAACGCCCAGCAAATGCATCTAAAATCATCGGTTTGCCATTAAACTGCAGTAGAGGTAAATCCTCTATACCCCAAATGGCAGGGATCCCCATCGCACGCGTTAATATAGAAGCATGGCTATTTGCAGAGCCATTTACGCTTACAACGCCTGTTAAGTGACCTTTTGGCACCTCAGCAAGCATGGCGGGCGTTAAGGTATTAGCAATTAAAATAGTGTTGGGCGGATAATTTTTAACAGCGTGCTCGGTATTTACAAGGTGGTGTAATACGCGAAGACCAATGTCTTTAACGTCAACAGCACGCTCTTTTATATAAGGGTCTTGCATGGCATTAAATTGAGATATTAAACGCTCTATTACAATTTTTAGGGCGCTTTTAGCACACCAGCCTTCTTGTAATTGCATTTCAACATTATGCCCTAAACTTTTAGCATCAAGCAGTTGTTGGTACACATCAAATACCGCAAGAGCTTCGTGCGGAATAGAATCGCTTAGCGTCATCGATAGGGTATTAAATTCTTTTCGCGTTGCAGCTACAGCTTGAGTAAACAAACGGCGCTGCTCAGTGACGTCACTGTCTTTTAAAAGCTCAATAGATTTAAAATCAAGTTTTGGTAATACAACAAATGCTTGTCCTATACCTATTCCTGGCGCACTCGATACACCTTTTAAAACAGACGTTTGATGAGATGACTCATCTTGGCGTAGTATTTCTTTAATTTCAGCATGCGCTAACTGTGAAGCAAGTTGAGCAGAAAGCGTTATTAAAAACGACTCTTCGTCTTGGCTAAATACACGTGCCATTTTTTGTTGGACAACAATAACGCCCAGTACTTTTTTTTGATGAACAACGGGTACAGATAAAAAAGCGTTGTAGCCTTCTTCATTTACTTCGGGGGAGAGCTTAAAACGAGGATGCGATTTAGCAAATGCAATATTAATAGGTTCTTCGCGTTGCGCTACTAGGCCAACTAAACCTTCGGTAAAACCAATTCTAAACTTACCTACCGCATCGGGGTTTAGCCCTTCGGTTGCCATAAGTACAAAATTGTCCTGGCTGTAATCTGCAAAATAAATGGAGCAGCACTGGGTTTTCATGGCATCTTTAACCATTTGCACAAAGCACACTAATGCGCTGTCTAAATTCGCTTGTCGCGATACAGACTCCGCAATAGATCTCAGTGTAGCCAGCATGTCCTGCTCCTTTATTTTATTCTGAATTAACTACCTTTTACTTCGCCAATGATCTTTATGTTGTTCTCTCTTATTAAAAGGCATGGCGAAAGGAGCAAACTCTTTCATTACACGTCGATAAACATCCCGTTTAAACGATACAACCTGTCTTACAGGATACCAATAACTTACCCAGCGCCAATCATCAAACTCTGGATGATGGGTTTTAAGTAAATTTACATCTTCGTCTTTACAGCGTAATTTTAGTAAAAACCATTTTTGTTTTTGCCCAATACACACCGGACTAGAGTCTCGGCGGATTAATCGTTTGGGTAATTTATAGCGTAACCAATGTTTTGAGCTTGCGACTATTTCTACATCTTCTGGTCGCAACCCTACTTCTTCGTGTAATTCACGGTACATGGTTTGTTCTGCAGTTTCGCCATCATCAACACCACCTTGGGGAAATTGCCAAGAGTGTTGACCATAACGTCTGGCCCAAAAAACCTGTCCCTGATTATTGCAAATCACAATTCCGACATTGGCACGAAAACCTTCGGCATCAATCACCTTAGTGCCTCATTTGTAAGTCGATTTTTAATGATTGTTCCACATTAGCCGCAATACGGCAAATACTATTATACCCAACCCGATTAGTAAGCTAAGTTTGGGCTTTTAGTACATTGATAAATTAATGGAGAGTGGGTAAATATTTGGAAAATAACTTAATAAGGCTATTGCGGTTCTTGTTTTCCTCTAGTTACTCACAGTTTGTGCATAACTTTTGTAAAACACGCTCATTTTGCAAACAAATCCACAATATTAGATCTAAAAACTTGGCTTCTCCACAGATTCTGTGGATAAACATGTTCATATAGTTGTATTTATCCTTACAACTTTTAAATTGCTTAATCAAAACTGAATGTACAACATTAAAAAAACCAACTGAGTCAGTAACTTAAAGTAAAGCAGCTTAATTTCAATATGCTCAAAATTAACCCAAACAACAAGCGAGCAAAAAACACACAACTCTAGAGATATCCACGGCTTAGCCTATTTGCTATCATGGCTATGATATTTATACAACCGAAATTAAGAATACTGATTACGTTGAATTGACATTTATAATCGCAATAAAAAGTAGCTCAATAACAAAAAACTATCATATGCAGTTTCTCCGCATAAGTAATTTCAACGTAGTTAGTGAGTTATTAAACCTCTATAATATTCATATTTTAATAAAATTGGCATGACATGCGACCTACAAAACCACACTCAATTAACGATTTAATGCAACGCGTTAATAATATTGCCGGATTAACTCTAGGGCAGCTTGCTAACAAGTATAATTTTAAAACGCCAGATGATTTACTGCGCGAAAAAGGTTGGACTGGTCAGTTAATTGAATACGTACTAGGTGCTACTGCGGGCTCAAAACCACTTCCGGATTTTGAAGATTTAGGAATTGAGCTAAAAACACTCCCTATTTCCTATAAAGGTAGGCCACTTGAAACTACGTTTGTATCGGTTACACCTTTAATGAACGTTACAGGAATGACTTGGCATACCAGCTCTGTACGTAAAAAACTAAATCATGTTTTATGGCTGCCAATTTTAAGCGAACGTGATATTGCCCCGTTTGATAGAACCATCGGCAGCGGCTTTTTGTGGCAACCCTCACCTGAACAGGACGCTTTATTACAGCGCGACTGGGAAGAGCAAATGGAGCTAATTGCGCTAGGTAGAGTCGACGAAATATCAGGCCATTTAGGCGATGCGATGCAAATACGCCCTAAAGCTGCTCATAGTAAAATAGTGACTGATGCTATTGGTCCAAATGGGCAAATAATTAAAACCCTACCCCGTGGCTTTTACTTAAAAACCAGTTTTACAGGTGATATTTTAAAGCAGCAGTTTCAGCTTTAACTGTGTTATAAAATATTAATTGTTGAGCCATTTTGTGAGTACCCTCTTTTCGCACTGCGTGCGCGCCAGCAAGCTTAACGCTACAACTTATTCTCATCTCTTTGAAAAAGTATCAGGCATAAAAAATCCCCGCTTATGCGAGGATTTTATCATCTAAAATTAAAAATTAGATTCTATATAAAATAGAATTACTGACCTTTAACTTCTTTAAGACCGTTGTACGGTGCTTTATCACCTAATTGCTCTTCAATACGTAGCAATTGGTTGTACTTTGCAACACGGTCAGAACGGCTCAATGAACCTGTTTTAATTTGACCTGCAGCAGTACCAACCGCTAAATCAGCAATTGTTGAATCTTCAGTTTCACCCGAACGGTGAGAAATAACAACAGTAAAACCAGCATCTTTAGCCATTTTTATTGCAGCTAAAGTTTCAGTTAAAGAACCGATTTGGTTAAACTTAATTAAGATTGAGTTAGCAATACCGTTGTCGATACCACGTTTTAAAATCTTAGTATTTGTTACAAATAAATCATCACCTACTAATTGGATTTTATCACCCATTAATTTAGTTTGATGTGCAAAACCATCCCAATCAGACTCATCAAGACCATCTTCAATAGAAACGATTGGGTAGCGAGTAGTAAGATCTTGTAAGAAGAAGTTAAATTCTTCAGAAGTGAATTTTTTGCCTTCACCCTTAAGGTCGTAGATATTTGCTTCTTTGTCGTAGAACTCAGATGCAGCACAATCCATCGCTAAAGTAATATCTTTACCTAGCTCGTAACCTGCGTTTGCAACAGCTACTTTAATTGCAGCAAGAGCCGCTTCGTTAGATGCAAGGTTTGGTGCAAAACCACCTTCATCGCCAACCGCGGTTGAATGACCATCAGCTTTAAGTACTTTAGCAAGGCTATGGAATACTTCAGCACCCATACGTAGGCCTTCGCGGAAGTTTTTAGCGCCAACAGGTTGGATCATGAATTCTTGAATATCTACAGAGTTATCTGCATGTTCACCACCATTGATGATGTTCATCATTGGAAGTGGCATAGAGTAAACACCTGGCGTGCCGTTTAAGTCAGCGATATGTTCATAAAGCTCAACTTTTTTAGACTGTGCAGCTGCTTTCGCAGTTGCTAGTGATACAGCTAAGATTGCGTTTGCACCTAATTTTTCTTTATTTTCGGTACCGTCTAAATCTAGCATCACTTTATCTACAGCGCTTTGATCTAATGCACTTTGGCCTTTTAAAGCATCAGCAATTTCGTTATTGATATAACCAACTGCTTTTAATACACCTTTACCTAAGTAACGTGATTTATCACCGTCGCGTAACTCTAATGCTTCACGAGTACCGGTAGATGCGCCTGAAGGTGCTGCTGCACGACCCCAAGAGCCATCTGCTAAATGTACGTCTGCTTCAACAGTTGGGTTACCACGCGAGTCCATAATTTCGCGACCGATTACTTTTACGATTTCTGACATCTTGATTCCTCTATATTCCCAAAATGGTGAGTTCAGCTAACTTTACTACGTTTTATATAGCTTAGTCAGCCCTTAAAACAAAAAAGCCGTGCAATATGCACGGCTTTTAAAATTACGAATTCGCTTTTTGGTGGATATGCGCGGCTGCTACAAACCCTTCAAACAACGGATGACCATCACGAGGAGTTGACGTGAATTCCGGGTGGAACTGCGCGGCAATAAACCATGGGTGATCTTTATTTTCGATAATTTCTACCAGTTTTTTATCTTCTGATAAACCAGTAAAGCTTAAGCCTGCTTTTTCAAGTATTTCTACAAAGTTATTATTTACTTCGTAGCGATGACGATGACGTTCAACAATTTCGTCGCTGCCATATACTTCGCGTACTTTAGAACCTGGCGTTAAATGACATTTTTGTGCGCCTAAACGCATAGTGCCACCTAAATCAGATTTTTCGCTACGTGTTTCAACATTACCTTCAGCATCTAGCCATTCAGTAATTAAGCCAACTACTGGTGCTTCTGAATTTGCATTAAACTCTGTAGAGTTTGCATCCGTTAAACCTGCAACATTACGTGCATATTCAATTAATGCTACTTGCATACCTAAACAAATACCTAGGTATGGTACTTTATTTTCACGTGCGTATTTAGCCGCTAAGATTTTACCCTCAACACCACGTCCGCCAAATCCACCTGGTACTAAAATAGCATCTAAGTGTGAAAGTAATTCAACACCTTTGTTTTCTAAATCTTGTGAATCTACGTATTGAATATTAATTGTTAAACGGTTTTTAAGGCCCGCATGCTTTAATGCTTCGTTAACCGATTTGTACGCATCTGGTAATTCAGTGTATTTACCAACCATACCAATTGTCACTTCACCCGTTGGGTTAGACTCTTGGTAAAGCACCTGTTCCCACTCAGCTAAATCAGCTTCAGGTGGATCTAAGTGAAAACGACGACATACGAAGTTATCTAATTCTTGCGTTTTTAATAACGCAGGAATTTTATAAATGCTGTCTACATCTGGTAGTGAAATAACCGCTTTTTCTTCTACGTTTGTGAATAATGAGATTTTTGCACGCTCATTATTAGGTAGTTTACGGTCTGAACGACAAATAAGAATATCTGGCTGAATACCTACTGAGCGTAACTCTTTAACAGAGTGCTGAGTTGGTTTTGTTTTAACTTCACCTGCAGGGCCTAAAAATGGCACTAACGTTAAGTGAATAAATAGCGCGCGTTCGCGGCCAATTTCAGTTCCCATCTGACGAATTGCTTCAATAAACGGTTGTGATTCTATATCACCTACAGTGCCGCCAATTTCTACAATAGCAATATCATAACCTTCAGCACCGTCGTATACACGTTGCTTAATATCGTTAGTGATATGTGGAATAACCTGAATAGTAGCGCCTAGGTATTCACCACGGCGCTCACGACGTAATACGTCTTCATATACACGGCCTTGTGTGAAGTTATTACGACTAGTCATTTTGGTACGAATAAAACGCTCGTAGTGACCTAAATCAAGGTCAGTTTCTGCGCCGTCTTCTGTAACGTAAACTTCACCGTGTTGAATTGGGCTCATTGTGCCTGGGTCAACGTTGATGTAAGGATCCAGCTTTAAAATGGTAACATTTAAACCACGGGCTTCTAAAATAGCGGCCAGTGAAGCTGCGGCAATACCTTTACCCAAAGAAGAAACAACTCCGCCAGTAACGAAGATAAATTTTGTACTCATGCGAACCCTAGAATATCAGGAATTAAAAGGAATATAACACCCAAAGAAGAGCCTAAGGGTATATCATCAAGACGGGGCGAAATTGTACCAAAACACTGCTTATCAATCCAGCTAAAATTAGCTAATGCGCGCACAAAAAATGTGCACTATTTAACATTAAGCCTATTTTACTTTTTTAATCGCATCCCATGCGCTGTCCATTTCTTCAAAGGTGGCTGTATCTAAGCTTTTGCCTTGCGCGTGCAAATAAGCGTGTACCTTCTCAAAACGCGCTGAAAACTTGTCATTTGCGCTACGAAGCAGTTGCTCAGGATCTCGTTTAACATGGCGTACAACATTAACAGTGGCAAAAAGTAAGTCGCCGAGTTCTTCCGCTGTATGATCAGATGACGGGTCTTGCTCAATCGCTTCTTTTACTTCAAGCACTTCTTCGCTCACTTTATCAAGTGCACCATGATACGTTGGCCAATCAAAACCAAGGGAAGCCACGCGTTGTTGAATTTTTTTAGCTTTACTTAAACTTGGCATATTGGCAGGAATATCTTGCCAAAAAGAAGGTGATTCTGTTTGCGCTCTAGCACTGCGTTCTTGTGCTTTGATTGTTTGCCACTGCTGCGATAGCTGCTTATCTGTTAGCTCTTTTTTATCGCCAAATACATGCGGATGACGACGGGTAAGCTTATCGTTTAATTGCTCTACTACATCATTAAAATCAAATAGATTTTGCTCTTGTGCAAGCTGCGCATAAAAAATAATTTGAAATAACAAATCACCCAATTCACCTTTAAGCTCATCTAAGTTGCCTGACTCAATACAGTCGGTAACTTCGTATGCTTCTTCTAGTGTATGCGGCACAATAGATTTAAAATCTTGTTTGAGATCCCACGGGCAACCGCCCTTGGGATCTCGCAGTGTTTTCATTATGCTAAGAAGTTGTGTAAGCGCTGCATTATCATTCATGATTAATGACCACGCTTGGCATCGTGTACACCTTCAATTTGGTGTAACTTAGAAAGAACACGGTTAGTACCCGATAAGTCATGTACTTCTATTTGCATCGTAAATATAGCTAACTGATTATCTTCAACCGTATTTACGTTCATGTTTAAAACATTTACTTTTTCGTTAGCAAGTACTGAGCTTATATCGCGTATTAGCCCTGAACGATCGGTTGCTTCTATTTTAATACTTAGTGCGTACGAGCCGTTGATATCTTCAGACCAACTTACCGAAATAACACGCTCTGGATGCTGATTTTTTAAGTTATTAAACGAATCACAGTCTTCCTTATGAACACCTATTCCTCGACCTTGCGTTATATAACCTATTATTTCATCGCCAGGTACAGGGCGACAGCATTTGGCTACATGGCTCATTAAGCTACCAACGCCATCAACCACTATGCCGTTTTTATCACCGGTTACTTTGCTAGGTGCTTTAATACGAATAACTGGCTCATCTTCTGTCCGATCACTTACAAAGTTAAGCATTTGATTGAGGCGTACATCGCCCGCACCAATTGCAACCATTAAGTCATCAAGCTCTTTAAAATTAAAACGCTTGATTGCTGGCTCTAAATCTTTGTATGTTAAATTGAGCTTTTGTAGTTCGCTGTCGAGAATTTCTTTCCCCGCACTTAAATTTTTGTCGCGGTCTAGCTGTTTAAACCAGTGATGAATTTTGGCTCTAGCGCGCGATGACTTGATATACCCTAATGACGGGTTTAACCAATCACGACTTGGATTTGGTTGTTTTTGGGTTAGTATTTCTACCTGATCCCCCGTCGTAAGTTGATGCGTAAACGGCACTATTTTGCCAAATATTTTTGCACCAATACAACGATGCCCCACATTTGAGTGAATGTAGTAAGCAAAATCAAGCGGTGTAGCGCCAAGGGGTAAATCAATAATATCGCCGCTTGGGGTAAATATGTATACGCGGTCTTCTACTACTTGGTTTTTAAGCTCTTCTGCTAAATCGCCACCATCAACTACTTCTTCTTGCCATTGGAGTAACTTACGTAGCCAGCTAATTTTTTGCTCATAACCCGAGCCGCGCCCTGGTAATGCACCTTCTTTGTACATCCAGTGTGCAGCCACACCCAACTCAGCATCTTGATGCATGTCGCTAGTACGAATTTGTATTTCTACTGTTTTACCTTCAGGCCCAAATACCACGGTATGAATTGACTGATAGCCATTTTGTTTTGGGGTTGCTACATAGTCGTCAAACTCTTTATTAAGATGACGCCAATTGGTGTGCACAATGCCCAGCGCGCCATAACAATCTTGCAGGCGTTCAACGACGATACGCATTGCACGAATATCAAAAAGCTGATCAAACTCGTAGTTTTTTTGCTGCATTTTTTTATAAATGCTGTAAATGTGCTTAGGGCGGCCATAAACTTGGGCTTCAATGCCCGCTTCACTTAAACGGGTTTTTACTTGTTCAACCATATCTTCCATATAGGCTTCGCGCGTAAGGCGTTTGTCGTCAAGTTGTTTGGCTATGCTTTTATAGGTACCTGGGTGCAAATATCTAAACGATAAATCTTCCAGTTCCCATTTTAATTGCCCTATTCCTAATCTGTTTGCCAGTGGTGCAAAAATATCAGCAGTTTCTTTAGCGGCAATAACGCGGTCTTCTTCATCCGCATTTTTTACATTACGTAGATGACATACCTGCTCGGCAAGCTTAATGACCACGGCGCGCACGTCTTCGACCATGGTTAATAACATTTTTCGAATATTATCAACTTGCATAGTACCTTTACCTTGATGAGATAAAGTACTAATAGTGGCCATTTGTGCAACCCCAGTTAACAGCATGGCTATGTTACTACCAAGCTGCTCTTCTATGGTTTCAAGTGATATTAAATCGTTTAAAAAATACGGGGTTAAATACGCAGTAGCTAACGATTCGGGGTCGAGATTTAGCTCAGCTAAAATTTCAACCATTTCGATTGCAGTAGTTTGCCTGCTTTCATTATCACATTTTACGCAGAGCGCTTGCGCTTTAGTAAGTAGCTCTGTTTTTTCTTCAGACAAGGCAAGAAATGAAAGCCGAGTGCTAAAATCTGTTGTCTCATCTTGCTGATGTGATTGTCGTGTAGCTACCATAATGCGTTCTACCTCCGTTGAAATAACGCCATAGTTTCAATATGCCCTGTATGAGGGAACATATTCATTAGCCCAATTTTATTAAGATCAAAGCCAGCTTGTGAAATAATTGCGCTGTCACGGGCTAAAGTAACAGGGTCACAAGAGACATATAAAATAGTTTTAAACTGCTTTAAAGGTAATTGCTCTAATACAGCCATTGCACCAGTCCTAGATGGATCGAGTACAAGTACATCTAAGTTTTTACTAAACCATGGGGCGCTCTGTATGCTTTGCGTTAAATCAAAGCAATGAAACTGCGCATTGGTAATAGAGTTAGTTTGCGCATTTTGAGCAGCCATTGCAACCGCTGAAGTTACACCTTCTACGCCAATTACAGATTTTGCTTGTTTTGCCAGCACTAATGAGAAATTACCAATGCCACAAAATAAATCCAATAAATTTTCATCACCTTTTAAATCAAGCCAATTTGCGGCTTGCTTTAACATAGCTTCGTTAACTTGCGCATTTACCTGAATAAAATTACCTAAACCAAATTCAAATTTTAGATCAAACTCTTTAAGATAATAAAACGGCATGGCTAAGTGTGAATGCTCAATTACATCGCTCTCGCTTTGCCATACAACTTCAAACTGTTGGCTTTTTGTTATGTGCTCAACCAAAGCCTTTGTATCATCGTTAATTGCTTTAGTGTGACGAATAACAACAAAGTTTTTCTCATCACTTTGGCATAACTGTAAATGGCTTATACTGTGCAGCGCTTTGTGTTGATTAATTAAACCATCAAAAAGTGTAAAAACATCCGAAAATACTTCATCAAGTACTGCACATTTATTAATACTCACAATATTTTTTGAACCACTTGCTCTATAACCCACACGCATTTTTTTAGCCGCTTTATCAAACATAACGGCTATTCGGGCGCTGCGCCTGTAATGCACAGACTTACTTAATAATGGAGCTTGCCAGTTTAAGCTGTTTAATTTAGCAAACTTACTAAATAACTGAGTAACTGCAGTTTGTTTTTCTACAACTTGTTGGCTTACTTCTAAATGCTGTAATTGGCAGCCACCACACTGATTATAGTGCTCACAAAAAGCGTCTACTCTTGATTCACTCGCTTTAATAACTTTAATTACTTTTGCACTGCTGTATTTAGCTTTATCTTCGACGAGCATTGCTTTAACTGTTTCATTTGGTAATGCACCGCTTACAAAACATACTTTATTATTATGCTTCGCAATGCCACGCCCTTGATGATCCATTCCCGCTATATTTAATTCTAATGTTTGTTGCTTAAGCGGTTTTTTTTTCGCTTTAAAAATTTGCGCCATTAGGCATTACCTTCAGTTTATTTATGAAGCACCTATATTTAGATGCTTTAGAATGCGTGTTGAACCGTATATACTCAAATCATACTAATAACGATAAAACGCTCCCATTATGACCAAATTAGGCTTACGCGATTCTGTTTTAACACTGACCCTGATCCCAACGGTGATCATAGGATTACTACTTGGTGGCTATTTTACAATAAATCGTTACATTGAGCTTGATGAAATTTTATATCAGCAAGGTACTACTATTTCTGAGCCCCTTGCTATTGCGCTTGAGCAACCCATGCTCGAAAAAAACAAACAGCTATTGAATCGCCTTATAAGCTACACACATAACAAACACTCCCCTACAATTAAGTCGATTGCAATTTTTGATAAAAATAACGCGCTATTAATGACGAGTAATTATCACCGCTCATTTGAAAAGTTAATTAATCAAAAAACGCTCATAAATTTAAAAACGACCCATGTGCAAAAGTCAGATGAGCTTGTTACATTCTTCACCCCCATTATTAACCATACAAGTCACGACTCTAAATGGGATCCATCGGCTTTTCAGTCATCTCTGGGCACCGTTATTATTCAGCTAAACAAAGACCAAGCGGTTATAGGGCAGCAACGTGCTTTATTAATTAGCGGTATTGTAATTATTTTATCATTGGTGTTTGCAGCAATTTTAGCTTTAAGGTTAAGCCGCATGTTTATGACGCCGCTTAATAAGTTAGTACTTGCAACCGACAAGTTAGTCGAAGGTAAAAGAAGTACTGGCCTTAACGACAACATGATAGGTGAATTTGAGCTATTGCGAGAAGGCTTAAATACCATTGCTCACACTATGGTGATGCAAAAAGATGAAATGCAAAAAAATATTGACCAAGCAACTAGCGACTACCGCGAAACACTAGAGCAATACGAAACTTCAAATATAGAGCTCTCATTTGCAAAAAAAGAAGCTCAAGATGCTAACCGCGTAAAATCAGACTTTTTAGCTAAAATGAGTCACGAACTTCGTACTCCGTTAAATGGTGTTATTGGATTTACACGCCAGCTTTATAAAACACCACTAAACAAGCATCAAAAAGATTATCTCGACACTATTATGCTATCAGCAAATAGTTTAATGACTATTATTAGCGACATTCTAGATTTCTCCAAACTAGAAGCGGGTGCAATGGAACTTGAGTCGATTCAGTTTCAACTTCGTGATGCTGTAAATGAAGTGATGACGCTACTCGCTCCTAGCGCACACGATAAGCAATTAGAGCTATCCATTTACATTAACCAACAAGTACCAGATGACTTAACGGGCGATCCCACTCGCTTTAAACAAGTGCTGATAAACCTATTAAGTAATGCGATTAAATTTACTGAAAAAGGCTCCATTAAGGTCGACATAAGCCATCGGTTACTCGATGACGAACGTACTTCTTTACTTGTGTCAGTAACAGATACTGGCGTGGGTATACCTATGGATAAGCAAGACTCTTTATTTACTCCATTTGGGCAAGCAGACTCAAGCATTACACGTAAGTTTGGTGGTACAGGTCTTGGCCTCATTATTACCAAGCATATTGTTGAAGCGATGAATGGCCGCATAACATTAAACTCTGCACCAGGTAACGGTACCTGTTTTACATTCAATAGTGTGTTTAGTTTGCCCAATCATGTATTTACTAACGACTTACCTACGAAATCGCTCATTGGTAAACGTATTTTATATTTAGAGCCACACGAGCATACACATCACGCTGTACTTTCGTTATTGACTCAGTGGGAATCAAGCGTGACGGCATGTTTTAACGAGACTAGCTTTTTAGACGCTATAAAAAATACTGAACATAAATATGATGTTTGCTTAATTGGCCATATGGCATCAGTTGATGATATGCAGCAACTAAAAAGCTATGTAAAAGCCGTGCGTGAATCTACTGATTACTTATATTTAATGCTAAATACTGTATCGCACAATATGCGAGAAGCCTTTATAGGCAGCGGTGCTGATGCGTGTTTAAGTAAACCACTTAATCACCGTAAATTATGTGAAGTACTTGCCGCACCTTATAGGCTTGACCACCCTACTCATAATATTGAACAAAACGATCAAGCTTTGCTACCGTTAAAAGTATTGGTTGTTGATGATAACGATGCCAACTTAAAACTTCTCCATACTTTATTAAGTGAACAGATTGAAGTAATAGAAACGGCACATAATGGTTCACAAGCATACAGCTTAAGTAAAAGTCATAAATACGACATAATTTTTATGGATATTCAGATGCCAATTATGGACGGTATAACCGCATGCAAGCTTATACAAGAATCATCACTTAATGAAGATACACCAATTATAGCTGTAACGGCACACGCCCTTCAAAGCGAAAAAGAGCAACTACTAAAAGATGGCTTTAAAGGCTATTTAACTAAGCCTATTGATGAAGATATGCTTAAACAAATTATTAGCGATCATAGTCCACAGAACCCGGTTAATCGCGATAAAGCTAAAACAGATACACCACAAAGTCCTGCACCATTTCAAAGTAGTCGAATTGATTGGGCGCAAGCCCTGCAGCGTGCTGGCGGAAAGAGCGAGTTAGCGCTAGAGATGCTTAATATGCTACTTCTAAGCGTCCCTGAAACTCTTACATTGCTTGCAAAAGCGATAGAGAGCAATGATTGTCAGCAAGTCTTAAGTATTGTCCACAAGTTTCATGGCGCATGTTGCTACACTGGTGTACCTAAACTTAAATCACTCGCAGAAACAATTGAAACATCACTTAAAAATAAATGCTTGTTAGAGAATATTGAACCTGAATTATTTGAGTTACAGGACGAGCTTGAAAACTTACTTGCTGATGCAAGCGTAACTGAGCTACAAAGATAAGCTTTGAATTTTAGATACAAAAAAACGCGGCATTTACCGCGTTTTTTTATTAAGCTTTTTAAATACTTATGTAGATTCGTATTACATTCTTGCTTCAATCATTAATCGTTTCATATCGCGTACGGCTTTATCGAGTCCATCTATCGCTGCACGAGCAATAATAGCGTGGCCAATATTTAACTCATAAATCTCAGGCATTGCGGCAATGGGTTTAACGTTATGGTAATGAAGACCATGGCCAGCGTTAACAATCAAACCTAAGCTTGCTGCGTATTTAACACCTTCACGAATATGCTCTAACTCTTTGTGTAAATCAGTATCATTTGTTGCATCAGCATATGCGCCTGTGTGTATTTCTACATAAGGAGCACCACATTCTTTAGCTGCATCTAATTGTGCTTTATCTGCATCAATAAATAGCGATACTTTAATACCCACGTCGGTAAGCGTTTTTGTTGCGGCTTTAATTTTATCTATATTACCCGCTACATCTAAGCCGCCCTCGGTGGTTAACTCTTCGCGCTTTTCAGGTACTAAACACACGTACTCGGGTTTTACTTCAAGCGCTATCTGTATCATTTCATCGGTAACAGCGGTTTCAAGATTCATGCGAGTTTGGATAGTTTTAGCCATCACATAAACGTCGCGATCTTGAATATGGCGTCTGTCTTCACGTAAGTGAATCGTAATACCGTCTGCGCCTGCATGCTCTGCTACACTGGCTGCATGGGCTGGATCTGGGTAACTTGTTCCACGCGCTTGACGAAGTGTTGCAATATGATCTACGTTTACACCCAAAAGAATATCTTTCATTTTCTTACCTGTAAAATTACGTTTATTGAGAGGCCATAAATAGCTCACGGCTTTTTAATGGTTTACTACCTAATAAGGGTTTTAATAAATAGCGACTTAATTGCTTTGCCATATATAGCACATCACTTTGGCTAAAGTCATGATTTGCTATGGCGTTGAGTTGTTTGCCACTAAATCCAGAACGCGTATCTTCTTGTACTAAAAAACCAAGTTCGGGGAAATAACTATACGTCTGCTTTTCATCTATTGGTTCACCACTGGCATCAAAACTAAAATCCACGCCATAACCGAGTAATTCCAATAATTGAAATTCGTACGAGCGAAGCACTTCTTGTAAATTGGCTCCGCTGTTTAGGTTTCCTAGGTGGGATTTATATAGCTCAAATACTTGTTCAATTGGCTCATTAACAGGAACGATGCGGTTAGTCAGTTCGTTCAAATAAAAACCACAATAAAGCTCATCACCTTTTAAAAAGTGCGGGTTACCATGCAGTTCAAACTTATTGATATATTTTAAATCGTACTTGCCACTGTAATTAACAAGGAGTGCCTGGAACGGCTGAAGTTGTGCTTTATGTTTAGTGGCCTGGCGACCACTAATTCGGGCCAGCATTCTTAACTGACCAACGCCTTCTACAAGCATATCTAACATTACCTGGGAGTCACTATACGGACGCCTATGTAATAAATACGCGGTGTAGAAGTCGCTATCCATTCACTAAGCTACTGCTTGGTTTAGTCTTCACTGTAACCTAAGCTTCTTAGTGCACGTTCATCATCAGCCCAACCCGACTTAACTTTAACCCAAAGCTCTAAAAATACTTTGTTATCAAGCATTTCTTCTATGTCTTTACGAGCTTCACGGCCAATGGTTTTTAGCTTTTCGCCTTTATTACCAATAACCATGCGTTTTTGTGTTTCGCGCTCAACAAGAATTAACCCATTGATGTGCCAAATACCGTTGTCTTGCCATTTAAACTGCTCAATTTCAACAGTCACAGAATACGGTAGTTCTTCACCCATAAAACGCATTAGCTTTTCACGGATAACTTCAGCTGCCATAAAGCGCATCGAACGGTCAGTTACATAATCTTCAGGAAAGTAAAATTCGCAAGGAGGTAAGCGTTTAGTTACTTCTGCTTTGATTAAATCAACGTTTTTACCTTGCGTTGCTGATACTGGCATAATTCCAACAAAATCAAACTTGTCACTTAACCACTTCATATGAGGCAATACAAGATCACGGTCTTTAACTTGGTCAATTTTATTAATAACTAATAATACAGGCTTACCACTTTGCGATACTTTATTAAGTACCATATCGTCATCTGCATTCCAATGAGTGCCTTCAACGACAAAAATAATAAGCTCTACATCGCCGATAGAACTAGACGCTGCTCGATTCATTAAACGGTTAATAGCACGCTTTTCTTCAACGTGTAGACCCGGTGTATCTATGTATACTGCTTGGTGTTTATCTACAGTATGAATACCCATAATACGATGACGTGTAGTTTGTGGTTTACGTGAGGTAATACTCACTTTTTGCTCAATAATCTCATTAAGCAAAGTCGATTTACCTACGTTTGGTCGACCGACAATCGCCACCATTCCACAAAATGTATCTACATCACGTTCATGAGGCTGTATTAAGGTATCAAGGTTCATTTTTAAGTATCTTCAATGCTTTTTCGGCAGCTTTTTGTTCGGCCTTACGGCGCGAACTACCAACAGAAATTATGCTATCCATTCCATCAACAATACATTCAACCGTGAATGTTTGATTGTGTGCTTGGCCTTTAGTATCAACTACTGTGTAGCCCGGTAACGATAATTTACGGGCTTGCAAATACTCTTGCAGCAGGGTTTTAGGATCTTTCTGGTTAAGCCCTGGTGAAATAGCATCCAAGCGTGATTGGTACCACGCCAATATAAGATCGCCACAACTGTCGATACCTGAATCTAAAAATGCAGCGCCTATAATAGCTTCTACTGCATCAGCAAGCGTTGACTCGCGACGAAAACCGCCACTTTTAAGCTCGCCCGGCCCTAAGCGTAAATAATCGCCTAAACCAAATTCAAGACCAAACTCGGCAAGTGTTTGACCACGCACAAGTGTTGAACGCATGCGGCTTAAATCGCCTTCACGCGCTTTAGGAAATTTGGCATAAAGTGCATTGGCAATCACAAAGCTTAAAATCGAGTCGCCTAAAAATTCTAGTCGCTCATTATGTTGACCTTTGTGGCTGCGGTGCGTCATTGCTTGTTCAAGTAAACCTTGATCAGCGAATTCATAGCCAATTTTTTTATATAATTCTGTTACATTTTTTTTCATCGTTACTGAATATTACCTAGGCGTTCAAAGCGAACACCAGTTGGAACCCATCCTGGTAAAATATCATCAGGGCCATTCTCAAATTCAAAACTCATCCATATAAAGACAGCTTTACCCACCAAGTTTTCTTTTGGTACAAAGCCCCAAAAGCGACCATCTTGGCTGTTGTCGCGGTTATCACCCATCATAAAATAATGTTCAGCAGGAACAGTCCATTCATCAGAAGGCGTGCCCGGTTGCTGATAGTAACGCCCTTTTCTTTCAGGCGCTTGTGGGTTGATTAATATATCATGCGTAACTGTTGTTAAATTTTCATTAACACGAGCTAGAGGCATTGGGCCTTGTTTAAATTCGTTATCATTAATTAGTTTAAAATCAATTTTATTGAATTCATTACATAAAAGCTCACCCTGTTGGGTTTCGCCTTCTTTACAGTTTGGCTGAATATATAAACGTTTATCACGATAAACAATTTTATCGCCTGGTAAACCAATCGTACGTTTAATATAGTCAACACTTTCATCTAAAGGGTATTTAAAAACAACAATATCACCACGCTCTGGCTCACCTACGTCAACTAACTGAGTACGCCAAACTGGGTCTTTTATTCCATATGAATACTTTTGTACTAAAATAAAGTCACCCACTAACAGTGTAGGCATCATTGAACCAGATGGAATTTGAAACGGTTCAAAAATAAATGATCTAAAAATAGTAATTGCTGCAATCATCGGGAAAATCGACTTTGCGGTTTCCGTTATTACTGGCTCTGGTGCAATTAATGCCGCAGTTTCTTCATCTAACGGAGCTCCAGCAGACGTTTGCGCTATCGCTAAGCGCTCCTGTCTTTTAGGTGCATACATTAAGTGATCTATTAACCATATTAAGCCTGAGCCTAAGGTTAATAGCACCAATAAAACTGAAAAATAACCAGCCATTTATAATCCTTTGTTTTTATTTACCAACTTTTAAAATAGCTAAAAACGCTTCTTGAGGCACTTCAACATTACCTACTTGCTTCATACGTTTTTTACCATCTTTTTGCTTTTTAAGTAGCTTTTTCTTACGACTCACATCGCCACCGTAACACTTAGCAATTACGTTTTTACGTAACTGTTTTACCGTAGTACGTGCAATAACGTGTTGCCCAATAGCTGCTTGAATCGCAATATCAAACATTTGACGAGGAATAAGCTCTTTTAATGCATCAGCTAATTGACGACCACGAGACTGTGCACCATCGCGGTGAACAATAATCGCAAGTGCGTCAACACGCTCACTATTGATTAAAATATCAACACGCACCATATCTGATGTTTGGAAGTGTTTAAAGTTATAATCAAGCGATGCAAAACCACGGCTTGTTGATTTTAATTTATCAAAAAAGTCCATTACCACTTCAGCCATAGGTAGCTCATACGTAACAGCTACTTGCTTTCCGTGATAGGTCATTTTTGTTTGGCTACCGCGTTTTTCAATACACAAAGTAATAACATTACCTAAGTATTCTTGTGGTACCAAAATATTAGCTTCAACAATCGGCTCACGAATTTCTAAAATATCGTTTACTGCAGGTAAGTCAGACGGGTTATCAATCTGGAATGTACCTTCTTTAGTAACTATCTCATAGATTACCGTAGGTGCCGTTGTAATTAAATCAATATCGTATTCACGCTCTAAACGCTCTTGAATGATTTCCATGTGTAGCATACCTAAAAAGCCACAGCGGAAACCAAAACCTAATGCAGTTGAATTCTCTGGTTCAAAGAATAACGACGCATCGTTTAAGCTTAGTTTATTAAGCGCATCACGGAATGATTCATACTCATCTGATGCAATTGGGAACATGCCTGCATAAACCTGAGGCTTAATTTTTTGAAAACCAGGTAAACGAAGTGGAGCCGCATTTTTTTGATGAGTTATAGTATCGCCTACTGGAGCACCATGTATCTCTTTGATGCCAGCAATAACAAACCCTACTTCACCGGTTCTTAAAATACCGGTGTTAGTTTGCTTAGGCGTAAATACACCCACTTGGTCGGCAGTATGTATATGCTCGTTCGACATTATTTTTATTTTATCGCCAGTACGTAATTCACCGTGCTTAATACGCACTAGTGATACAACGCCTTGGTATGGGTCAAACCAAGAATCGATAATAAGTGCTTGTAGAGGTCCATCTGTATCGCCTACTGGCGGCGGAACATCTCTAACAATCATTTCAAGAACTTCGGCAATACCTACACCCGTTTTAGCGCTACATTGCACTGCATCAAGGGCATCAATACCAATAATTTCTTCAATTTCTTCTGCAACGCGCAAAGGATCCGCTTGCGGTAAATCGATTTTGTTAAGTACTGGAATTACTTCTAATTCCATTTCAATAGCAGTGTAACAGTTAGCTAATGTTTGTGCTTCAACGCCTTGGCCTGCATCAACAACGAGTAGTGCACCTTCACATGCAGCTAAAGAACGCGATACTTCATACGTAAAATCAACGTGTCCTGGAGTATCAATGAAATTAAGTTGATAAGTTTCGCCATCGTTCGCTTTGTAATTCAACGTTACACTTTGCGCTTTAATGGTAATACCACGTTCGCGCTCAATATCCATTGAATCCAAAACTTGTTTTTGCATTTCACGGTCGGTTAAACCGCCACAAACTTGGATCAAACGATCTGAAAGGGTCGATTTACCATGGTCAATATGGGCGATGATCGAAAAATTACGGATATGCTTCATAAACTGGATTCTATACTTCTATTTTAATGGACTAAATATGAATACCTAAGTGACTTGAAAATACTTGCTGTAGGATGCCATAAGCTCAGTTTGTAAATTACAAACATCACCAATGCTTTTTAATATTGATTAAAACCATTTTATTTATTGAATAACAATAAGTTAAATTTATTTAACTTATATAATTCAGCTAGATAAAATAATTTAAAAAACCACTATTCCCTGTATTTCCAAGTTACTTTGGTATAAAACGGCAATTTTACATTTAATTGGCGTCAATCACCATCTATTTGAGTTAAAGGGATACTAATTGGGTGAATTTTTATAACTTTTATATCGTGCTTTAGCGATTTCACGCGAGTTTTAGCTATAAAGAAACCAGTAACACCACCTAAAGCTGCAGCTAAAATTTGCCAACCTTCACAAGCCATAAATAATTGCGCTGCAATCAGTGCAAAAACCAGACTTAAAAGCAGTGGCAGTATGTATACCGCAAATGCATGCTTAACGACGTGACTATCATCAAGTGACAAGGTTACCTTTTGTCCTACTTCAACAGAGGATTCAAATTTATAAGGGAAGGTTTTTTTTGCAGTGCCAAACAGCTTACCAAACACTTGTGAGCCGCAACGACCATTGCAGCCTTCACAAGCTTGTTTTTGTTGTGCTTCTAAATGAGCAATGTGGCCATCGAGGGCCACAACAGTGAGGGTTTGTTCAATCATAACAATCCTTACGAATCGTTTATAATGCGCGGGTAACTGACTCAGCAATCGCTTTTGCGGTCATACTCGGTACATTACCAACAACCGATACATCAAAATTACCGCCATTATGCACATATACTGTCGTTGCACCAGAGGTTAGTGCACCACTTAAACGCTTACCCGGCAATGGACGCTGAATAAATACCGAAATTTCAACAAAACCATCAGAGAACAAGTAATAGTCTGTTAATTCGTTATTTAAATCGAGCTTATGTCTGTCTGATTTTAGTAATTCAAAGCCATCCGGTAACCAACTAATTTGCCAGTTAGTAGCTGTACTGTCTTCGTTTATAAGTGCATCGTTTGGTAAAGGCGTTGGAAAGTTTCGATTGAGCACTTCAAGTAACATACCTGCTGGCTGCTCTGTCACACTAATGTGAGTAAGCTGTAACTGCTCTAAGGCCTCACCTTCATGGTTAACGTACGCGGCTTTTAGTAATAACGACGACTCCATATCCAGCCAAATCCAATAATTATATTTATACTCGTCTTTAGATTCTATGCGAACTAGTTGTGCAGCACGCCCTGCAATACGACCTTTACCGCCTAGTACAAAATCATAGTGCGCGCTTAAGCGATCTATATCTTTAAAAAGTACTTCAGGGATTGGACCCGCTATTGAATCTGTTTTTAGGGAGTATGGTTCTGACTGAGGTTCAAAATAAGTAACTTGGTTGTCAATACGGACCATTTCAAGCCCAGCACCGTTAAGTAAACTTAAATGCTCAAGTTCTGTATCACCTTGTAAAGCATGCACCCATCGGTAGGGTTCCATTGTTTTACCTTTGACAACCACAAACGAAGCGTCAAAATTACGGGTGTGAACGGCATTAGCCATTTTTAGTAATAAATCTTTGGCAGGATTTGTGTCGTTGGCAAATGCATTAAAGCTTACTACCAACGACAGAACAAAAGTGATTACTTTCATTTAATTAGTTTTTTTCCTCAGACGCTTTGGTATTAGTTTGCGCTGTTTCTAAAGAATTCGCAACTCGTGCTTGGCGTTGATGCTCAAGAACTAATGCACCAATGCGTTGTTGCTGTAATTCACGTAAACCTTGCTCTGCATTTTCAAGCGCAGGCTCAGATGAGTAACTTACTGGCGATGCCATACCTGTCAGCGGTGTGGTTTGTAGTAATGGAATTTCGCTTTGTTGCTCGTTGTTACTTTGAGGAAGCGTATTAACTCCCACAATAGCAAACATTGCCACACTGGCTGCAATTGCTAGTTGAGCAACGGGTTTGCGCCAATTAAAAGCCACTACTTTATTATCTTGTACCGTCTCAGTGATTGCTTGAGGCTGTGTTTTTGACTGACTAAAGTCAGCATAAACAGGCTCGCTTTCAAGTGCTAATGCAACGCGATCGCTAATATCAATATGTATGTCGTTATTATTTTTTTGAGCACGCATCGCATCACCAATTAACGCATAACGGCCAAACGTAGTTACATCTTGCTCTGCAATTTTTGCATCAGTCAGATGTTGCTCGCCATCAAGTAATGCCGATAACGCTTCGTTATCTAACTTGTTAAGGTGTGCTTTTGTCATACTAAGACTCGCCTATTAATGGGTTTAATTTGTTATCTATTGCTTCACGGGCACGAAATATACGCGAACGCACAGTCCCGACCGGGCAATCCATTACCACTGCTATTTCTTCATAGCTCATCCCTTCGATTTCTCTAAGGGTGATTGCGGTTTTAAGATCTTCAGGCAAACTATCAATCGTATTAAAAATAACAGCGCGTACTTCTTCGCTTAAAAGTAGGTTTTCAGGAGATGCATTAGATCGCATTGAATCTGCACAATCATAAAACTCGGCATCTTCAGCGTCTATATCATTTGCTGGCGGCTTACGCCCCTGGGCTACTAAGTAATTTTTAGCACAATTAACGGCAATACGGTATAACCACGTGTAAAAGGCGCTGTCACCTCTAAAGTTTGGAAGTGCACGGTAAGCTTTAATAAAAGCCTCTTGTGCTACATCAGCAATATCGCCTTGGTTTGATACATAACGTGAGATCAAACCTGCAATTTTGTTTTGATACTTCTTTACTAATAGGTTGAAGGCGTTTTTATCTCCTTGCTGGACCCTTTTTACTAGCACTAAATCTAATTCCTGCTCGCTCATTCGAGCCGGTACTCCTATGTCTGATTTTTGCTTGTTATTCATATTGTCGTCATTGTTCACAAATACTCTGACCTCTTTATGAATAAAAAGTTCTGCTTAATATTATTTTTTTATAAAATAGATGATAAATAACGGCGCTAAGCCTTTAAAATCACTACGTAGTAGTATGACAAATATGGTACAACTACAGATATTAAAAACAAATATTGCTCTATACGAGCATTGTAACCGCAAAGTACCTCTGACATGAACCAAAATAAACATCACATTGCAGATGTCGCTATTATAGGTAGCGGCGCAGCAGGCTTATCACTTGCATTATCTCTAGCTAATTATTGTAACGTTACCGTGATCAGTAAAGGAGCGCTTACAGAAGGTTCTACTTTGTATGCTCAAGGTGGTATAGCAGCTGTATTTGATAAACAAAACGACAGCATAGAATCTCATGTTGAAGATACACTCGATGCGGGCGGCGGTTTATGCGACAGAGACGCTGTTCATTATACTGCCAGCAATGCTCACGATTGCCTACAGTGGTTAATCGACCAAGGTGTTCCCTTTGATATGGAGTTTGATAGCAAAGGAAAAGAGCGTTTTCATTTAACACGTGAAGGCGGTCACAGCCATCGTCGTATTTTGCATGCAGCCGATGCTACTGGCAAAGCTGTGCAAACCACGCTTATTAGCCAAGTTAAAATTCATAAGAATATAACGCTCTTAGAGCAATACAATGCTATTGATTTAATTACAGATAAAAGCGCCGGAAAAACAGGATCACACATTGAAGGTATGTATGTGTGGAACAAAAAAGCTAAAAAGGTAGAAACCATTTCAGCTAAATTTGTTGCTCTTGCCACTGGTGGCGCAAGCAAAGTGTATTTGTATACATCTAATCCAGATGTATCAAGTGGTGATGGCATTGCAATGGCATGGCGCGCAGGCTGTAAAGTTGCCAATATGGAATTTAATCAATTTCATCCAACGAGCCTTTATCATCCAGAGCTACAAAACTTTTTAATTACAGAAGCTATGCGCGGTGAAGGAGCTTATTTAAAACGACCTGATGGCACTCGTTTTATGAAAGATTTTGACAGTCGTGAAGAACTTGCTCCACGCGATATAGTGGCACGCGCAATCGATTTTGAAATGAAGCGTTTAGGTGCTAATTGTGTTTATTTAGATATTAGCCACAAAGATAAAGACTTTATTATTGAGCACTTTCCTACTATTTACGCAAAATGCCTAAGTGTAGGGCTTGATATAACAAAAGAAGCAATCCCAGTTGTACCTGCTGCGCATTACACTTGTGGTGGCGTAATGACCGACTTTAACGGTAAAACAGATCTCGATAACTTGTATGCTGTTGGCGAAGTCGCTTACACAGGCCTACATGGTGCAAACCGTATGGCAAGTAATTCATTATTGGAATGTATTGTATTTGCCCACGCTGCAGCTAAAGATATTTTAAGTAAAATTGAACATGCACCAGAGCCAATGGCTCTACCTCATTGGGATGAAAGCCGTGTTAGTAACTCTGATGAAGAAATTGTTATTACCCATAACTGGCATGAACTACGTTTATTTATGTGGGATTATGTAGGTATTGTACGCTCTACTAAACGCTTAGAACGTGCACTGCATAGGGTTGAGTTGCTGCAGCAAGAAATACATGATTATTATGCAAACTTTAGAGTAAGTAATAACTTGCTTGAGCTTCGTAACTTAGTACAAGTGTCAGAACTCATTATTAGAAGTGCAATGGAGCGAAAAGAAAGCAGAGGCCTACATTATACTATTGATTACCCTGAGCAAAATAAAAATCCAACACCGACTATTTTGACTCCAAAACGCAATTAACCGCGCTTAAAGTAGCGCGTTTTAGACGCGCATAGCTTTGTTCATTAACACCATTGGCTGAAATTATAAGCCAATGGTTGTTACTAAAACCTTTAATATGTAGCCATATATTATTGCCATAAAAACGGCTTTTTTTACTAATTTCACCCTGAATTTTTAAGCCCTCTCCCTCAAACCTAAATAGGTTGGGTTCTAGTATTATAACGCCATGATTTGGATGAATTGCCAACACTTTTTGCCACACTAAAAAGCCAGCTAATATATTAATTATCAAACAAAAAAGCATAGCTAGTAGAGAATCTAAAAATAAACATAATATTAAAATGAGCATGCAAAAAAAGACCACAATAGGTTTGTGGTCAGCTCTATTATTAGTAACTGTAAACCTATACACGAACTCGGTCTAAGATCAGCGAAACCATACCATTTAACTGCTCATCTTTACATTCTTGATGACCCATAAACCATGCAAATAAGTCAGGGTCTTCTTCTGTTAGCAAACGCTGAAAAATAGCCTGTTGCTCTGCGCTCAAAGAGTCGTATGCTTCTTCAACAAACGGCATAAACAAAACATCAAGCTCTAACATGCCACGACGGCAAGCCCAACGAATACGTGCTTTACTATGAATTTCAACCATTTTAAACCTCATACTTAATTGACTCGAGTTTAACAAACACAAGCCTATTTAGCAGCTATTAATCTCTCATTAAAGAATAAACCCGCACCAATAAGCGCTTGTCTGTACCATACGTAACAACTGCGTTATTATGTCACTTCATTTATATTGCAAAGAAGGTTTTTATGTCGAGCGTTTATGCATGTCCGTTATCTCATCAACTTATTAGCCTCTGCGGTGCTGATAAATTATCTTATTTACACGGGCAAATCACTCAAGATCTAAATAAATTAACCAGCAGTAATTATTTGTGGGCTGGCCATTGCAGCGCTAAAGGTAAACTTTGGGGCGTATTTAAATTATTTTCTTATCAAGACAGCTACTACCTTACAGGCAGCGAAAACGAAGTAGAAAAATCGTTAGCTGAGCTAAAAAAGTATGCCGTATTTGCAAAAGTTGACATTAGTGCATGTTCAAAGCGATTAATTGGTCTCATTGGTGATGATTTATCGGATGTACTCGCACAACTTGATATTAACTTTGAAGGTGATGCGAGCGCGTGTGACTTTGAAAGCGGTAAAGCACTAAAATTAGCTGATAACCGTGTTTTATTGATGGTCGATAGCCAGTTTAGTATGCCTGATGACGTATCTACACTTGATAACGAAGCTCCTTGGCAACAAGCATCTATGCTTGCAGGTGAACCTCAGTTAAGTGCAGATGCAATTGGCGAGTATGTTCCTCAAATGGTAAACCTACATGCTATTGACGGTATAAGCTTTAAAAAAGGGTGTTATACCGGTCAAGAAACTGTGGCTCGCATGAAGTACCTAGGTAAAAATAAGCGTGCAATGTATATAGTCTCAGGTCAAAGCGAAGGGATACTTTCAGAGCCCGATTTAGAAACCCAATTAGGCGAAAATTGGCGCCGTGCCGGTAAACTTATTGCACAAAGCTTTAATGAACAAACAAATAAATTAACAGGCCTCGTTGTGTTGCCAAACGATACTGATGTAACTCAGGTACTTCGTGCAAAACACACACCTCAGGTGGAGCTAAGCATTCTGCCTCTACCCTACTCTCTTGAAGATGAATAAATAGGAATGACTATGATCGTTGCGGCAAACAAAGTGGTAAAAATGCATTATTCGGTAATGGATAATGATGGCAATAGCATTGATAACTCGTTCGGTGGTGAGCCACTACACTTTATCATTGGCACAGGCTACTTAATTTCAGGCCTAGAAAATGCTTTGCAAGGTAAACAACCAGGCGACACACTTAGCGTAAAAGTTGAACCTGATGAAGGTTATGGCGAACGCCACGATAACCTAATGCAAGCTGTACCTAAGTCGATGTTTGAAGGTATGGAAATTGAAGTCGGCATGCAATTTCGTGCATCAACAGATGATGGTGACCAATCAGTAATGATCATCGATATCCAAGATGAAGAAGTTATTGTAGATGGTAACAACCCACTTGCAGGCATAACACTTAACTTTGATGTAGAAATACTAGAAGTACGTGATGCAACCGAAGAAGAACTCACTCATGGTCATGTACATGGTGAAGGTGGGTGTGGTCACGACCACTAATACACTGTTAAACCAAGTAAAAAAGCGCCTAGGGCGCTTTTTTTATATCATATTGTTGCGCTTAACCGTTTCAGTTTTTGCCTTACTAGGCAGCGCGATTGATACATTATTTTCTTTTAGAGCGGCTAGTAAACCTTTTTGATCGTTTGTGCCAACTCGATATAAAGTGCCATCTTTAAGCGTTAGCTGTATTGCACTAAAGCCAGATACTGTATACACCCAACCATCGTGAGTAATTCGCATACCAATACCGTGCCTGTAAGAGTTTTGAACTGCCTTAGCTTCTATTACTTCGCCAAGCTCAATGCTTTGCCCTGCAACGCCAGGACCAAACGCCCAGCTAATTTTTTTATCATCTACTTTTACTGTTAGACCATGGAACAAAAAGCCCACCAGCACTAAAATCCCAGCAAATATCATTAAAGGTCCATCAGCGCCTAACAAGTTCCATGCAAGCGCTACAAAACCGCCTATCCACGCTAATACAAAAAAGATAAACACCGCATACTGTTTATGCTGATACATAATATTCTCTAAATTAAATAAATACTTAAAAGCTGTACACCAATGTAGCACTCAGCTCCGAGTCAAACTTGAGTTTATCATCTTCGGGTTTTGAATTATAACGATACATGTAGGCAAATTTAAGCGATACGGCACCAATCACTTGACTAATAAGCGCCGTTTCCGATTTTAAGCGAGAATTAAGCCCTGAAAGCGACTGCTCTATACTCACATCTTGATTAAAACGAGTACGCTTGGAAACCAAACGTTCCCACTGCATTGCAACACGTACTAAATAACCAGTTTTATTAACTTCATCTTCGCTCACATCCGAATCTTCATCGGCTACTGAACGGTACAAACCAGGTCCTATATCAATGTCTACTTTGTTTTTAGAGCCTTGATATACACGCGCACCATAGCCTGTCGCCACCGTACTTTTGAAATCAAGTCCACTAAATTCATCTTCTTCGTAATCACCGTAAATAAAAAATGAGGAGTTTTTAACACCTACTTTATAGTTACCTTGTGCTGAAACGAAGATACGGTTTGCAGTGACATCTGTTTCATCTGTTTCATCATTATGATCACGCTTGTAAAGGGAGTCTATTTTGAATTGATTCCGCCAATTTTCAAAGTCTTGATATAAATTCCCTTTGAGCTTAAAGCTAGTTGAATTGGTATTCCCTTTGCTTAGAATAAAGCCAAATTCAGTGTCACCGTAGAACATGTCACCTTGATGTAACTCATGAATTTCTTCCTCAGAGAGCTTGCCATATTCATGAAAATCCTCAAAGGGATCAACCGCCCAACAAGGGCTACTAATCATCACAAGAATTAAAAATAAATACTTAAGCACAGCACTCTCTCTGATACACAGTTACAAAAACAAGTAAAATATATTTACTCTGTTTCTTTCCATAAGATATGACAAAACGGAGCATCTTTATCAAGGCTAATCAAAATCTTAGCAAACAAAACATCATCATTTTCGAATTCTAAACCAACCAACACCTGAATAAAATGCTCTGGCTCTATCTCAAGGGCTACAAAGTCTTGCCACTGTTCATCTGGCTCGTCTTCTTCAATGAAGCCTAGGTCTTCTCTAAACTCATTAAAGTCTTCAACATCTTTTTCACTCAAGTTATTTGGCGCTAACTCTAAAAAAATATCATAAGCTTGGTGAGTAGCTTCTTCTACCGTATATAAACGTGGACCCGACATATGTGCTTAACCTTAAGCTTTTAAGTTGCGCTATATTATCAAATATCATCATCATTTTGATAAAAAAAAGCTTAAAACACTGACTTTTTTGTAACCGAGTCATGCTTTATTCAGTATATAACTAAAACGACGAGCAAAACTAAACTAATCTACTGAATATAAAGATTAATTTTTATTTTTTGGTTGAAAATAACAACGTGAAATATTTTTATCATCTTAGGTTCTAATTGTTTAGCTTTTTATCATCTAAAACCAATCCTTTAAGACTACGGCTTTAGCAATAAATTCCATTTATTTAAAAAATACCGTAACTTTACTTAATTCTTATAACAACATAAGCTCAATAAACAGGTCAGAGGAGTGTGTAATGATAAAACTAGAAAAACAAAATGGCATTGCAACCGTCACGCTTAGCAGAGCAAAAAAACAAAATGCATTAAGCTTTGAAATGTTTGTAGAGCTACATAAAGCCATTAAAAATATAAAAAGAGATCGCAGTATTCGTGCTGTGGTAATAAAAGGCGATGGCGAGCATTTTTGTGCAGGTCTTGATATATCCGCAGTAATGGCTACACCAATGAACATAGCAAAATTATTGTTTAAGTGGTTACCTGGTAATCAAAATTTAGCGCAAAAAGCAGTATTAGGCTGGCAGTCACTGAGTGTGCCCGTTATTGCACAAATTGATGGCAACTGTTTAGGGGGTGGTTTGCAAATAGCTTTAGGGGCAGATTACAGGATTGTTCATATTGATGCCAAACTTGCCATTATGGAAGCGCGTTGGGGATTGTGCCCCGATATGGGAGCGAATGTAATGATGAGCAGTTTAGTTAAGCGCGACCAAGCACTTTGGCTTGCAAGCCACGCAAACCAAATCACAGCACAACAAGCAAATGAGCTAGGTTTGGTTACTCAGCTTACCGATGATACTCAGCAAGCAACGCAAAACATGCTCGATACATTACTTGAGCGTTCACCAGATACGCTTGCTGCTATTAAACGTGTTACACAACTTAGCTATAAACCAAACCAACGAAAAATACTCGCTAAAGAAACCTTCAGCCAAATTCGCTTATTGCTAAACCCAAACACTAAAAAAGCAATTGCTAAAGCAAAAGGAAAAGCGGATATAACCTACGCAAATATAAAGCACTGGTAGGCTATTGCACAATGCATAAAAGAGTTTGATTTGTTAAAGTTAAGCTCTTATCTTTTCTGTGAGCCAATTTGATGAAATATCTGCTCAGTAGCGCTATTATTTTACTATGTTTAGCCTGCGCTAAACTCATTATGCACTTTATTGGTGGAAGCTTTCCTGCACCGTTACTCGCTATGGTTATTTTATTAGTTTTACTCTTATCGGGTATTGTAAAAGAGCAACATGTAAAACCATGCGCCTCCCCTATTTTAAATATTATGCCTATATTTTTCATTCCTGCGGGTGTGGGATTTATTGAACATCTCGGCCTTATAAAGTCGCACTGGGCATTTTTAGCCTCAGTTGTGGTGCTAGTCCCTATAACTACCTTGTTGCTTGTTAGCAGTGTAATTGCGTACTTTAAGGGAAGAGAAAATAATGACTGATTTTACTTTTCCCGCTATTTCAGAGCTACAGCCTAATTTATGGTGGCTAAGTATTCCTTTTATTATTGTATTGTTTTTAGCACTAAGGGCCGTAAACCAAAGTATAAAAAACAGCGTATTTAAATCGCTCACTAACCCCGTATTTTTAAGTATTAGTATTATCGCTTTATTACTAATTAACCTAAATCTGCCTTATACGCAATTTGCCTCGCACAGCAAATTATTAAGCTGGTTATTAGAGCCCGCGATTGTGGCTTTAGCACTTCCTTTATATCAGCAGTTTACACACGTACGAAAAAATCTATTACTCATAGTCGCAACATGTAGCTTAGGTATTGTTAACGCAACCGTTGTCGCATTTTTGCTAAGCATATTATTTAATGCGCCTGCGCAGCTAAGTGCATCTGTTGCCGCACTCAGTGTCACAACCCCAATATCTTTAATTGTTACTGACTCATTAGGGGGGATTAGCTCTCTTGCTGCGGCTTTAGTTATTTTTATTGGTTTACTAGGCGCTTTATTTGGCTTTATGCTTTTTAAACTCATTAATATTTTTAATCACGAATCTCAAGGTGTTGCCATGGGCACAGCTTGTCATGCAATTGGGACTGCTGCTGCTATTGCTGAGCATCCAAAAGTAGGCGCTTACTCCTCAGTTGCAATGGCGCTAAGTGCTTTATTAACAGCAATTATAGTGCCGCTGTTATATCCATTTTTAGTCAACATTTTGCTATAGTTGGAAAAATACAACATAGCCCTAACATAGAGCGCTTTATGATCAGTTCTGAAATCGAACAGTTTGAAAAATATTACACCATGCTTACTGAGTATATGGTTACCTACAGTATGCAAATTGTTGGCGCTATTTTTATCGTCCTCATTGGTTTGTGGGTAGCACAAAAGCTTGCCAAATTTGTAGCCGCGTTAATGACCCGCCATAACGTTGACATTACGCTTACTAACTTTGTCAGTAGCGTGGTAAAAGTACTGCTAATTGTAATGGTTATAATTATTGCACTTGGCAAAATAGGTATCAGCGTTACGCCATTTGTAGCAGCCATTGGTGCTGCGTCTTTAGGTGCAGGTTTAGCATTGCAAGGAATGCTCTCTAACTATGGTGCAGGCCTTGCGATTATAGCCACTCGACCTTTTGTTGTTGGTGATACTATTGAAGTTAAAAATGTAAGCGGCCAAGTTAAAACTATTGAGCTTGGCTACACTATTTTAATCAATGAAGAAAAAGTAGAAATTACCATTCCAAATAAGCACATAGTAGGTGAAATACTTCATAACTCATTTAGTTACTCATTGGTCAAAGGTGAAATAGATATAGCCTATAGTGCTTGCTCTGATAACGCGATTAGTCTCATTGAGGACGTACTTAAAGCACATGAATTAGTTGCACAAAATCCGTTATCACAAGTGGGTATTGAACGTTTTGCCGATAGCGGTGTTACAATAAGCTACCGATATTGGGTGCCTACTACTAAAATTATCGAAACTAAGCTGGCTATTAACGGTGGTGTTTATAAAGCAATTAATAATGCTGATATTGAAATCCCATTCCCTCAACGCGTAGTTACCATAAATAAAAGCGATATAGAGTCATAAAACTCAGTGGGTAACTCAATATTGAATTACCCACATCAATAAACCACTTTTACTGCGTAAAAACTCTTTATCTGTTTGTTATTTTATCTGTAATATAAAGACTTGGTTAAAAAAGTCGGCAAATCACTCGCTTTAATTACATAATAACAATAATGAGCAATTATGAATCGCAGCCCTTTTTATTTAGGTGATTGGCAAGTCAACCCCCTGTCAAAGACTCTTCAGCGTGCAGAAAAAACTAAACAGTTAGAACCAAAAGCCATGGATGTATTAGTCCATCTGTGCTTACAAAAAGGCGAAATTGTTACGAGTGACGAGCTATTAGATCAATGCTGGAAAAATGTTGAGGTAGGCGATAACCCGCTGCATAAAACAATTACGCAGTTACGAAAAGCCCTTGGTGATAAAGCAAGTGAGCCCACCTACATAGAAACTATTCGCAAACGTGGTTACCGCGTTATTGCAAAACTAGAGTTTCCTCTAGCTGAAGACATAAAAACAACTGAAAACACATGGCAAGGAGGCTCTCCTTTTTTAGGATTAAGCGCCTACAACCCAAGCGATACACACCTATTTTTTGGCCGCAATCAATCTATAGAAACGTTACTCAATAGAATATCGAGCCAAGTTAAATTTGGTCGCGCGTTTTGTTTAATACTGGGTCCAAGTGGCACAGGTAAATCATCACTTGTTAATGCGGGTATATTGCCTAAATTACTTGATGAGCGAGGCTATAATGGCATTGGGGTTATTTCTTATAGCCAACTCGACTTTGCAGATGTTCATAAAAATAGACTTTTTTTAGATTTAGCTTCTACATTGCTTGATTGGGATATAAACGGCCTTCCTGTGTTTGAAGGATTAAGCGCGCAAACACTGGCAGAGCAACTAGAATTGACAATCGATGGCGTAATCAACTCCATACAAATTGCACTTAGCAAAGCCTCTACACAACTTAAAACACCACAGTTATTTTTATTTATTGACCGCTTAGAAGTACTGCTTTCTTCTCTTTTATTTAGTAGCGAAACACGCAGCCATTTTTTATCGGTTATTGAGCGCTTAGCAACCTCTAAAACAGTGATTGTATTTAGTGCGTGTCGTAACGACTTTTATCCTTTAGTGGTTGAACAACCCAGCCTAATGGCAGGTAAAGCTCATGGCGCACACTACGATTTAACACCACCAAACAGGCACGACCTACAACAAATTATTCGCCTGCCAACGTTAACCGCTAATTTAACATTCTCGAATGACCCAGAAACCCAAACGCCACTGGATGAAATACTTTGCGCCGATACAGCCAATAATCCCGACGCACTACCCATGCTGCAATACACACTGCAAGAGCTGTATTTGCAACGCAGTGATAATAACGAGCTACTACACAGTGTTTATACAAAACTAGGTGGTATTGAGGGCGCAATCGGTAAAAAAGCAGAAGATGTATTTATCAGCCTAAACAGCGAGCAACAGCAACAACTTAATAGCGTGTTATCGCAATTAGTGACCCTAAATCCTGATGGTAAAACCATTACGAGCCGAGCAGCACGTTGGCAAACATTAAATAATAAAAGCCAAAAAGAATTTGTGCAGGCCATGGTAGAAAGCCGTTTATTTGTATCACACTTACAAAATGGCGAAGCCTGTTTTAGTCTTGCTCACGAGGCACTATTACGCCAATGGCCTCGTGCAAAAAACTGGATTAATGACCATAAAGATGCACTAGCAATAAAAAGCCGCTTACAACACCAAGCACAAAACTGGATTAATGAAGGTAAAAGTAATGCTTACCTTTTGGCGCCGGGTAAACCACTGCAAGAAGTTATTTCACTACTCAACGATAATGTATTCGAGCTTGACGATAACGAACATGCACTTATTAAAAGATCCATTAAAAGCACTAAAACTAAAACAAACATAAAACGTGGCACAATATTTTTACTCTGTTTACTCACATTTATTGCGTTATTAATGAGTTTCACCAGTTTTAAAGCACAACAGCAGGCACAGCAAAAGCGACTTGAAGCAGAAAGCCTGCTTGGTTTTATGGTCGGTGATTTTGCCGATAAATTACGTAGCGTAAAGCGAATGGACTTACTTGACGGTATTAGTAATAAAGCACTTGAGTATTTTACTAATCAAACTGACGAATCAGGTTCACTTTTTAGCTTTAGCGATGATAAAGCACAATTTAACAACCGTTTTCAGTACGCACAAACTCTTGAAGCAATGGGAGAGGTAGCTTATTCACGCGGTAAAACCGACGAAGCCTTCACCGCCTTTGAAAATGCCCGCACCCGCCTTGAGGCATTATTAAAAATCCAGCCAAACAACTTAGAGCTACTCACGCTTGCGGGTGCCAATGCCTTTTGGTTAGGGCAGCTTAGTTACGATAAAAGTGATTACGCCGCCACTGAGCCATTATTTAAAAAGTACCACTCTTATAGCGAAAAAATGTATTCATTAGCACCCAATGATTTTAACTCGATTATGGAATTGTCATATTCACATAATTCACTGGGTTCTTTATACACAGAGAAATTTGACTATATAGCCGCGAAAAAAAGCTTTACAGAGTCACTTATGCTTAAGAATAGGGCCATTGAACTAAAACCGAATAGTAAAAATTTATTACGTGATAAAGCAGATACAATCAGTTGGCTTGCAAAAACTGAAGGTAACTTAGGTAACTTTAATGTCGCAATGAATATGCTGGAAAATGCAGTTTCTGTGGTGAAAGAAATGACTAATCACTACCCTGATGACGCCAGTCTTTTTTATATGTCAGCAAATATACATATGCAACAAAGTTATTTACTAAGTTATTTACCTGATAAAAAAATGGCCTATTTAAAAGCTCGCTTTGCGAATGAAATTATAAATGAGGCTTTAAAGCAAGATCCGGAAAATAATGAATTTCAACATATGTATTATCGCTCATTAGCGCAATTGATAATGTTGTCTTATGACAAAAAGATTGATTCAAGGACAGAAAAAATTATTAGCTTCTTAAAATCACAAGGTCTTAATAGTATCAATTCTATCAATACACAAATTAGTCTAATTCACTATTTTATTGACAGAAACTTCCCCCTTAAAGCGCAAGAGTTATTAACGACCCTTGAGAATGATGGCGAATATAAACGGTACATAACCAATAAAATGAAAAATAGAGATAACTTAGCCCCCATAAATATAAACCTACTCAAAGCTAAATTAGCTGCGACCAGTGAACAACGAGAGCAATTTTGCTTAAATGTGCTTAAAGCTATTACTAAAACAGTAAAAATAAACCAAAGTATTCACGTAAAGTACCCGCAGGTACAAGCGTATACCTGCTTAAACCGAGCAAACGAAATACCAACAATAACAGCAAGCCTGTTAAAACTAGGCATTACTGACTTTAAACTATAAAACTAAATACAAAGGAAATTACATGACTACAACTATAAACAAAGTCGACATTCAAGTGCATATTGAGTTTAACGATAAAAAAGAGGCTATTTTTAGCTACACAGAAAATGGCAAAGCCGTTGATGGCGGCGGTACAGTAAGAACCGAAACTGCAGGTACTTACACTTTAACTCCTGCTGCAGTTGGGCTAGGCTTTTTTTTCACAGGAGCTACAGTTACTGATAAAATAGGAACATGTGCCCAAGACTTCAGTTATGCACTTAGTGATAACCACCAAGCAATCACTATCACCGATACAGCAAAAAACTCAGGCACTGCGTGTTTAATATTTAACGTTGAATGTAATGATAAACCTTATTCAAGCCCTGACCCACAAGTTATAAATAAAAAAAAATTAATCAACAACGATTAATTATTGATTTTAAATTGCACTGGGCTGATTTATTCCTGTGCAATTTATTTAAACCAAAAAAATAAACAATAAGTAACAACAGCTTAGAAAGGAAGGTTACCGAAAGGTTTCAAACCCATAAATTAAATAAACTACTAGACATAAAGTTTCATTAAGAATAAAAATGAGCAACACCATGTCTAACAATAATGAAAATAGCAGAGCAAACAACACCGACAACGCTGTATCTGCATTAATCAGCAGCATTTCTAATACCGTTAACAATGAAAAAATAAGCGCAATTATTAATGTCACTAATGTCATGGCCGATGCTATTTTTATTGTTAATGCAGATGGAGTGTTTGAATCAGTAAATCCCGTTGCAGCTCGTTTTTTTAATGTTACGTCTGACTCATTAATAGGTAAAAAATGGCAAGATTGTTTACAAGAACAGTATCGCGATGACTATCAATACATGTTTGAAAGTTGGAAAAACAACTATCAAACACCACTCAATCATGGCCCTAAAGAAGTTAAAATAATAAAAAACAATGGTAACTGTTTAGATATAGAGCTCTCAATTTCTTGTATACCCGCATCAACCACAAACAATACCCCTCTATTTATTTGTATTATGCATGATATTTCCAAGCATGTTAAAAAGTATAAAGTACTCGAAAACATAGCCAAAATAGATCACCTTACAGGCGTCGCTAATCGCTGCACTTTAGAAAAGGCGATTATTAAAAATTGGCAAGAATGCATAGTAGACAAACAGCCTTTGAGTTTTATCTTGATCGATATTGATTTTTTTAAACTGTTTAATGATAATTTTGGTCATGTAAAGGGTGATAAATGTTTGCAAAAAGTAGCTCAAACAATTGAAGACTGCCTCCCCTCAAAAGATAGTTTAGTAGCACGCTATGGTGGTGAGGAGTTTGCTGTTGTATTACCCCGCTCACATGTCTCAAATGCAGAAATGATCGCAAAACGTATTCAAGAAAAAATACTCAACATTAATTTTAGAGATATTGGTTTGCCAGCGAATGTAAAGATAAGTGTAAGCCAGGGTTTAGCGTGTGAATACAATAATCAGTACAGAACATCTGAGGCATTAATATGCGCGGCTGATACGGCTTTATATAGAGCGAAGTCGGAAGGTCGTAATAAATTATGTATAAGGTGATGTACTAACTATTTGGTATAGCCTTTATCTACTAAAATAAAAAACCGCAATTGCGGTTTTTTATTACTTGAGAAAAGCTTAAATGTCGATTAGCAGCCCTTCGTCTTTTTTAATCTTTTCGATCACCATATAAGTATGATGAGTGCCCACGCCGGGAATATCGACTAAGTCGCCAAGAACTTGTCTATATTCTTCCATATTAGACACGCGGATTTTTAATAAATAGTCATAACCGCCTGCCACCATGTCGCATTCAACGACTTGTTGTATTCTTAGTATATGCTCTCTAAATACCTTAAATACTGCTGTATTTGAAGCAACAAGCGACACTTGAACATGTGCTACTAAGCTTTGATTAAGCTTTGCTTCGCTAAGCTTAGCGTAGTAGCCTTCGATATAGCCTTCTTGCTCTAATCGTTTTACACGATCAAGACACGGGCTTGCACTCAAATTAACCTGTTTTGCGAGGTTAACATTTGAAATTCTGCCGTTCTTTTGTAGAACGTCTAGTATGGCTAAATCAATACGATCTAGCATGCGTAATCTATTTGGAATTGTCATAACAGAATTTTATGCGGATAAGTTAAATTTATGCCCTGTAAATTATCGTAAAACGCGAAATTTAACCAGCATATTCTGCTGAAATTTAATTAGAATGCACTCACAATATCACTGGTAATTTATTGGTAATTAATTTTACTTTAATTCTTAACACTCCTGAGGGTTGCTTATGTTATTCAACGGCGATTTAACAACGATTTGTCCTATTAGACAAAGAATCCGTGACTTCTACCGCATAGATGAAAATGCGGTTATTGATCATATTTTACCGCTTGCAGAAGTAGGCGTAAAAGCACGAAGTCGTGCCTGGGAAAGAGCCCGCCAGATTGTTTTAAACATTCGTAAAGAGCAAGATGGGCAAGGCGGTGTTGATGCGCTTTTAAATGAATTTTCACTCTCTAGTGAAGAAGGCGTTGTATTAATGTGTTTGGCCGAAGCGCTGCTTCGCGTACCAGACAAAGCAACTCAAGATGTACTGATTCGTGACAAGTTAGCGAAAGGTGATTGGAGCTCTCATTTAGGCAGCAGCGATTCTTTATTCGTAAACGCGTCTTCTTGGGGATTATTAGTTACCGGTAAAATGGTTAACTACACAGACAAAACGAAAGAACAACAGTTCGGCATGCTTAAAAAGACCATTGGTCGTTTAGGTGAGCCAGTTATTCGTAAGTCTGTAAATTTTGCTATGAAAATTATGGGTAAGCAATTCGTTATGGGTCGTACCATTGACGAAGCAATTGAACGTGCTGCCGATACAGAGCAAAAAGGTTATGTATATTCTTACGATATGCTAGGCGAAGGCGCGCGCACAATGAAAGATGCGAAGCGTTACTTTGACAGCTACATGAATGCTATACACTCGATTGGTAAAGCGGCAAATGGTCGTGGTCCAATTAAGAGCCCTGGTATTTCAGTTAAGCTTTCTGCTATTCATCCACGTTATGAGTTCACTCATAAAGACCGTGTGATGGAAGAAATAGTCCCTAAGTTAAAAGAACTTGCGCTTGCTGCTAAGAAATACGATATCGGCTTTACCGTTGATGCTGAAGAAGCTGACCGTTTAGATATTTCATTAGATGTCATTGAAGCGGTATTTAGTGATGAAGATCTTGGTGATTGGCAAGGATTTGGCTTAGCGGTTCAAGCGTACCAAAAACGCGCTATTTTTGTAATTGAATGGCTAACAGACCTTGCAACCCGTGTTGGTCGTAAAATGATGGTACGTTTAGTTAAGGGCGCGTACTGGGATACTGAAATCAAAACCACACAACAAGATGGTTTAGAGCATTTCCCTGTATTTACTCGTAAAGCAACAACCGATGTTTCTTACAAAGCATGTGCAATTAAAATGCTTGAAGCGCGCGACGTACTTTATCCACAATTTGCTACACATAACGCTTACACTGCCGCGACTATTTTAGAAGTAGCGAAAGGCGACAACACCGGTTTTGAATTTCAACGTTTGCACGGTATGGGTGAATCATTATTCGACCAAATCGTTAACGAAGAAAAAATTCAATGTCGTGTATATGCCCCAGTTGGTCAACACGAAGACCTACTTGCTTACCTTGTTCGTCGTTTGTTAGAAAATGGTGCTAACTCATCATTTGTAAACGCGATTGTAGATACAACAAAACCTGTTGAATCATTACTACCAGACCCTGTAGAAACACTGCAAGGCCTGCGTAACAAGTACAATACGCAAATCAAAATGCCAATTGATTTATACGGTGAAGAACGTGCTAACTCTAAAGGCATGGATTTAACCGATATTAATGTTATTACCCCTTTCAAAGAGAATCTTGAAACATGGTTTAATGAGCACTTAATTGAGCAAAGCCAAGTACCAGAAGGCTCATTGGCTGTTAAAAACCCAGCAAATCACAAAGAAATCATCGGCCACGTTAAGTTACAAACTGGCGAAGAGATGAAAGTATTACTGGCTAACGCTGAAGCGGCACTTAAATCATGGTCACAAACACCAGTAAAAGAGCGAGCTAATTTACTGCGTCGCGTTGCTGACATTTTAGAGCGTCATCATGATGAACTAGTCGCTATCTGTATTAAAGAAGCGGGTAAAGTAGCGCAAGATGGTATTGATGAAGTACGTGAAGCGGTTGATTTTTGTCGTTACTACGCAGCGCGCGCTGAAGAGTTATCTAAAGATGAGCGTTTTGAAGCCCGTGGCGTTATTTTATGTATTAGTCCGTGGAACTTCCCGCTTGCAATATTCTTAGGTCAAGTTGCTGCTGCGATTGTTACAGGTAACACTGTAATTGCCAAGCCTGCTGAGCAAACAAGTTTAATCGCCCTTCGTGCCATTGAACTAATGCTATCTGTTGGTTTACCTGAGCACGTTGTTCAACCTGTTATTGCTCGTGGTTCTGAAGTAGGTAAAACAATTGTTCCTGATGAGCGCATTCAAGCGGTTATGTTTACAGGTTCTACTGAAACAGGCACATTAATTTCCCAAACACTTGCTGCACGTAACGATATTCAAGTACCGTTAATTGCAGAAACAGGTGGCCAAAACTGTATGATTGTTGACTCAACGGCGCTTCCTGAGCAAGTAGTTGACGATGTGATCAGTTCTGGTTTTCAAAGTGCTGGCCAACGTTGTTCTGCTCTTCGTGTTTTATTCATTCAAGATGACGTAGCAGATGGCATTATCGAAATGCTTAAAGGTGCTCTAGCTGAGTTACACATTGGCGATCCATCGTTACTATCAACTGATGTTGGTCCTGTAATTGATGAAAAAGCACTTAAAAACTTAAATGAACACGTTGAGTACTTAAAAGGTAATTCTATACTTCATTACGAATGTAAAATTCCTGATAATACTCAAAATGGCGCATACTTTTTTGCTCCTCGTTTATACGAAATCAAAGACTTATCAGTACTTAAACGTGAAGTATTTGGCCCATGTGTTCATATTGTTCGCTTTAAATCGAATGAACTTGATGATGTGATGGATCAAATAAATAACACGGGCTATGGTCTGACAATGGGTGTTCATTCACGTATTGAAGAGCGCTGTGAGTACCTTGCTAAAATGTCACGTGCAGGTAATGTTTACATTAACCGAAACATGATCGGTGCCATTGTTGGTGTGCAACCGTTTGGTGGCCGTGGTTTATCAGGTACTGGCCCTAAAGCCGGTGGCCCTAACTACCTACAACGTTTAGTAAAAGAAAAAGCATCACCAGATAACGTACAGATGACTAATCTAACGCCTGACGAACTTGATTTACACCACTACAGCGGTGCGAATGAGCAAGTTAAAAAGCTAATGATTAACTCAATGCGCGATGAGAAAATTTGGCGTGCAACACCACTGAATGACCGTGTTTCGGCTGTACGTCAGTTGCTTGCTAAAATCGCGACGGTAGAAATTATCGACGATTTAGCAGACGACTTAGCATTAACATTATCAGAAGCACGTGCACAGCTTAACCGCCTTGAAAAGCACATGCGTAAGTTTACTACCCTGCCCGGGCCAACGGGTGAGTCTAATACACTTCATCTAGAAGCACGTGGTTGTGTAGTGTGTTATGCAGATAAGAGCACATCATTTAACTTCTGGGCATTGTCTATCATTACTGCTATTGCCGCAGGTAACACCGTAATTACGGTAGCGTCTGAGTTATTTTATGATGAAGCCGTCGCTTTTAAAGATAAATTTATCTCTACAGGGGTTGCTGAAGGTGTTTTCCAGGTAGCTAAACCTAACCAGTTACAAGCTATTTTGGCTCACCCTCATTTAGCCGGTGCGGTAGTTGCTGCTCGCTCGTCTCGCTTAGGCTACTTTAGCCAGCAGCTTGCACAGCGTAAAGGTGCAATTTTACCAGTAATTAGCTCTGAGTATTACGATACGTTAATCAAACGTCTTATTACTGAAAAAACAATCAGTATTGATACAACAGCATCAGGTGGTAACACATCACTAATGACGCTTGTTGAAGACGATGAATAAGCGCTCTAATACTATTTAGCTTATTTTTTATAAAAGGCACTGAAAAAGTGCCTTTTTTATTAGATAAAAATGAATATATTTGTTAATTTAGAGAGAGATTAGCAACCGAAGTTGAAAAATTGAAAACTATTCCTATCTCAAAGCTACTACCTGGTATGTTTGTGCAAAGCGTTACGAAGCAAACAGGCTCTATTAAAGTCACAAATCAAGGCTGGGTTAAAACGCCTGAGAGTATCGATAAGCTTAAAAAGGCAGGAATTTTAGAGGTAATAATAGATCCCAATAAAACACTCATTGATACAGTCCTTGAAAAAGATCCAATCGCGATACCTCAAGAAAAAATAAAACGTGACCCTTGGCAAAAGACGCTGAGTAGCGAGCAAGAAATGGGGAAAGCAAAAAAGCTCTACGATGAAGCAAAAACACTACAACTAAAAGCATTTAAAGATATTGAAGCAGGCCGTAATATAGATATAGCTCCTTTTAGAGAGCTTGCGAGTGGCTTCATGGACTCTATTTTTAGAAATCAAGATGCGCTAGCATGTCTTACGCAAATGCGTCAAAAAGATGCTTATCTTCTAGAGCATTCTATTAATGTTTCGATTTTAATGAGTATTTTTGCAAAGCATTTAGGTATAGAAAAAGAAATTATAGAGCAGCTAACAACAGGAGCTCTTTTGCACGATATTGGTAAAATAAAAATCCCTGATGAAGTACTTAATAAGCCAGGTCGTTTTACTGAAGCTGAATTTGAAATAATGAAAAAACACTCTCTTTTTAGTAAGGAGATTTTAGAAGAGGCCGGCTTAACCGGTATTGCTGTTGATATAGCTGGTATGCATCATGAAAGATTGGATGGCAAAGGCTATCCGTTTGGTAAGAAAGGCGACGAGATAAGTCAGTACGTACGTATGGCGTCAATTGTAGATGTGTATGATGCACTTACAGCTGAACGCGTCTATAAAGCGGGTATGGAGCCAATTAAAGCATTCAAAATTTTAAAAGAGGGGTGTCCGGATAGTTTTGATACTGGTCTACTCACCAAGTTTATTCAATGTATTGGTATCCATCCTGTAGGGACGTTAGTTAAACTGTCTAGTCAAAAGGTGGGGTTAGTGATTGAAAGCAACCCAGCTAAGCCGTTAAAGCCGGTGGTTAAAGCATTCTATAGTGCTAAACATAGCCGCTATACGCAAATACAGAACATTGATTTATCAAGCAAAAAAAATTCAGATACGATTGAATGTGCTATTAAACCCAAAGAATATAATATTGATTTAGAGCGTTTTTACAAAAACTCTATTTTACCTTAGGCATATAAAGCTACTTCATTAAAATGATTAATTGTATATTGAAGTAGCCTCAATAATTTTTATTCAGGCCAGTCTTGTAGTGCTTTGAGACTAAATTCATAACCATCAAAATCAAGTACACTTTGCTCAGGTGTAATCTCTCTTACAGTTAGAACACCAATGCTCTCCCCTTCATGTAACTCTCGGCCATTTAGCTTGATCCAACGCTTATCAGCACTCGATGAATAAATATGCGCTTGATATTTAATACTAGGTAACATTGATTGCAAACCATCAGGTAGCAATTCTACAGGCTCAACACGTGATGACGTTTTTGATGCGTGGGTAACCTCATAATCTTGGTTTTTTTCGACATCTTGTATAGCTTGCGCAAATGCATTTTTAAGCGTTGTAGGCACTCCATCAAGCTCAGGGTCATCCGTCTGTTGAGATTGGGTGCTGCCATTAATTGGCTTACCCAGCACTTTATACTTACTCATATCTAATTGAGCTGATGCCGTATTTTGACTTTGATTTTGCCCAAATGCCGAAACGTTTTGTGTATTATTTGGATTATAATTATTTTGTGGATTAAATACTGGCTGATTATAACCTATTGCGCTCGTGACCTGACTCGATGGCATAGGGATATATTGCCCATTAGGCGTTAGTAACATTTGCTGTACACCATTAGGTGTTTGCACATGTACAATTTGCCCTTCAATCGTCGCAGTATTTGTTGGGGCCACTTTAGCGGGTTCTAACTTAGCTACTTGCTGATTTTCAGCTTCAGCATCTTCCTCTTTAACTTCTTTGTTAGGCGATGATTTTTCGCTTTCCACCACCTTAATTACAGCGGGTTCCGCTGCGTTTAATAAAGTAGTACTTTGAAACCACTTTCCGGCGGTAAAGCCACCAGCTACAGCAATAAAAGCAGCTAAGCTTGTACCAAATACTAATGCTAATCGTCTATAACGCTTAAGTGCTTGCTGTTGCTTTAACTGCTCAGATTGTAAGTCGTACTGTTCAGCACTCATATCTGATTGCTGCGACTGCTTTAGCGCATCTAATAAATAAGACATAACTTACCTAACTATAAAATAAATGAAAGCCCAATACCTACGGCAAATAAAGCAGCGAATGCAAGGCTATATGATACAAATGATGTTCCCTTGTTCGCTTCGTTAACCGGTGCTACAAAATCCATGGGTAATGACTCATGTGCTGATTTTTTTATTATATCGCTATCAACTATCAACTGCTGCTTTGCAAAAGTCCCAACTAAAGCACGCTCACATACCAAGTTCATTAATCTTGGCACACCGCCAGTTAATTGATGAACAGCTTGCATGGCATCCATCGAAAAAATTCCTTTATCACACCCTGCAACATGTAAACGGTGCTTTATGTAAGCAACTGTTTGGCCTTGCGTAAGTGGCAATAAATGATAACGAGCTGTTATTCTCTGGGCGAGTTGCCTTAATTCATTGCGTTTTAAAAGCTCTTGTAGCTCAGGTTGACCAACCAATACTATTTGTAATAATTTTTTATGATCGGTTTCTATATTTGTCAGCAAACGTAATTGCTCAAGCACGTTAGGGGCCAGTAATTGTGCTTCGTCAATAATAAGTATCGTGTGCCCGCCCGATTTATTATTAGTCTCTAAATGCTTTTTTATAATATCGGTAAGGCTTTTTAGCGTAGCATTACTGGCATCGTAATTAATGTCGAGCTCATCACAAATACTGGCTAATAACTCCAGCTCTGAAAGCGCTGGATTATGGATCATCGCTACTTGAGTGTTTTCAGGAAGCTGCTCTAACATACTGCGGGTAATTGTCGTTTTACCAGTACCTACTTCACCTGTTAATAATACAAAACCACCGTCTTCACCTAATCCATAGGTAAGGTGTGCTAAGGCTTCTTTATGTCGTTCACTTAAAAATAAGTAATGAGGGTTGGGCGAAATCGAAAAAGGTTTTTCGTTCAGGCCAAAATAGCTTAAATACACCGTGATGTTCCTTCGTAATTAAATCACGGCCTATAATGGCAAAAAAACGCGCTTAGTGACAACGTTGTAAGCGCTTTATTATTGAAATAACGTAAATTTATGTAAAACAAAAAAATGCAGCGGTTTAAAGCTGCACTTTCATCTATCTAATCTTAGTATGTACTTTATTCTTCGTAGCGAACTAACCGTAAATACACATTACTGGTTTTAGCATGCAAGCTATTCAACCCACTATCAAATTGATAAACCCACGCAGAGCTCATAGTGCTCACACCTGATGTATTTGACCAATAGTTTTGAAGCTTAGTGCCAAAAAACACCTCTTCATTAATACTCGGCTCGGTGCAACTGTGCTCTAAAATACTCGCCAGTTCTTTAATGTTAGGCATTTGCCAATCATAGTAATCTGCGGTTGTATCATTTTTAGCACCACGTAGTGCTTCTTGCCAAGTAAGAGAAGGTGTAGAGCCTTCACAAAGCTGCGTCTCTGTATTATAAGTTTGCCCATAACTACAGCGTTGCCACATTAAACCTGTTTCGGTATCAGACACGGTACCATCAGTATTTATTGTAAATCTATCTGTCGGTGTTGTGGTATCTACACCATCGTAGCAAGTTTGCGCCGCTGTAATATTAAAGCTCAAGCTTATAGTTGTTAGTGCATAGAGTAATTTCAATTTCATTATTTTCTCCTAACGGCTTCTAACTAAACGTACATAAGCGGCATTTTCTTTTGGATAAGCAAGGTCATTACCATCACTCATGTCAATAATGTACGCTTGCGATAAACTTGTACCATCGGCTGCAGTTTGCGAGGTCCAATAAGGTAAATTAACGCTGTTTATTGCACCAGAGACAGGGATATTAGGAAAGAAACTTTCATCTATTAATACTCTTTGTCCTTGCTTACCATAATCAATTAGGCCTAGCAGTTCATTATAAGTAGGTACTCGCCAATTTGTACCTCCACAAAAATCAAGCGCATTAACTTCATCAATATAAGTTCGTAAACCACAGTCCGTATTACTAGGACAAGTTGTATTTGCCCCACCTGCAGTTGTAACTCCTGACGTTGTATCTCCTATATCCCAAATATAATGATTTTGTCCATCTCGCAAAACCGTACTTGGCACTACACCCGATGCAGCACTTTTTACTTCCCAAACTAAACCAGTTAGATTATCGCGAATACAGGTAAAGTCACTACTATCATCACCAACTTCATCAGCAAATTCATTTAGTTTTGTGTAATCGAATGCTAAATTACCTTTCCCTGCTTTTTCAAGGTCATTGGCGTAACTATCACGGCCTAGTTCAGCATCTTGTGCTGGGAAGTCTTCGTCACCGCAATTAATACGTTGCGCGTTATTAAAGCACTCGCCAACACCACTGTCGTTTATAAGCCCGAGTGCTTTTGGTGATACATCAATAAATAAAGAGTCTGTATCGTTACGCCCTTTTGAGTCAGTTACCGTTACTTCAAAGCTCAATGTGGTTTGTGTATCTACATCAGAGGCAATAAATGTCGCTGTACATTGGTCACTATTGATTAATGTTTCAGCATTACCGGTAAGTTGTTGCCATTTACACTGATAGGTATCGGTAACAGTTTCGCTATTAGTTGCATCAAGCGTTACTTGTTCAAACTCTTCGACATTTTTATCAGCGCCCGCATTTGCATCCACTAACTCATTTGTTTTGTTAAGGGTCATTGAATATTGAGTACTCGCCTCACCACCTTCATCATCAGTGACCGTTAGCTGCCAAGATAAATTTGCGTTACTTTCAAGCAATGGATGAGAAAAGCTAAGAGTTGACTCATTAAAGCTGGCAATATCTAAATCAGGACCTGATAGCAGTTGCCACAAATAACTATCAATTTGGCCATTATCATCAGGATCGCTCGACTCAAGGCCGCTCAAAGTCACTGTATCTTTGTATACAGAAGGAAGTGTTTCAGGAGATGTTTGGGTAACAACAACAAGTGGGAGTTGATTATTAGAGCTCACTAAAATAGAAATATCGTCACTAACAGCGCTACTACCCGTACTTTGATAGCTTACTCTTAAGATTATTACACTGTCAGTTTTCACATCAGGTGCTTTCAATGTTTGCTCAGCGCCATCAAGCACAAAGCCATCTAAGCTTGGGCCGCTAACTTGCTGCCATGTGAACGTACCATCAGCGGGGGAACCTTGTGCTGTGATAATAAATTCGCTTTTTTCAGTGATTTGTAAATCAATACCAGCATTAACAGACGTTTCTACAACTGTATTATTGCTATCACCACCACCGCCACATGCACTCAGTAAACCACAAAAAATGAGAGAAATTGAAGTAAACGCTTTCATACGCAACACCTTGTTATGTCAAATAATTACTATGGCGTAATTATAAGCAATAAAGGTGCCATCAAAGCGTTACATGTAGGCATCTTGATGGATACGCACAAATAGCTTTGTGCCTACCTTGCTGTAGTCAACTTTATACTCTCGCCCATCTAAAGCTTGAATAAAAAGCAACTGTTTCTCTTCTCCAAATACATCGGCGCTAGCCACATGAACCAGTTCTAGGTAGCGTTCTTTTGCATCGCGACGGTTCTTAGGAAGTTCTTCTTTAAAAGGCTCTAAACCATGTTGCGTTACTTTAATTCGAGGATGAATTTCAGAGTTTATAATTACTAAATCATGCTTTCTATCTTTATGTATTATGGTGTTTCTACCACTTTTTAAAAAGGCTCTGTCTTGGCTCATTTTCTTTCCTACAGCCGCAGCTTAATTATTAATTTGCGACGCTATAAACTGACTAGGTTCGCGCTTCCACTTATTTAAGTTAGCACTGAATACCCAAATATCTCTATCTAACACACTGGCTGGTAATAATAAATCGTAACCGGTTAACAGTTGAAGGTGCTTAGTCCTGTTAGCAAACATAGCTATAAGCCCAGTATAGCTTATCCCTTTATGGGATGTATAATGTGTATCTTCTATTAGCCATTCTGATGGGCAATTACCATATTTGCAATGTTTTTGAACAACTTGCATAAATAAGTTGCGCTGCTCTATTAATAACTTTCCGGCAATTCGAGGCGCTATACTTGTTAAAAAGTCATCTATGTCGTTTACCTTAACACCAACCGCATTTAATTCTAAATAATCAAAGCCATCTTCTACTTTGGGTATACCACTGTGATGAAAGTTACTGTGAGGCATACACCAAGCTCCGTACTTATGGCAATAAATGAGCTCAGATTCACTTAATATAAGGCTATGATATGGCTCTTGGGTTTTTAAAAAGCCAATAAAGATAGCAGCAAGGCACAAACTCACTAAAAAAACTTCAAGGATACTGATCTCCCCTGGCCTTAGTAAATTAAATAGCATAATAAAGACTAAGCCTATTGCACCTGCAATAAGCACCTCAATTGCGTTTCGCGCACCTTGTGCCCGAAACTTAATGACATTGTTAGATTTATCCATGTTGGTAAAACATCATATAAAAAACAAACATAATAATAGCCCAAATTATGAGTTTTCTTGTTGTTATACATAAGTTACAGGTGGTTTTAAATTTCATACATTACCGCTTTTTCCTCAACAAAATAGGAACAATGAATAAATCTTATTTACTTTTACGCTTAACGCACAAATTTATGAGACACATAACCGCCTTTTCCCGGTCTTATTTCGTACAATACATATAATTAATTTTCAGGTATGAAAACGATGTACTCAAGACAGTCAGGTAAAGCACTTTTTCCATTTATTATTACGTTACTACTAATATTTAGCGTTTATTTATATTTACCCGCTAGCCACGGCGAACAAGCCGATTTATCACAAATGTCTACTCAAGTAACAGCTCATACTGTTACTTCTCAGGAAAACGCAGTGATGATAGAAGCGATCGGTAGCGCGCGTGCAAACCAAGCAATCTATATAAAAAGTGCGCAAAACGATTATGTCACAGATATATATTTTAAAGACGGCGACTTAGTCAGTAAAGGACAAAAGTTAGTACAGTTACAGAGCCAACAAGAACAGCTTGCAGTTAAAGAACTTGGCATCAACTTACGTGAAGAACAACGCCAGTTAGATCGCCTTACCGAACTTTCACGCTCGCAATCAACGGCAAAGTCGTTACTTGAGGAGCAGTTATCTCGTGTTGATGCCACTGAAGCTCAACTAGAAAGCGCTAAAACTAAATTAAACGAAATGACTATTAGTGCGCCCTTTTCAGGCCTGTTAGGTAAGCGTGAAATATCAATAGGTGCCTACGTAAGTAATACAACAATAATCACAACACTTGATGATATTAGTATTATTAAAGTTGACTTTAAAGTACCTGAAAAATATTTAGCACAATTAAATATGGGCATGAAAGTGCTTACGCAAAACGATGCCTATCCGGGGCAAACATTTAACGGCAAGGTAACGCATATTAGCTCGCGTATTGATTCGGTAACACGCAGTGTTGAAGTAACAGCAAGTTTTGCTAATAAATCAGGATTACTTCGCCCTGGTATGTTACTAAATACAGCACTTGAGCTAAGCAGCAACCAAGCTTTAATGGTGCCAGAAAAAGCGGTTATACCTTTGCAAGACAAACACTTTGTTTTTCAAATTCAAGATGGGATAGCTAATAGAATTGAAGTGCATGTTGCTAGCAGAAATAATGGCTGGGTTGCTATCGACGAAGGCCTAACTGATGGCGAGCAAATTGTTACTGAGGGGCTAATAAAAATTCGCTCTGGAAGTAAAGTAAGCGTAAAGGGGTAATACGTGAAAATTACTGATACTAGCGTTAAACGCCCCGTTTTTGCCATAGTAATTAATTTACTGCTTCTTACTTTTGGACTGGTTGCGTTTACTATGCTGCCACTTCGTGAATACCCGGATATTGAAACGCCGATTGTAAATATCAGCACTGAATACACAGGTGCTTCTGCCGAAATTATAGAAACCAAAATAACGCAAATAATAGAAAATCGAATTTCGGGTATTGAAGGTATTAAAAGTATTGACTCATCGAGTCGTAATGGGCGTTCAAACATTACCATTGAGTTTGATATTAACCGTGATATAGATGCAGCATCTAACGATGTACGCGAACGTGTAGCACGTGCACTTGATAGTTTGCCTGATCAGGTACGCCCGCCAGAAGTATCTAAATCAAATAGTGATGAAAGCCCTATTGCATGGTTTGTATTAAACAGCGAAACAATGGACTCGTTACAGCTATCTGATTACGCGCAGCGTTTCATTGTTGATCGTTTAGCTGTGGTAGATGGCGTATCTAATGTGCGTATTGGTGGTGAGCGTCAATACGCCATGAAAATTTGGCTAAACCGTCAAGCAATGGCTGCACGCGGTATTACTTCAAGCGATATTGAAAATACACTGCGTACAGAAAACGTTGAACTACCCGCCGGCGAAATAGAATCAATAGATCGTGACTTTACCGTGCGTACTGCTCGTAGTTATAAAGATCAGCGCGATTTTAAGAATCTGGTAATTAAACGTGGTGATGAAGGTTACTTAGTACGTTTAGGTGAAGTTGCCGATGTACGTTTAGAAGCTGCCGATGACGAAAGCTTATTTCGTGGTAACGGGCGTAATATGATTGGCTTAGGTATTGTAAAACAAGCTAAAGCAAACACACTAACCGTAGTAGATAACGCACGCAGCGAACTTGAAAAAATCAAACGCAACCTACCTGAAGGCACCACAATTCAAGACAGCTACGATTCATCTGTATTCATTAAAGAGTCTATTAATGAAGTTTACAGCACACTTGCCATCTCTATGGGTTTAGTCGTACTCGTTATATTTTTGTTTTTAGGCAATATACGAGCAACGCTTATTCCTGCGGTCACCGTACCGGTCGCACTTGTTGGTAGCTTTATGTTTTTATTGGCAATGGGCTACTCAATTAACTTACTAACTTTACTTGCCTTAGTACTGGCCATTGGTTTAGTAGTAGATGATGCCATTGTAATGCTTGAAAACATTCACCGCCGTATTGAACTGGGTGAGCCGCCGTTACTAGCTGCATTTAGAGGCGCGCGTGAAGTAGGTTTTGCCATAGTAGCAACCACTCTTGTACTTATATCTGTGTTTGTGCCATTAGTATTTATGGATGGTCGTATAGGTGCATTATTTACTGAGTTTGCTATGGCGGTAAGTGCTGCCGTATTTTTCTCAAGTGTTACAGCGCTTACTCTCGCACCAGCCTTGTGCTCAAAAGTACTTAAAGTATCAGACAAACCAAATAAATTTAGCCAATGGATGGACCGTCAATTTACTAAAATTGAAATAAGTTACCGTAATTCACTCTCCACTAACATAACCCGTAAATGGGGCTTAATGGTGAGCTTATTATTAGCTGGCTTTGTTAGTTACTCATTGTTCTTACAAGTTCCTTCTGAGCTAACGCCAAAAGAAGACCGTGGTACATTCTTTATTATGATGAGCGGCCCAGAAGGCGCAAGTTACGAGAACAATGCTGCTAATATGGCTAAAATTGAAGAGCGCTTAATGCCTTATTCGCAAGCTGGTGAGCTAAGTCGCGTACTTGTTCGAGTACCTGGTTGGGGTGGCAGCGGCGGTGTTGCGATTGTGGGTATGGCCGATTGGGATAAACGCAAACGCTCAACATGGGAAGTAATGGATGAAATAAGCGGTAAAATGCAGGAAGTTACCGATGTTCGTGCATTTGCCATTATGCGCCGTGGTATTGGCGGTGGTGGCTCATCTCGCCCTATTGAGTTTGTATTGCAAGGTAATGATTATGCACAACTAGCCGATTGGCGTGACCGTATAATAAAGCGTGCTGAACAAAACCCTGGTTTAGTAAGAATCGATCATGATTATAAAGAAACCTTCCCGCAGTTTTTAGTCAGCATAGATAAAAACAAGGCTGCTGATTTAGGCGTTTCGGTATCTGATGTAGGCCGTACACTAGAAACAATGTTGGGTCAGCGCCGTGTTACGACCTTTATTGACCGTGGTGAAGAATATGATGTGATTTTAAAAGGGACAAAAGAAGATTTTACCAATCCTACTGATATTTCAAATATATACCTTAAATCACGAAGCGGTGAACTAGTTCCACTTGATAGCCTTATCAGCTTAAAAGAAGAAGCAACCGCATCGCGCTTAAACCGTTACAACCGTATGCGCGCAATTACATTAAGCGCCAACTTAGCCGACGGTTATACACTTGAGCAAGCGCTTAACTTTTTAAACGAAGTAGCCGCGCAAGAAAACGATATAGATGGCGCAGTAGATTACAAAGGTGAATCGCAGCTTTATTACGAAGGCGCATCAGCGATGACCTACGTATTTATACTTGCACTCACCGTTACCTTCTTGGTACTTGCTGCACAATTTGAAAGCTTTATGCACCCATTTGTAATTATGCTTACCGTACCGCTTGGTTTAATGGGTGCTATGTTTGGGCTTTGGGCTACAGGACTTACCTTAAATATTTACAGCCAAATAGGTATTGTCATGCTCATAGGCTTAAGTGCTAAAAATGGTATTTTGATTGTGGAATTTACTAACCAATTACGCGATAAAGGCGTTGAGTTTAGTGAAGCAATACTACAAGCTGCTACCCAGCGCCTTCGCCCAATAATAATGACCTCACTAACAACCGTTATGAGCTCTGTTCCTTTGGTTTTTGCCTCTGGCCCCGGCGCCGAAAGCCGTATGGTAATTGGTGTAGTTGTGTTTACAGGGGTTATTGTATCTACCCTGCTGACTCTTTTTGTTGTACCTGCTGCGTATTATGCTCTATCGAAAAATACACAGTCACCTGAGTTTTTACAACAAAAGCTGAATAAACAAGCTGCTGATAAACCTTTCGAAGAGATCTAATCTCTTTATTGCGCCGTAACCTTGTTGTTGCGGCGCATACAATTTATGCTCGCCTTTAAACTCCATATACATTTTAGGAATACTTATGAGCTCAACAACGCAAGTAGCAACATTTGGTGGCGGCTGTTTTTGGTGTATAGATGCAGCATTTAGACGTGTAAATGGCGTATTGGATGTGAGTTCTGGCTATACCGGTGGCGAAACCGACACCCCTACCTATAATTCTGTATGCTCTGGCAAAACCGGGCACGCTGAGGTTGTTAAAATTGAATTTGATACTACTGTAGTTAGCTTTGAAACACTGCTAGCAATGTTTTTCACTTTGCATGATGCAACACAATTGAATCGCCAAGGTAACGATATAGGCACACAGTATAGAAGCGTTGTTTATTATCACGATGAAGCTCAACTAAAGCAAACCAATGAAATGATAGCTCAACTGCAAAGCCATGTGAGTGAGCCAATTGTGACAGAAGTCAGCCCTGCCACTACGTATTATCCAGCAGAGCATTATCATCAAGATTACTATAACGAAAACCCACAGCAGGGTTACTGTAGTATTTTAATAGCACCTAAATTACATAAGTTTGCAACCGTATTTAAAGAGTTCTTAGCTGATTAATACCAATCAGCATAAGTATAGAAGCTATTTAACGATAATAAAATTGCGCTCTAACTAGGCAAAAATTTTATATCTAGTGGTTCTAAATAAAAATTTATAACGACGTTAGCGTATGATTTAATCGGTTAAACTGTTTAGAGGTCTATGCAAATTGGTATAACTTAAAAGTAAACAGAAAATGCAAAAAGCCCGATAACTTATCGGGCTTTTGTATTTTTTATAACTAAATAATAAACTTAGAACTGGTAGCTAATCCCAGCAAATACTTGTCTGCTGGGTGCGCTGTAACCTAAAAGCTCACCACTTGCGGCAAAGCCAATACCCGCAGTGAAGTACTCTTTATCAGTTAAGTTTTCAATACGTGCATGTAGCGCTAGATTATCTAAAAGCTGATAGTTAGCAGCAATATTAAACACAGTAAACGCTGCAATTTCTGTATCGTAGTATGAAATTGAATCGCGAGATGAGCGATATAGCATGGTTAGATTGGCGTCAAAATATCCCCAACTTTTAGTAAGTGTATAATTAAATGCTTCAGATGGACGACGCGCTAACTCTTTACCCGTAGTTTCATCTTCTGTATCTAAGAAACTTAAGTTAGCGTTATGTTCAAATCCTAATGCGCTAAACTCAGCACTAATTTCAACCCCTTGCATAGACACACGCGCAACATTTGAAGGGACATATTTTCCCAAATTAGCGTCATATTGGTTTTCAATTAAGTTTGTAATATTATTATCAAAAATAGTAATATCGTAACGACCCCATTTTGTTGTAAGCGTAATGCCCAGCTCATTATTCACAGCCTCTTCGGGCTTAATATCGCTGTTACCTACATAATAGAGGCTATTCGTTACAAACGCGTTCACCAATGATGGTGCTCTAAATGCTGTACCGTGACTTGCACGAACACTAATATATTTATTAGCTTTATAACCAACACCTGTGCTATATGTATTAGCGCGACCGTGGTAATCGTAATCATCGGTTCTAATAACAGCACTAGCAAGCCATATGTCATCGTCATAAAAAGCACCAATAAATAATGCTTTATTATCGCGTTTTTCATGTAATGAAGTTGCTGTAGAACCGGATAAATCTTCTTGTAATAAATTAACACCGCCACTTAATTCTAGTGTTTGAGTTAAAGTATATAGACCACGATATTCTGCTTCAAAACGTTCAGTACTATAAAAAGTATTTACTGCAGTCCCTGTTTGCTCATTTTCTTCTTGCGATAAACTGACTGAAACACCTTGATTATAATTTTGAGAGCTTTTTTCCCAACCTAATTTAGCTATATAGTTTTCAAAATCATAAGCGTCGCTAGAGTATGCCGAGTCGTATTCACCCTCACCTTCACTATACTGTGCTTGTGCGCTAAATTGACCCAAATCTTCAGTATGATAGCTTAAGTTAAAACCAATATTTTTATTTCTATAGCCATCATCATCATGATCTTTAGTAATTGCAGCAGTAGGGTCTTTTTCAGTAACATCAAAGCCATCTGTTTCTTCATAACCTGCATTGTATTTAAAGCTCAACGCATCTTTAGCTACCCCACCTGCTAGCTGATAGTTTGAGTAACTATTGCTACCAAATGTTGCAGATAAGGTATTATTAATTGCATCACGAGTAATGATGTTAATAACCCCTGCGATTGCATCTGAACCATAAATGGCCGCGCGAGCACCTTTGATAACTTCGATACGTTCAATGCTATTAACAGGGATATTAGTAAGCGACACACTCCCCGAAGTCGCATCACTTATCCTAACACCATCCACCAAAACCAATGTGTATTTTGCCGACGCGCCACGTACAAATACATCCGCTTTTTGCCCAAAGCCCCCATTACTTACAATATCAAGACCAACAACTGTATTTAAAAGAGAGGGTAAGTCGCGTACGTTGCTTGCTTCTATTTCTGCACGCTCAATAACATTTACACTTGCTAAAACGTCATTGATTGATTGCTCAAATTTATTAGCTGTAACGGTTATTTTTTCAATTGATTGCTCTGCGCCAGACACAGAAAATGAAAGCGCAGCAGAAATAGCAACGCCTAAAGTTGTTTTGTTTAACATGATGTCCCCTACCTTTGCCCACCGCAAAGATTTAAGTAAGTAAGATTGCATCAAGGCCGGTCTCCGGACTCAGTAAGCACATCAAAATATGCAATACTTTACCGTTGCGGGGGCAGTGTTGGGCTTGTAGTCATCATGAAAACGCACCAACTTCCCGATTATCCTGCTAAAAAAATCATTACATGAAGTGGCTAGCAAGCACCTTGAAAATATGTCGCTATTGTGAGTATTTTGTTTACAAATGTCAATGGACGTCTATATAGCTAAAGCTAGATTTACCTATGATAAATACGAAAAATAACCTCACAGAAAAAAAGCCAAACATTACTGTTTAGCTTTTATTAATACATTCAACACACTCGTTAGCTAGGTTCTAGCAGGTGCACTTTAGTCACGAAAGTTTTTAAACTGAAAAGGCTGACCTAGCTCAGCGCTGCGCACTACTTGCATAGCCTCTTGAAGATCGTCACGTTTTTTACCCGTTACACGTACTTCTTCGCCTTGAATAGCAGCTTGAACCTTAACTTTAGAGTCTTTAATGGCTTTAACTACTTTTTTAGCCATGTCCTTTTCGATACCTTGCTTTAAGCCAACGTTACGAAATACATTTTTACCTGCACGGGTAATATCTTGAAGCTCTAAGCTTGATACATCCATACCACGCTTAGATATTTTGTTAGCTAAAATATCAAATAATTGCATAACCTGAGAGTCTGCTTCAGCTTTAAGCTTAATTGTTTTGTCATTTAGCTCAATAGATGCATCAACGCCTCTAAAGTCAAAGCGAGTCTCTAGCTCACGATTTGCATTATCAACTGCGTTTTTAGCTTCGTTCATTTCTACTTCAGATACAATATCAAATGAAGGCATTGGTTTGCTCCTAACTATTTAATCTTAATTTTATGTGGTAATTATAACGCTAAAATTATAAATCTTTACATTTTTCTGCATCTTGTTCAGGTGCGATATTAAATTAGTTTGATATACTTGCGCCTCTTTTTTAAGCGATTTTAGGATTTGTCGTGACAAGGCGTGTTTATCAAGCAATTTTTTTAATCAGCATAGTAGCTTTTACCTTTTTATTTGCCAAAGAAATAAAAGGTGGCGTTGTAAATTTATTTCCTCATGTTGATAAAGTCGCCCATTTTGGGATTTTTTTTATACTAGCCATAATAATGGATAAAGCGTTTAAGCTTCCTTTATATGCGCAAATACTTTTATTGGCAGGTTATGGTGCCTCTATAGAAATAATGCAAGACGCACTTCCATATAGGCAAGCATCACTCGGTGATTTTTTTGCTGATTTTGCAGGTGCCGCAAGCTACTTTTTACTTAGAGTAATTTTTACACCTCGAAAAAAGAACCCATATGGCTAATATTTTAATTGTCGGCGATGGTGCTATTGGCTTGTTACTTAGTCATTTTCTAAGTGCGTCGCATAATGTCAGTGTTTTAACTCGCAAAAGCCCAACAAATACCCGCTTTTATAGTCGAGGAAAGGGCGCATCAAAAAAAATTGACGCACAATTTATTACATTAAATCAGCTAAATAAAGCAGCTGAATTTGATGTTGTTTTATTTACCGTTAAAGCCTTTCAAGTACTTGATGCATTTACGCAAATAAAGCCATTTTTACCAAATCATTGCTCTGTTGTACTTTCGCATAACGGAATGGGTAATGTTGATGAGGTAAATAGCCAACTAAGCACTCACCAAGCACTCTACTTTTTAACGACAAGCATAGCGGGCTTTAAATCAAACCAATACATTGTGCAGCACACTGGTGAGGGACAAAGTGTTATTGGTGCTTGTAATGAATTAGCTTTTCAAAATAGCGCGCCAATAGCTGATATTTTTAAAGTGATACCCAGCCTAAAGTTTACTAATAACATTCAGCAGCTTCGTTTTGAAAAACTACTCGTAAATATTGCCATTAACCCATTAAGCGCTTTAAGTAATGTAAAAAATGGTGAGTTACGCACACCTAAGTACAACGCTATAATTTTTAATGCACTCACTGAAGCATGCAATATAGCAAACGTACAAGGGCTTAATATCCCATTGATTAAAGCACTAAATACCGCTTATAAAATAATGGAATTAACGTCTGACAATTACTCTTCAATGCAGCAAGACGTAGCGCATTGCAGAGAAACTGAAATATCAGCTATATGTGGCTATATTAGCCAACAAGGTAAACTTTACGGTATTCCTACACCTTACAATGATGAGTTGTTTGTCAAAATTCAGGCAAAAAAAAGCGTGGTATAAACCACGCTTATATTAATTCTTAACTTTAAGACGACAAACCTTATGGGCGGTAAACTTTTACCGTTTCAAAGCCTTGTTCGTGCAGCATAAGTGCCTGTAGTTGGCTCATTACGCCTCTATCACAATATAAATAGTAGTCAGTGTCTTTTGGTAAATCACCAAACTTAGTCGCCAGACGGAAGAATGGTAAATGCACCACTTCAATACCATCAATAACTAACGGTGCAGCTTCTTCTTCCTCTGGTGAGCGAATATCAACTACCACAGAGCCTACAGGTAAATCAGCAACCGATTCAGCTTCTTTAAGTTCTTGTTTGGCTTCAACGTCAATATCACGCACATCCATTATACGTGCGTTGTTTACAACGGTATCAAGTACATCAAAGTCGAACTTTTCTTCTTCACCAAGAATAACGTCTATTTTGGCTTTAACCGTTGGCTTTTTAGAAATAACACCACAGTATTCAGGCATTGTTTCTGCCATTTCGGCCGTACCAATTTGACGAGCAATATTAATAATTTCTTGCTTATCGTGTTGAATAAGCGGCCGTAAAATAAGCGTTTCAGTAACACGGTCAATCACGCTTAAATTCGCTAATGTTTGACTAGATACTTGGCCAATACTTTCGCCAGTCACAAGTGCTTGAATGTTTAACTTTTGCGCAACCACACTCCCTGCGCGCATCATCATACGTTTAAGTACAACACCCATTTGGCTGTTTTCAACGTTTTCTAAAATTTCAGCAACAACAGGTTCAAAATCAACCGTTACAAATTTAACTTTATGTGTAGAGCTGTATTTTTTCCATAAGTAGTAGCTTGCTTGCTTAACGCCAATTTCGTGCGCTGCGCCACCTAGATTAAAGAATAAAAAGTGTGTGCGTGCGCCTTTACGAATCATTTGGTAACTTGCTACGCCAGAGTCAAAACCACCAGACATAAGCGAAAGCACATCTTCTTGAGTTGGCAGAGGAAAACCAGCCATACCAAAATGTGTATGAGAAACAATGTAAGCTTTATCGTCTTTTACTTCTAGGCGTATTGTTACTTCTGGGCGGCTAAGCTTTACGCTTGCGCCTTCGATATGTTGATTTAATCCACCACCAACATAACGCTCTAAATCAGTTGAGGTAAAATCGTGTTGCCCTATGCGCTTAGCACGAACACAAAAGGTTTTACCCACAATAGTATGACCAACTAAAGCGATGGTTTTTTGATAAATATCATCAAGAGTTTCGAATTGTGTTTCGGTTACTTCAATAAATTGAACAATGCCAGGGATGCGTTTAAGGCTATCGATAAAATCAAGGCGAACTTGCGCGTCTTCAAGCTTTGTAACAACTGAAATGTTATCCCAGTTATTTCTTACTTGTACTTTTTCGTCAACACGGCGCAATACAATTTTAATGTTATTTTCTAACACTTTAGTAAAGCGTTTACGGACTGAACGGCTTTTAATGGCTATTTCAGGGTGTAGTTTGACGATAAATTTAAGCATAGTTCACTCTTAGACTGCGGGAATTCGCGCTCCCAGGCATTTGGCGCGGGATTATAGCAAAAAATTCAGCGCCTAGGAAACAGCCTATTACTATCGATTAAACTACAGCTAGGGCCTGTTGCGCTAATTCAGTATATTTTTCACGTAGCAGGTTCATTTTATCAATGCTTTTATCGGTACTGTACGCTCTAAATAATGTAAGTACTTTTAAAATGCCATGATATATATCTTGCTCGGCTAGTGTGCCACTTGGTCTACGCGCTTTAATGTAAGGCGTCCAAAAGCTAACCGTTAATTTTAATGTATGCGCTAATTCAATTACATCTTGCTCATCAATAGCAATCATTTCACTATCGCGTAAGCCAATAATTATTTTACGAACTTGCTCTAACAACTCCAACTGAAAATCAATATAAGCTTGTTTTAAATCAGCATCTCTAGAGAGAATATCCCCGAGATTGTCGTAAAAAAAATGATAGCGCCACATCAGCTCAAATAACGAATCTAGGTAAGCCGTTAAATGATTAAATGCATCATCATCTTTATTAATAGGTTTAAAGTGAGTATTTAAATGATCGCGATACAGCGCAAAAATATGACGGATAATGTCTTCTTTATTTTTAAAATGATAATAAAGATTACCCGGGCTCATCCCTAAGTTTGATGCAATATGATTTGTCGTTATTGCACGCTCACCATTTTCGTTAAACAACAAAATACTGGTGTGTATTATTTTATCCTTGGTATTCATATGCTAATACTCAAATTATCTATAGGCTACATTACACTCAAAAGAGGTAAACAGTATAAACAAATATGAATCATTAAAACACTCCCACCATGGACTGACCTGTTTAAAGAAAGTAAGTGTTTATATGCTTTTTTAGCTAGGCTGCTTTGTGGCATAAACACTGTTAAACTAGCGCTAAAATAATAAATAGTGAACATTATGAAAGTTATTGCAATTTACCCTGGCACCTTTGATCCACTAACTAATGGGCACACAGACCTTATTCAACGTGCAGCTAAAATGTTTGATACTGTATTAGTTGCCGTTGCTAATAACCCAAGTAAAAAACCCTGCTTTAACCTTGAAGAACGTGTTGAGCTTGCAAACACTATTTTAAGCCACATAGATAATGTTAAGGTAATTGGTTTTTCTGGTTTATTGGCTGACCTTGCGCGCGATCACAATGCTAATGTGCTTATTCGCGGTATTAGAGCGGTATCTGATTTTGACTATGAATTTCAATTAGCTAACATGAACCGCCGCCTGAACCCTGACTTAGAAAGTGTATTTTTAACACCCGCAGAGCGAAATTCATTTATTTCATCAACGCTCGTTAAAGAAGTAGCACGTCACAATGGTGATGTAAGCGAGTTTGTAGACCCTGTAATTGTCAAAGCTCTAAAAACTAAACTGGGCTGTGGTGCCCAATAGCACTTCGAATTAGCACATAACTTATATGCGCTAATTCGGCTTTGGTCTAAATAATGGTTTTAATTTTTTAATTAACCAAACTAGTTTTAGCAAGACTTTATTTATAATTAGTATTAATACCATAGTAAAGTCGAAAGTACATACCGAATGTGTAAATGGCCCAAAACTAATGGGGGCTGGCTTTTTACATAATGCTCGCCAAGGTAATAAAGTAGAATCAAAAATAAAAACAATTTAAGTGAGGAGTCGCTGTGCAAGCGTTCCATACAAAGACTTGAAGTATAAGAAACCAGCATAATGAGTGATAACTGTAGCAGGTTTTTATCTGCCTTATTTATACTTGCTGATAGATTATATAAAAATGAGATTAAAAAGAACCAAGTAAATAATAGTCCTATATTATCGCCTAAATCGACAAGGCTCCAAAGTAGATCAGCCACCAACCGTCCTTTTCAAACTAGTAATCAAACCATTTTTTAATTTCATCAAACATAGAAAATCTTTGTTTATAAAAAATATAGCTACCATTATAAAATCCACAGCGTTGATCCCAATTGCGTAAGCATTCCAAAGCCACCAATAACTTATATTATTTAATATATAGATGTCGTAATGCATGAAGAAATGTAAAGCTGAGTTTATAGCTAAACCAGTAATAATATATAGATGGGTAACACCATCATGCCAAAGCTGCCTAAGAAAAATAATAACTAAGAGAGTTAGAATATCGGAAAACAAAAAATCTAGATAAGTTACCGTATCCATATTTGTAAATATACTAAATGAATATGAAACACTCATAACCAAAGACAAATACACTCTTTCTTTATTGAGCTTATTAATCGAATGAGTAAGGGAGTACAAAAAGGCCATAAGGAATCCCCATTGTACAAGCCCTCCAATGTAAAACGATACTGTTGGACTAACTATAAGTTCACTCATTATTTTTAATATTTTTGGAATTTAAAGTAATAATTTTAAAAGGTGACATTTGTACAAATTTTTTATTCAGTATCAGCGAAAGCATCATCAATATATCTATTAAAGTACTCCCAACAGAATAAAAGCTCCAATACCACCACTCATCTAAGTGGTAAAGAATATACAGATCGTAATGCATTATTGATGCGAGAAGGCTATTAATAGCTAAACCTATTAGAATAAAATTAGCACTTGGGCAATATTTAATAAGGTCAATTTTTTTAAAAAAAGTATTGCTACTATGGTAAGTAAGTCATATAAAATCCAATCTAAATAAGGATCATTCAATATAGTAAAGTATCCACTCAAAAAATATGAACACAACATAATGCTTGATGTAATGAGAAGGGATTTATTTTTAATATTGACACTAGATACTAAGCAATACAAAAAGGCCATTAAAAAGCCCCATTGTGTAAAAGCATTTACATAATCTAGGAAAGCACCTGTAAAGTACATTCTAAACTAAATTACTTTGCGGGTATCGTTTGAGTTGAAGTAGCTGAGGATTTTGTTCTTTAATTTATGAAGACCGAGGAAGTCTCTATCTACAATTAGTACAACAATCATAACTAAGTCCATTAAGTTAACTGTATATGTGTAGGCATCCCATAAAAACCACGGTTCTCTATTCTCAAAAATGTATATATCGAGATACATACAAAAGAAAAAAATCGAATTTATAGACAATCCAATAATTAAATATAAAAAAGAAGGGGTTGTTTTATTTATTATTTTATAAATACACATGAGTGCAGCAATAGTAACAATATCGTAAAAAGCCCATTCAATATATACTGAATTCCTCATAGATAGCCATGTATAGAAGTAATCAGACAAGGTGTAAGATATCATCATAATAAATGAACTGAGCAAAAGGGTTGTACCCCTTTTAACATCTAATGAGTATACGAAGACATTAAAAAAGAATGTCATCAAAAAAGCCCACATCGTAAAAGCAGACAGTGAGAACAACCCAAAAAACTCAGTTAAAATCATTTAAAACCTTAAAATATTACTTTGGTCTGGTAGGCACTACGGTACCACCGGCACGCTGTAAATCAGCACTCGCAGCACTCATCGCTTCTGGAGAGAAGCTTACTGTATCAGATTGCAGGGTTTTAGGGCTAGCAGTTTGTTCCATTGCAGGCTTTAATTGTTGTGTTTTGTTGTATGCTTGCATTTGTACTTGGCTATTAGCTGAAACTTGCATGTGATTGATCCTTGTAAAAGTTTTAATTATATTTGGTGCAACTTTTAACCACATTATTATGTAGATAAATGCATCACCTGTTTAAAGTAGTGATAGCTATTTTGCTATCTACTTTATACAAAGCAACCAATGTGCCAACTTATTTTGACGCGCTAAATATACCTATAAAATATTTATACAACCAACCAAGCAAATAAAACAAACAAAAAAACTCAGACCAGACCAAATTACTGCAGACATAAAAAAACGCACAGGGGTAACCGTACGTTTTTTGTATCCAGGGAGTTTAAGCTACGTATTTACACGGGATCTCCGTACTTTTACTTAGCTTTAAAATATATTCCATTGCTACCTCGTCACAATTTTCTTTACGAAGGCATAATTCACAATCTTTCATTACTTTTTCAGGCAGGCTCTCTTTAGAGCAAAACGTAAAACGCTGCTTTTCAAAAAAGTCAGGGACACGTGTTAATACGATTACCCGATTTAGCGCCAATTTTTTGGCTTTAACTAATAAGTGCTCAACTAACTGCCTACCCTGCCCTGAAACAGCGCTTTGAGGGTCTATACCCAATGAGCGTATTTCAGCAAGACCAGTATCGTATATATACAACGATGCACACCCAGTTACTCTGCCGTTAATTTCAGTTACAGCAAACTCATTTATAGAATGCACCATATCACTTTTAGCACGCGGTAGGTTTTCGCCTACGGTTGCCCAGTGTTGAACCAATTTAGCTATTGATTCAACATCATCTAAGTTGGCATCACGAACCGTTATTTGCTGTTTTTTTTTCGCTTCTTTTATTGCATTTGTTACTTGCTCAATAGACGTGCCGCCAAGCGCTTGACGTGCTTTTATACACGCGTCAATTTCAAGTACAGGATAAACATCATCCTCAAACACGTCGCTTACAGATTTATATTGCTCAAGCGAAAGATCTTCAAGTGTTTTGCTTTCGCTAATAGCAAGCTGAACTAGCACACCTACAATATGATGCCCTTCTCTAAAAGGTACGCCTTTAGCAACAAGGTAATCGGCAAGTTCAGTTGCATTTGCATGACCCCCTTTAGCTGCGGCAAGAGTGCGATCGCCTCTTACCTTAACGCCTTTAATACAAGCTTGTGCCATGTGAATACACGCAAGCCATGTTGGCATTGCGTCAAATATGCCTTCTTTGTCTTCTTGCATATCTTTATTATAAGCAAGTGGCAACGCTTTTAACGTCATCATCATCGCGCTAAAGGCACCAAACACACGTCCAGTTTTACCACGAATAAGTTCTAATGCATCTGGGTTCTTTTTTTGTGGCATGAGCGATGAACCCGATGTCACGTTATCTGCAAGCTCTATAAAACCAGCTTCACCAGAGTTATAAAATATTAAATCTTCTGACATACGTGATAAGTGAATCATCGAAATAGAAGCACAGCTTAATAACTCTACAACAAAATCGCGATCAGACACGCCATCAAGACTATTTTTAGTCGCGCCCGTAAAACCTAAACCTTGTGCAAGTATTTGGCGATCAATTGGATAAGCAGTACCGGCTAATGCACCACTTCCAAGTGGGCAAAAGTTCATGCGTGCTTTTGCATCTTGTAAGCGGCTTTCATCACGCTCTAGCATTTCTACATAAGCCATACACCAGTGACTAAATAATACTGGCTGAGCGCGTTGTAAATGAGTATAACCAGGTAAAATTGTACCCAGTTCACGCTCAGCTAAAGATACAAACTCACCTTTAAGTTGCTCAATTGCTTTTAAAATATGCTCTGCGGTATCACGACACCATAACCTAAAGTCAGTGGCTACTTGGTCATTACGGCTTCTGCCTGTATGTAATTTTTTAGCTAAATCACCTACTTTTTCGATTAATGCAGCTTCAACATGCGAGTGAATATCCTCTGCACCCGATGTAGCTACAGCGAGTGGATCAGCTTTTACTTCTTCAAGTAACTCATACAATGCTGCAACAAGTTCTTTGTGCTCATCACTCGTTAACACATTTACTTGCTCAAGTGCGCCAGCCCATGCCACAGAGCCAATAATATCTTGCTCTGCTAACTGGTAATCGAAGGGAAGAGAGTCGTTAAATTGCTTAAACGCCTCATCTGGACCCGTAGAAAAACGTCCGCCCCATAATGCCATGAAATCTCTCCAAACCCTGTAGTGCCCCTTTTAAAGGGGCGTAATAATTTACTTTTTAGCGAGTGCTGAAATTCTGCTTGAAAGCGAGAATAAACGAATAAAGCCTTCAGCGTGTGATTGGTCGTACACATCGTCTTTACCAAATGTAGCGAATGCTTCGCTGTATAAGCTATTTGGTGACTGCTTTTGTACTGCAGTTACTTGACCTTTATATAGCTTAAGTACCACTTCACCTGTTGCCGCTTTAGAAAGTGCTTCAGCACCGGCTAAAATAGAATCTTTAAGCGGCGTAAACCAACGGCCGTCGTATACTAAATGCGAAAACTCACCGCCAAGTACTTCTTTCCATTTACGGCTTGCTTTATCAAGCACTAGCTCGTCAATGGCTTGAAGCGCAGCCATAATTACTGTGCCACCTGGTGTTTCATAACAACCGCGTGATTTCATGCCAACTAAACGGTTTTCTACAATATCAACACGTCCAACACCATGAGGCGATGCAATATCGTTTAATTTAACCAAACAATCATAAGGTTTAAGCTCTACGCCATTTACAGCAACCACTTCGCCTTCAACAACTTTTAATGTTACTAGTTCTGATTTATCTGGTGCTTGCTCTGGAGAGTTAGTCCAAGTCCATACTTGTTCAGTTGGTTGACACCATGGGTCTTCAAGCTCACCACCTTCGTGCGAAATATGCCATGCGTTAGCATCACGGCTATAAATTTTTGTAGCAGATGCTGAACACGGAATGTCACGCTCTGCTAAATAATCAAGTAATGATTCACGGCTCGATAAGTCCCACTCACGCCATGGCGCAATTACTTTTAAATCAGGGGCTAGTGCTGCAAAACATGATTCAAAACGAACTTGGTCATTACCTTTACCAGTACAACCATGAGAAAGTGCATCAGCACCTACTTTACGCGCAATTTCAACTTGTGCTTTAGCAATAATTGGGCGCGCCATAGACGTACCTAATAAATAAGTACCTTCGTAAATTGAGCCCGTTTTAAGCGTTGGGTAAATGTAATCACTTACCATTTCATCTTTTAAGTCAACTACGTAACATTCAGATGCACCAGACGCGATTGCTTTAGCTTCTACGCCTTCAAGTTCTTCAGCGCCTTGACCTACATCGGCAACAAACGCGATTACTTCACAACCGTAGTTTTCTTTTAACCATGGCACGATAGCCGACGTATCAAGACCACCAGAATAGGCTAAAACAACTTTTTTAATTGAACTCATAGGTGTTCCTTAACAAAATTTGGATTTAGTAATGTAACTAGCAAAGCATTTTGCGCATGCATGCGATTCTCTGCTTGTTGAATAATTTTTGATGCTGGACCATCCATTACCTCAGAGGTAATTTCAAATTCACGGTGTGCCGGTTGGCAATGTAATACCGTAGTCGCACCTGTTTGATCTAGCAATGCCTGATTTAATTGATAAGGCATGTATTTTTCTTTTACTTGCTCAAGCGGCGTTGTATCACCCATTGATACCCATGTATCTGCGTATACAACGTTTGCACCAACTGCAGCTTCAACTCTATCGCTCACCATGACTGATGCGCCATTCATTGCTGCAATTTGCTCTGCTTTTTTTAGTATTTGTGAATCTGGCGAACACCCTTTTGGTGTTACAGCAACAAAGTCAGTACCTAGCGTTGCGGCAAGTAACATCAATGAATGAGTTACGTTATTGCCCTCACCTAAGTAAGCTACTTTAAGCTCACTTACATCGCCATGTACTTCTTGAAGCGTTAAAAAGTCAGCAAGTGCTTGGCAAGGGTGGTACAAGTCACACAAGCTATTTACCACAGGTACCGATGAATATTCACCTAACGTGGTTAATGTGCTGTGCTGATTTACACGCGCCACAATACCGTCGGCCCAAGTAGAGATATTAAGTGCAAAATCTTTAATTGATTCACGTGCACCCATAGCGCCATTTTGCTGATCTAAATAAACAGCATGACCACCAAGGCGATTAATACCTATATCAAACGATAAACGTGTACGTAAACTTTGCTTTTCAAACAATGTTACGATTGATTTACCCGATAATACTTGGCTGTATTTTTCTGGCTTTGCTTTTATATCTTGCGCTAACTTTAATAAATTAAGTGCGCCTTCTTGGTCTAATTCTAAACCCGTTAAAAAATTCTCAAACATAATAAACCTATGGTGTAATCTTTGTTCCGACATGCTCACCTTGCAGCAGAGCAGTTAAATTTTCTGGCTTTTGCCAGCTGGAAATATACACACCGCGTCGTAAATGTTGGGCAGCGTGAAGGCTGGTCTTAACTTTGACCTCCATCCCGCCCACAATTACTCCATCTGTAATTAAAGTATCAATGTGTTTTGTGTCAAGTTGATGTAACGGTTGTTTATTTGCGTCAAGTACCGCTTCTACATCCGTCATAAAAATTAGTTCTGCATTTAAATTACTGGCAATAGCCGCTGCAGCTTCATCTGCATTTACGTTGTACCACAAGCCTTGTTCATCAAAGCCGATAGAGCTAACAATTGGCAAACGTCTAATTTTAAGTAAATCGTTGATGATAGAATCGTCGTTACTTGTGCATTTACCTACTAGGCAAAGCGCTTTTAATTTTTGAGTTGCAGTAACACCTGCCTCAAAAAGGCTTAATCCAACCGGTTTATGCCCTGCGCTTATAGCCTGTGTCATTAATTGTTTATTAGCGCAACCTGCAAGTGCGCCAACTATATAAGGCATTTGCTCTGCGGGACTAATACGTAACCCTTGGTGTTTAGCACTGGCAAAACCCGCTTGCTTTAGCCATGTATCTACTAAAGAACCACCGCCATGCACAATGACAAACTCATCATTTTTTTGCTCACTTAGCACATCAAATAATGCTTTTGCTGCATTTTCTGCATTAAGTACTGCACCACCGAGTTTAATAACCCACGTTTTTTTACTCACTTAAAACGCTCCTTTTAAGCCGGTAGTGTGATCTAAATTCATAGAAATATTAATACACTGCAAAGCTTGTCCAGCAGCGCCTTTTAATAAGTTATCAATAGCAGACATTACAATTAACTGTGTGCCTTGTTGCTGCCAACCAATATCAACAAATGGTTGCTTAGCAACACCTTTAATTGACGGTATTTTATCGCCTAGCAAACGAATTAATGGCTCGTTAGCAAGTACTTGATAAGCCGCTGTAACGTTTTCCTTGGTAACGCCTGGCTTAAGCTGTACATAAATAGTTTCTAAAATACCGCGCGCAAAGCTACCTAAATGTGGAGTAAATAATACTTTGTGGCCAAGGTGTTGTTCAATTTCAGGACCGTGGCGATGGTTAAACAAACCATAAGGGGTAAGCGATACTTCACAAAAGTGAGTACCTACACTCGCTTTACGCCCAGCACCCGTAACACCCGATACTGCATTAATAATAATACTTTCGCTGCTCAATAAGCCGGCTTGTTTAAGTGGTTTAAGTGCATTAAGCGCAGCAGTTGGGTAACAACCTGCAACAGCTATTAGTTTTGCGTTAGCTATAGCATCATGGTTCCACTCAGCTAGACCGTAAGCGGCTTCATTTAAAAGCTCTGGATGTTGATGTTCAAAACCATAGTAAGTAACGTAGTCGTCATTGCTTGCTAGGCGATAGCCACCTGATAAATCAAATACCTTTTTACCCATAGCTAAAAATTGCGGCGCTAAATCAACACTTACTTTGTGATCGGTACATAAGCATACGTAATCAGCATCACTTTGAATGTCATCAAAAGCTGATACGCTAAGAGGAAGTAAAGGGCAGTCTAGTAAGCCAAGGTGCTCTGGGTATAAATCACTTAGCAATTTATTTTTATCTAAGCTACCCTCAGATACATAACAGCCTGTTAAAGTTAAGTTTGTATGCTTAGCAACTAAACTTGCTAACTCTGCGCCGCTATAACCGCTTGCGCCAATAATCACTACATTCATTTGTTACTCGTTATCTTAAAATTAGTTACTAGTTATCTATAATGTTCGCTTAAACTAGCTTAGACGCTAATTAAGTCTTTTTTATTAATGAATTTTGATTATCGTCGCATTCTTTTCATGGCGTTACTTACAATATATTTATGCTTAAAAAGTGAATTGATATTCATCATAAATACTTTTATATTGTTATGCAATTAAATTGAATACTTATTTTGGATTTTTTTATGCCTTTACCTTCGTTTATTTCCATGTACCAACAATTGATTGCAGCCCCTTCTATTAGTGCTATTGAAGACAACCTGTGTATGAGCAATAAAAATGTAATCGAACTCCTAGCCAGTTGGTGCGAAACACTCGGTTTTACGTGTGAAATTATAGAATTAGAAGGAGGTAAGGGACGCTATAATTTATTAGCGAAACGCGGAGAAGGTGATGGCGGACTAATGCTAGCTGGTCATACCGATACAGTGCCTTTTGATGACAGTCGTTGGAATCATAATCCGTTTAAACTTACCGAACTCGATAATAAATTGTATGGATTAGGAAGTATTGATATGAAAGGCTTTTTTGCCTTTGTATTGCAAGCAATTAGTGAGCTTGATGAAAAGCAGCAAAATCAGCCTATTTTAATACTTGCCACAGCCGACGAAGAAACAACAATGGCTGGTGCACAACAAATATGTAAGCATCCCAATTTAAAACCTGCGCGCTGTATAATTGGTGAACCTACTGATATGACACCAGTATTTATGCACAAGGGCCATATGAGTACAGCAATAAGAGTAGTTGGTCGCTCTGGCCATAGCTCCGATCCCGAACGTGGCCTTAACGCCATTGAAGTTATGCATAAAGTAATTACAAAATTGATGATCTTAAAAGAGCAATTAAAGCATAAATATTCAATAGAACACTTCGAAATACCTTACCCTACATTGAATTTGGGTAATATTCATGGTGGCGATAACGCGAATAGAATTTGTGGTTGCTGTGAAATGCACATAGATATGCGCCCATTACCGGGTTTAAGCATTAAAGAACTACAAGCATTAGTACACGATGCAATGAAAGAAATTAATGATCAATACCCTAATGCAGTGAGTGTTATTGATTTACACGAGCCCATTCCGGCATTTAGTGGCAGCACCGACAGTGCTTTAGTAAAAATGGCTGAAAAAATAGCGGGACAAAAAGCAGTCGCGGTAAATTACTGTACTGAAGCTCCTTTTATACAACAACTTGGTTGTGAAACAATTGTAATGGGCCCTGGCTCAATTAACCAAGCGCATCAACCTGACGAGTTTTTAGCGATGGAAAAAATAAAACCATCACAACAAATAATCACCGACATAATAAAAGCAAACTGCTTTAGCAATCAGAGCCACTAACTGCTTATAACAACACAAATAATAAAGGCGCCAATTGGCGCCTTTATTAATACAGAACTAAGGCCTAATCACCTTTAACTTCTAAATTAATAAACTTAACTAGCTCTTCAGGTTGCCCTACTAGCATCATAACTTGTTGATTAATTTCCATCATGGTTTTGCCTTCAGGTAGCTTTGCAGATACGCTGAATGAATTTAAACCTTTAGCAAAGCTAGTTAAAGCTTCAGCTATGTCTTCAGTAACAGGCGCTTGTTGCAACTGCTGATCTAACATCATTTGCATTTGCTCTAGCGTCATGCCCTGCTTTTCAAGCTCACTTGATAGTAAGTCTTTTAACTTACCTTGGTTATTTAAGGTAAAGCTAACATTGCGCGGCTCTAACTTACTCATTGCTTGCATAACAAGTGTTTGCTGCTGTAACTCTTGCTCATAAGTAAGTGGCTGGTTACCCGCTTCTTGCTGCGCTTTACTAATCGCTAATGAAGCATCCATTAATGCTTTTGAATTAGCCAAGCCCATATCCATATTAAAACTAACAATGTCTTTTGCATCAAGCTTAACTACTACATCGCTATTGCCAGACTCTTCATCGTAATCAAGTGATGAATGTAAGTCGTAACTTGCCGACGCTAGCATTTCGTTTGTATCTGCAGGTAATTTTGATACAAAGTTTTTATCAAACTGAAAGCTTTTTACATCAAACGATGTATGAGGTGATATTTTATCTGGCTCGTAACCTGTTATTTCAATGCTTTGAATATTAGCAACATTGTCGCCCTCAGGGCTTATTACTTCCATGTTTGTTATTTCTACGCTTTTTGAAATAACACTTGCCGATAAACCAGCATATTTAAATGTAGCGCCAGTTTGCTCGCTTACTAGAGCAAGTTGCTTATCTACTTCTGCACGCACTTCTTGTGTAGCTACATAATTTGCATAGCTCACGCCACCAACGCCCGCAGCTACAATCGCTGCAACTATTACTAACTTTTTCATGTTATTTCCTTATTCTATTCTTTGTGTAAACCGAGTTTTATTAAGAGTAACATTACACATTAACACCCGTAAGTGTTAATTAATCAAACTAAGTAACTCGTGCACTGTTTTTACTGGGATAATTTTAGCGCCAAGCCCTTCCATTGATTTATGATAATTACGAAATGGGATATATATTTCAGTAAAACCATGCTGAGCGGCTTCTTTAACGCGCGGAACACCGCTATCGATTGGGCGTACATCACCGTTTAAACTCAACTCGCCCATAATACAAGTGGTTCGCGGTACAACAAACTCATTTAAGCTGCTAAGTAGCGCGGTAACCAATGCTAAATCGATACAGGTTTCTGTTTCATCAATTCTTAGCCCGCCAACAATATTAAAAAAAGTATCGTGAAATATTTTAGTTTTAGTGTGTTTGCGTAATATACCGGTCAGCATTTTTATACGATTCATGTTTAAACCAACGCACACACGTTGCGGAAACTCAGCCTCGGTTTCGGTAGTTAAACATTGAATCTCAAGTAGTAAGTTACGGTTGCCTTTACGTATACAGGTAATTGTAGAGCCTGGCGAATCAGTTGTAGACCCCGATAAGAATATTTCGCTCGGATTATCAACGCTTAACATCCCGCGTTCGCACATTTTAAAAATGCCAACTGTATCAATATCGCCAAAGCGGTTTTTATTTGCCCTAAGGGTACGTATTTGCCCATCGTTGGTGTCTATATGTAGCAGTGCATCTACAATGTGTACCAACGTTTGCGGGCCCGCTATTTCATTATTTTTATTTACGTGAGCAATAATGAACATGGTTACATCGTTTTGCTTACAGTATTGAGTTAATGCTTGGGCGGCACTTTTTACTTGCGAAGGCGAGCCTGGGCTACCATTTGCCGTTTCGGTTACAACTGCTTGAATAGAGTCGATTACAGCAAACTTAATCTTATTTTTTTCGAGCTCTTCAATGATGGTTTCAACGCTCGTTTCTGAGAGTAAATAAAGCTCGTCAGGGTTATAGTTTAATTTTAAACGGTTAACCCTGTTTTTAAACTGCGATAAAGACTCCTCTGCCGTACAGTAAAGTGACGGCATACGTTGCGACATTCTCGCTACTAAATCAGATAATAGAGTGGTTTTACCTGCACCTGGGTCACCCGAAATTATATTAACAGAACCGGTAGTTACACCACCGCTTAGCACGCGATCGAGCTCGCCTATTTCAGTTAGCTGTTTTTCGGCCTCTGATGTAGCAATATCATTGATTTTTTTAGAACCACCACCAGCGCCGCCAGCATAACCGCCTACATTCGCTCGAACTGATGTTTTTTTACTTTGCCCTGCTGAAGGTTTAAATTCTGCTAATGTGTTCCACGCACCGCAGCGGCATTGACCCTGCCAACGTGGGTAGTTCATGCCACATTCGGTACACACAAACTCTATTTTTGCCGCTTTAGTCATTTATAACCTTATCTACGATTCTTTAATTTTAAAAACATTTACTGTTAATAACTTATTTTGCCACTTCAAGCATTTATTTAGCAACAAACTCTTGCCTGCATAAAAATCTAACGCCACAATCATTAAATACAAATGATGTTTCTTTTTAGCGATAATTTAGGGCATACTTTTTGCTTTGAAATAGTTTAAAGTAACTTGCCAACAAAATGGCATATACCACATAATAATAAACTTTAAATGATCCTTACTGAAATAACCTTAATCATATTAACAAGATATAACAGTTTAGTATTTAATGGGATTTCTAATAAAGAGACATAACAGTATACCTACTTTTCAATTAGACGGTGATAGTTTTATAAATGACTGATGACATAATGCTCAAACATGAAGACCTCGTGAACGAGTTAAAAACATATTTAGGCAATACTAAATTTGACTTAATTTTCAAATCAAAAACAGGGAAATTAACTAAACCTGAGCAATTTCTGATGAAAATGGAGATGTCACGTTTATCTCAGCCAGTGGAACGCTCTATTGACTTACGTGGCGCGGTTAATGGGACTGTAAAATCCTACGAGCACGATGGTAAGCAACACTTCATGGATGATGCAGCTATTGAAGCATTTGAAAAGGCACTAAAGCAATATGGTGGATACACTTTGGCGGTTTACGAAGCCGTACTAAATACAAAAAACCATAACCGTAATATTCAAAGTAAAGAGCAGCAGCAAGCACTAGACAGCTTATTAAGTATCAATGTAGTAAAATTTGCCTCTTACGAAAGCCGTTGTGAAGAACGGATGAATTACTCAATAAAAGTAACAATTGAGTATAATAATAAAAAAGATATATCCGCTAGTACCTCAGATATTTCTTTAAGCGGCTGTAAAGTAAAGCTCGCTAAAGAACATATTATAAAAAAAGGTCAACTTATAGCAATGCGTCTAGTTGGTCTTGAACAAGATTTTGAATTAGGTTTAAAAAATGGAATTCAGTATGAAATTGTTGCTATTGAGAACAGAACATCTGAATTCAATCATGTTAGATTAAAGCGTACCTATATAGAAAAAAATGATGTATTCGATAACTTTTTAAACAGTTTTATCAATGGCAATAAACGCCGCTATAAAGTAAATCTAGATAACACACTAGATGCTGTGATTTCTAAAGGTTACGAACAGTTTTATATTCCACGTGTAACATCGCTATATGTATTTTTAAGTGAAAAAGATGAACAACTTTATCCTAGCCTTAATTTAACTACTGAAAACAACATTTTTATTCAACGCTACTTTACTGATGAAAGAAAGGTGTCACGTTTGTACAGCGTGCTAAACCACAAGCGTGTGAAAAAAATACTTGTTCAGCCTACGGCTATAAAAGAAGATTACCTTTATACATTTACCCATATTGTACATGGGAAAATTTATTATTATTCAGCGACCCGTAATGAACTTAATAATAATGCTGAATTAAGAAAATTATTTTTAGGCCTAGGAAGCCAAAAAGAAAATTGGCAGTGCTTTAAAATTCAAATTATGCCAAGTCACCCTGCTGATTCATATATTCCTTTATCACTGCCAGATAGCGTAAACGCAAACATTGCAAAACTAAATAGCCCTCCGATCCCACGCGTTGAAGGTCTTATAAAAAACGTTAAATATTTAGTTATTTTAACAAGTATTGGTAATACCGTAGAAAAACAAAATTATCAAAGAACCGATTACGATAAGTCACTTGTTAACCAACTAAAGTTATTTGGACATACAAAACACAAAGCTCCTCCACATTTAGATACAGTCGCCCTTGAGTATATAAATTTACGCTCACAAAAACGCTACCTTCACCGAACGTCTGTAGAAATGAATATTAATGGAGTGACTATTCTCGGTCATACTCGAGATTTTTCAGTAATGGGCTTGCATTTAGAGTGCGAAAAAGCTACCACATTTAACAAAGGTGATATTGCGTTACTCTCATTCCCAGAGCTACAAAAGATAACAAAAAACTACAATCTAAAAGAGTTAAAATACGAAGTTATGGCCGTTGGGGAAACGCTCGTCACATTAAATTTAAAAGCAAATAAGGAAGCAAACTCCGAGCATATTGGAATTGATTTTTTCACCCAACTAATTGAAAAAAACAAAGATAAGTTAAAAGCGTCTGAGGAAGAACCTAAGGTTGAAGGGATCTCTACGGCTTTAAGGAATATGGTTACTAAAAGTATTTGCCAATTTCCTTTATATCTAAATAGAGAAGCTGCTCATTTTAAGGTTGGCGCTGTAGGTTTTGGCTTATACGCAAGCCCACTCCATACAATTTTGCAGAATTTTGGTTTACTAAACAATAAAACAGACTTATCAAGTATATTAAGTAAAGAAGATATTCTTAACGTTATTACCCCAAATATAAAAGATCGTAGTCGAAAAGATATACCTTTACCATTCACCCTTATTCTTAACTTCAACCCTCGCATAGGCAACATTGAAGATGCAATTACAAGCCAATGTATATTCGGTGAAGATTACCAAAAAGGCTTTATACAGATAAAAAATGGTATAAAGTCTGAACTTATTTTCGTTATGCGTTTGTTTATGTCGCGCACAGGTCGCCCCGATACTGACTATCTTTCAAATGAGCTAAAATACGTAAGCCAATATGCAATGCATAAAGCAAAAGATTTAGAAGAGGCATTATGGGCAGTTGCGGGCGTGGGTGACATAGTAGATATAACAGAAGAAGCTTTAAGCCATTTAGAACTTGAAAAAGAGCAAGTTGAACAAATGGGCCGCCGTAAACTAATCTGGTTAAACCGCTTGCGCTAAGCGGTTTAACTCTATTTGTATTATGGTGTTGGCTCTTTTACTAACGGAATAGCCAGCATGTACAATAATTGCAATAGTGACCCCTCACAAATAGCGGCTTGCGCTTGCTCAACTACTTTTGGCTTACCATGTACAGCAACTCCAAGACCAGCTTGAGCCATCATTACTAAATCGTTTGCGCCATCACCTATAGCTACTGTTTGTGTTTTTTCAAGTCCTAGCTTTTGCTGAAGTGACTCTAAAAAAACCGCTTTTTGCTGCGCATCTACAATTGTACCCAGTACCTTACCTGTTAACTTATCGTCTTGAAATTCTAGTACATTAGCGTGTACTTCATCTAAATTAATAAGCTCTTGTACGCGCTCTGCAAAAGGCATAAAACCACCAGAAGCTATTGCTAAATACCAATTGTGTTGCTTTAAAATTTGGCACAGTACCTTAATACCAGGCATGAGTGGTAATGTACTTTTCAATTCTTCAATTAAGCTTTTTTCAATACCTTCAAGCTTAGCCACACGCTGATTTAAACTCTCACTAAAATCAAGTGTACCTGCCATTGCAAGCGCAGTTACTGAAGCTACTTCATCGTATACATTCGCAAGGCGTGCTATTTCGTCTATGCACTCAATAGTAATAGCTGTTGAATCCATATCCATGACCAACAAACCAGGCTCATATAAATTAGGCGGCGTAGCAACTTGCACTAATTGACAATCTAAAGTGTTTGAGAACTCTTGTAGCACTAACGGATTTATAGCTTGATCGGAATTTTGCGCGTAAAAACACAATGCTGGAGCTAATCCTAAATCTGGTTGATATTGGCATATAGCACTAACTGTTTGGTTATGCGTAGCTAAAAAATCAGTAATGCTCGCGATATGCTTTTCTTCAAAATCCCCCGCAAACGCGATACTAAATAACCCAAATTTTTTCTCAGGAACATGATCGAGAGGTGTAAATATACCACCACTATAGCTAAACCATTTATTTAGAGTTAAGTGTTGTAATGGTTGCTCAGCAGCTGGCTGTGCCATGTTGATTTGCGACATGGGATCTCCGTGTTTATTTTTATTTTCCTGATAGTTGAAATATCAAACTTGGTATTCTCAACACTAAATTCGCCATCAGGTAGGGTTTAAGGTTATAGTTGGTATAGTTGTAACATCAAATCAAAATGCTGTCAGTAGCATAAACGGTGACTATGAAAAATAACCATCTTAAAAATCCAATATCTCCATCTCAAAGAAAGCGACTTGCTCGCTTAATAATTGCGGCTGGCTGTTTTGTATTACTAAGCTGGGTGGGTGTAAATAGTAGTTTTCAGAGTCACCAGTTACTTTACGATAGCGCCGGTAGCACTGCAAAAAGTCTCACTCAATTTATGGCTTTAAATGCTAAAACACCTTTAATTGAAAAAAACAAACCACGGCTAAATGCAATTTGTAACGATATAAGTAAAGATGAATTTGTCCTTTCAGCTACCATTTACGATCAACAGGGTATTTTATTAGCCAGTAGCGATAATTGGCAGTCGTATCATATTGATGGTCAACTTTCCGACTCAACGCCTGGTATAAGTAAGTTAAAAACACCTTTTATGGAGCCTGTAATAAGCAATGATGACCGTCCTATAGGCTTTGTGTCGGTTACTTATTTAACTCGCGCCGCGATAGCTAAAAGCCACAATCATTTTCACGATTTAGGTCGGCAAGTACTATTAATGCTAGTAATTGCTTGTATTTTTACGTGGCAATTAGGCCGAGGGTTAAAACGCTGGCAAGTAAACCGTTATATGCAAAAAACATCTGAGCAAGAATCGTAAAGCTGTTTTGCAAGCGCCTCTCTTTCGCTATGTGGCTTTAAATCACATAATGCGTTAAACACATCAGGTATATGTAATGGCGTGTTAACTTCACCCTGATAGCCGCTTAACGGCATTGAGGGCGAATCGGTTTCAAGCACTAAGTGCTCTGGCTCAATAGCAGCAATAACAACACGTGTTTTAACTGCACGTTCATAGGTAATAACACCGCCTACGCCAAGCTTAAAGCCTTGTTTAATATAATACTGCGCTTGTTGGATTGATCCCGAAAATGCATGAATCACTCCCCCATTTTTTGGCTTACACCGTTTAAACGATTGCGCAATTAAATCATGGCTTTGTCTATGGTGCACAATAAGCGGTAGGTTAAGCTCGTTAGAAAGCTTTATTTGCTGTTCAAATAAATAAGTTTGTTTAGAAAGGTTTTCAATACTTCGATCAAGCCCGCACTCTCCAATTGCAACCAGCTGATGCTTATTTTCAGTCGCAAAATCAAATAACGCTTCTATGTGCGATTCTTTATGTTGCTCTAAAAAGTAAGGATGTAGCCCTGCGGCTATTTTTATACTTGGGTAGGTTGCTTTAAATTTTATGAGAGTATGCGATTGAGCAAGCGTAATACCCGGCACAACAAACTGATTAACTCCCTTTGCTACACACTCGTTTATGAGTGATTCACGATTCGAATCAAACTCGCTAAAGTCGAGGTGGCAATGAGAGTCAATAAATTGCACGGTTACTTACTCGTCTATTTATTAAGGGTTTAAGCGTGTAATTTGCCAGCTATTATCTGCTTGGCGCTGATATATAAAGCGGTCATGCAAACGATGCGCCCCGCCTTGCCAAAACTCAATTTTAGTAGGTACTACACAATATCCGCCCCAAAAGTCAGGCAATGGAATTTCACCTTTAGCAAACTTGTTTTTCATGTTAGCGAAGGTTTCCATGAGTACTTTACGTGATGACACCGGACGACTTTGCGCTGACGCCCACGCGGCTAATTGGCTTTCTTTAGGACGAGATAAAAAGTACTTTGCCACAGCAGAGGTAGGCAATGGTTTAGCCTCGCCATACACAATAACTTGGCGTTCCATGTGGTGCCACGGAAAATGCAGCGATATTTTATTATTACCTTTAAGCTCTTGCGCTTTACGCGAGCCCGTATTAGTAAAAAACACAAAGCCGTTATCATCCAAATGCTTTAAAAGCACAATGCGCTGTGAAGGTTGACCGGTTTCGTCAACGGTTGCTACAACCATTGCTGTTGGATCGGGTAGTTTGCTTGCCACTGCATGCTCAAGCCATGTTTCAAACTGCTTGAATGGATCATCTTGCAAGTTATCTTCGCTTAACGCGTCTTGCAGGTATTCACGGCGGATATCTTCGAGTTTCATAACAAATCCTTTAAATAAAGCCTTAGAAAAGAGCTTAGAGTAGCGAGCTTAAAACAATAGATGTTGAGTAGTAACAAATATTAAGATTCAGGTGTATGCGATAGCAATAAACATAGAGTCTCAGGTGTATCGTTGGGTTTCGTTTCACTCAGCCCAACCTACAATGTAAAACATTACATCTGCAAGTGTAGGAGTGCTAGCAAGGCGGTAAAACTATTTATGCCAAGGAGCATACGGTTTGTATGTGACTTAGGCTAAATAGTTTTACCAACGCAGCTAAAGCGAACTACACACAGCAGAAGGTTCACCTAAGTAGTTTAGCCTAAGACAAGGCGTCCAATCCGGCTTATCCCTATGAGCATACGGTTTGTATGTGATTAGGGTAAGTCGGATTGGATAACGCAGTATTAGGTTAAAATACGACGGTGATTACATTTGCTCCATAACTTCGATGCCTAGCAAATCTAATCCCGTTTCTAATGTTTTAGAAACCAAATTACACAACACTAATCGGCTATCGCGCACGCTTGGCTCTACGCCTTCTTTAAGTACTGGGCAGGCTTCGTAAAATGTCATGTATAAGCTTGCTAGCTCATATAGGTAACCACATAGTACGTGCGGTGTTGCTTCGCTGATCATTAAATCAAGTACTTCTTCAAGCTGTAGTAGCTTAAGCGCTAGTGCTTTTTCTTGAGGCTCAATAATTGCAACATTTGAATTTAATGTAGCTGCATCAACGCCTGACTTACGGAAAATACTGCGTATACGTGTATAAGCATATTGTAAATAAGGAGCGGTTGCGCCTTCAAAGCTTAGCATGCTGTCCCAGTTAAAAATGTAATCGCTGGTACGGTGCTTAGAAAGGTCGGCGTATTTAACTGCGCCAATACCTACTTTACGTGCAATCTCGCTGCGATCGCTATCACTTAAATCCGATTCACGTTCAGCTAGTTTTGCAGCTGCACGGTTAATTGATTCTTCCAATAAGTCAGCAAGTTTTACTGTGCCGCCAGTACGTGTTTTAAATGGTTTGTTATCGGCGCCCATCATGGTGCCAAACGGGCAAAACTCGTAACTTGTTTCGTCTCGTAATAAACCAGCTTTACGCGCTGTAAGCTCTACTTGATTAAAGTGTAGATTTTGACGTGCATCTACAAAAATTAAGATACGATCAGCACCTAATTTATTTGAACGGTAATCACATGCCGCTAAATCTGTTGTTGCATATAAAAACCCGCCGCCAGATTTTTGTACGATAAACGCAGATGGTTCACCATCTTTGTTGGCAAGCTCATCTAAAAACACAACTTGCGCGCCTTGCGACTCTACTGCAATATTTTTATCTTTAAGTAGGCTAATAATGTCGTTAAGTTCTGCGTTGTATGCGCTTTCAGCCATAATATCGGCTTGAGTAAGCGTTACATTTAAACGTTTGTATACTTCTTCAGAGTGCTTAACTGAGGTTGCTATAAATAGTTTCCAAAGTTTTTCACAGTGCGCGTCGCCGCCTTGTAATTTAACAACGTAATTACGTGCTTTATCTGCAAAGCCTTCTTCGTCGTCAAAGCGTTTTTTAGCATCGCGATAAAAGGTTTCTAAATCAGCAAGCGCTACCGAATCTAAATCTACACCTTCGCTAATTTGATCTTCTAAATGCGCGATTAACATACCAAATTGCGTGCCCCAATCACCCATGTGATTTTGACGTACAACCGTGTCGCCTCTAAATTCAAGCGCACGCACAATTGAGTCACCAATAATAGTTGAACGTAAATGGCCTACGTGCATTTCTTTAGCAAGGTTTGGTGATGAATAGTCAACAACTACTTTTTGCGGGTTAGCATGCTCGTTTACAGCAAGTTTTGCATCACTGTTAGCTGCTTTAACGCTTTGCGCTAAAAATTCAGGCTTTAAATGAATATTAATAAAACCTGGGCCAGCAATTTCAGTCTTTTGAGCAATATCGCTTACATCAAGATTATCTATAATTTTTTGCGCAAGCTCACGTGGGTTGCTTTTCATTTTTTTAGCCGCGCCCATTGCTGCATTAATTTGGTAATCACCAAATTGTGGACGTGTGCTTTGTGTTACTGCTGGGTTTGTATCTTCAGGTAAGCCTGCGCCCGCCATAGCGGCAATGGCTTTTTCGATTAAAATAGTACGAATATTCATATTTTTTACCTTTGTAAGCCCGCCAAAGCAGGCTTTCAGTTAACTGTAGTCAGTCGATTCTAGTTTTCGCGAGTGTGGTTAAATGTCACTTCTGGGTAACGCTCTACTGATAAATTAAGATTTACACGGCTCGGCGCAATGTAAGTTAAGTTATCGCCACCATCGAGTGCTAAATTACTTTCGCACTTACGCTTAAAGTCTTCAAACTTTTTCACATCGCCGCTGCTTACCCAACGCGCTGTATTTACGTTTACACCTTCGTAAATAGCATCTACGTTATATTCGGCTTTTAAGCGCGCTACAACTACATCAAACTGAAGTACACCTACTGCGCCCACAATTAAATCGTTGTTTATAAGCGGTCTAAATACCTGCACAGCACCTTCTTCAGAAAGCTGTACTAAGCCTTTTAATAATTGCTTTTGCTTAAGCGGATCGCGAAGACGAATACGGCGGAATAATTCAGGCGCGAAGTTAGGGATACCACTAAATTTAAGTTTTTCGCCTTGCGTGAATGTATCACCAATTTGAATGGTTCCGTGGTTGTGCAAACCAATAATGTCGCCGGCGTAAGCGTCAGCCGCGCGCTCGCGGTCGCCCGCCATAAAGGTTACCGCATCAGAAATGCTCACTTGCTTGCCAATTCGCACGTGATTCATTTTCATGCCTTGGCTGTACTTACCCGATACAATACGCATAAATGCAATACGGTCACGGTGTTTCGGGTCCATGTTGGCCTGAATTTTAAATACGAAACCGGTAAAGTTCTCTTCAGTTGCAACAATAAGTCTGTCTTCTGTTTCGCGCGGTAATGGCGTTGGAGCCCATCTAGTCAAACCATCTAAAACGTGGTCAACACCAAAGTTACCTAGTGCAGTACCATAATAAACAGGCGAAAGCTCACCAGCTAAAAACAGATCTAAATCAAATTCGTTTGATGCGCCAATAACAAGCTCAAGCTCATCACGTAATTGCGCAGCTAAATCTTCACCAATCGCAATATCTAGCTCAGGGTTATCAAGACCTTTAATTGTACGAACTTCTTGAATTTTATGACCTTGACCTGATTTGTATAAAATAGCTTCGTCATTGTGGATATGGTAAACACCTTTAAAATCCTTACCACAGCCAATTGGCCAAGTAATAGGCGCACAGGCAATTTTTAGTTCTGTTTCAACTTCGTCTAACACTTCCATTGGGTCGCGAATTTCACGGTCACATTTGTTCATAAATGTAACGATTGGCGTTGTACGCAGGCGTGTTACTTCCATTAACTTGCGGGTACGATCTTCTACACCTTTTGCTGCATCAATTACCATTAAACACGAATCTACTGCGGTTAATGTGCGGTAAGTATCTTCAGAGAAATCTTCGTGCCCTGGTGTATCAAGTAAGTTAACTAAAGCGTCTTTATACGGAAACTGCATTACAGAGGTAGTAACTGATATGCCACGCTCTTTTTCCATTTCCATCCAGTCAGACTTTGCATGTTGGTTAGAACCACGGCCTTTTACAGTGCCGGCTCTTTGAATAGCTTGTCCGAATAACAATACTTTTTCGGTAATAGTTGTTTTACCAGCATCCGGATGAGAGATGATAGCAAAGGTACGTCGTTTATTAATTTCACTCAGAAGATTTTGATCTGCCATTAAAAAATTTCTTTTAGTTTGTATACGGATATTATCCACTTTAAGTATGCTGAGCTTTCAAGGCTTAAATAATACCAATTGCATTAAATTAGTGATCTATTATAACGATAAAAAACAGTGCAATAACAAGGCAAAATTATGACACGGAGTTGTTCTCTATGAATAACTTTTAACGTAGTTAGTGAGTTATTTAATACGCTGAATGATCATATTTTAATATAGTTGGTATAAGGTAACCTCGAAAGCTCAACACACCATCAGAAAAGCCCTAAATTGGCCCCTCACATGCGATCCGTTATGTTAATCGTAATTAAAGACTATTTTCGCTGATCTTGGCCTTATAAACAATCAATGGTTAGTTATTAGCTGATCTTTTTTATTAATATGGATTTTGGGAAGCCTAACTGTAAATGAGGTACAAAAAGATTAAGTAATAAGCTAAATAGTAGGAGCAGTACACAATACACCAAATCTCTACACACCATTATAATTATTAAGCCTTGCTCGAAAACATAACCTAGTAGGCCAGATAACAGCCCAGCGTTAATCCACTGGTATTTGTAACTAAGAGTAAATTAGATAATTCAATTTTAAGTGATACCACTTATTTCTAAAAAAATGACTTTAAAAGATGTAAATGTATGTAAACTTTTTAGAACAACTAAATATCTGTTATAAGTCTGTAACTTGTTAAATTAAAATAACTTAATGACATAAAAAAACCTCAACATAGAGTTAAATACCATACAGTTAATGGTTGTAATTTAGCCACCAAGACCGCCGTAAGCTTGTGTAATAAAGTCGTAACGCATATTATTGATAGATTGCATGGAGGATAAGTCGTTTGGTCATGAAAACCAGTAAGTTAAGTATTAGATTATTGTGGTATATAACACCCCTTGTTATTCTACCTTTACTATTTTTAGGTGGCTTTACGCTCACCAATGTAACTAATTCAACACAGAAACAAGCTGATTTAATAATGAGCCGTTTTGTTGAACAGCAACAGCAAAAAATATTCAACTATATCGACTCTTTTCACTCTACAGCAAAACTACTTTCCACCTCGCCAGTACTTAGCGATTTTTTAACAAATGACATTCGCGCCAACGGGAATTACACCCGAAAACTTGGTGCGCTTATGGATGTATTTGCCAGTTATAGTGAAGCCTACCCAGATATAATTAGCATTAATCTAGTTTCAACAAGTGGGAAAAGCGATGCCTACTATTCTAACAACCTAACAACAGCACCTAAAAGCTATCCATTTTTTAATCAAGTATTGCAAAGTAATTTAAGTAAGCAGCAATTTATGATTCAAAAGGAGGATGGCACTACTAGTTTGTATTTTATTCAACGAATTTATAGCGTTGATTACTATTTAAAACGCCCACAGCAACTTGGTTTTATTGTAATACATATAGAGCCTTCAATACTTAACTCCAGTATTTTAGAAGCGCCATATAACAACACGCTTAATTTAATGTTAACCAAAGACGGTAAAATTTTATTTAGTTCTGACTACAATATGCGCGGCCAATACATAAGCGAATATGAACTTAACCAAGTACACGACCTCGCCGATATCGGCATGCTTTCAACTATTGAGCTTTCAAGTATAGATAAAATAGAGCGAATGATTTTTGCCGTACAAATGCCCGGCGGATATTATTACGTTTCGACCATTCCCAAAGGTGTGCTTTATCAATCAGGTAAAGCGATAAGTTTAATAACTGGGTTAATTGTTATTATTTCGGTGATAACCCTACCAATATTAATTTTTGTAGTAGTACGTAATTTATTACTTAACCCAATTGAGTTACTAGGTGCAGCAAGCCACCGTGTGGGGGATGGTGATTTGTCGGTGCACTTGCCTGCACATACTAACGATGAAATGGGGGTTTTGTTTAACGACTTTAATCACATGGTTAATCAAATAAGACACTATCAACAACAGCTTGAAGAGTATAAGCACCATCTTGAAGACAAAGTAGAAAGTCGTACTAGAGCACTTGAAGCCATGAACAGCCAACTAGAACTTGCAATTGGCCAAGCCGAGCAAGCTAATCAGCTCAAGAGTCGCTTTTTAGCAAATATGAGCCACGAAATACGTACGCCGCTCACGGCTATTATGGGCTTTACAGAACAGTTGCTTCACAACGATAAAGTAGCTAACGACAAACAACATCTCAGCACTATTTTACGTAATTCAAAACACTTATTAGAATTAATAAATAACATACTCGATTTATCTAAAATTGAAGCTGAAAAGCTAGCAGTTGATTTATCAGTATTAAACGTAGTACAGCTTGTGCACGACATTGAATCAATTATTCGACCACTGGCACAAGAAAAAAAATTAACCCTTAATATCGACTACCAACTACCGCTACCTCGCAGCATTTATAGTGATGTGACCCGCTTAAAACAAATACTTATAAACATTGCTAACAACGCTGTTAAATTTACCGAAAATGGCAGTGTAACTATTTGTGTGCATTATTTAGAAGCGAGTCAAAGGCTTGAATTTGTAATTAAAGATACCGGCATTGGTATGTCTGAGCATCAAATAGAGCGTGTATTTAAACCGTTTGAACAAGCCGACGCCACTACCACGCGTCGTTTTGGTGGTACAGGTCTAGGGTTGTGTATTTCTAAAAACTTAGCACTGTTACTTGGTGGTGATGTAAATCTTGAAAGTGAAGTGGGTGTTGGTAGCCGCGTTACAATTAGGGTAGCGTGTCAGTTATCTGATGATCAACCCATGCTTGAATTCTTAACGCAAGACAGCCAGTTAATACCAGAGAAAGACCCTCTATTATCGTTTGCGACTAATAGCTTCGACGCCAATATATTAGTTGCCGAGGATAACCCAGATAACCAACTATTAATTAAATTATTACTGCAAACCTGGGGTCTTGAACCCGATATTGCCAGTAATGGCGCACAAGCTGTAGAAATGGCGCTCGTAAACGACTACCAACTTATTATTATGGATATGCAAATGCCTGTAATGGGTGGGTTAGAAGCGACTAAAATGCTTCGTCATGCAGCCTACGATGGCCCTATCATTGCTCTTACTGCCAATGTAATGAACCATGATATAGGGACTTATCTAGAAGCGGGTTGCGACAAAGCACTTGCTAAACCCATTGATAAAGATGCTCTTGAAAATGTACTCGTAAGCTACCTGCACCTTGAAAAAGATAATCAAAATAAATGGGATAGCTTATTAAATAGCGAAAAGTTTCAGCAAATTGCTGATAATTATTTAGCTAACTTACCTACATATTTAAAAGAAGTTAAAGCTCTGCACAATCGTGATGATTGGGAAGCATTAAGAGGCATAGCGCACAATATTAAAGGTAGTTCTGGGTGCTTTAACTTTGATAAAATTTATCAAAGCGCTGCGGCACTTGAAGAGAACTTAAAAAGTAACAATAAAGTGCCAAGAGACGAGCTGGTAAATGATTTAATAGCAGCAATTGAGCAAGCAATTAGCGACAAAGTAAGCTAAAAGTTAACTTGCATAGCGGTGCAATTACTCTGTTTTTAGCAGCTCTGTATTTTAAATGCCAATTACCGACTTTAATTATGAAAAGTTTAAACCTAGCGCCATACCCATTAAAATAGCGTCTTCAAAGCCATTTTTAGCAGGGTTATCACTTGGGTAGTAGTTTTTACGCACTGACATTTCAGCAAAGCCTGCGCGCTCGTACAGAGCAATAGCACGCGTATTTGATTCGCGTACTTCTAAAAAGAGGTTTTCAGCATTTTGCTGCTCACCATATTCAATAAACTGCGCTAACAACTGCCTTGCAATACCCTTACCCTGGTGACTTGGTGTTACACAAATATCCATAAGTGTAAAATCAGGCCCTGCTTTTTCACCAATATAAAAACCAATCATGCTCGCCTCATCAAATGCGGCAACATTAAAATAGCGCCCACCTATACATGAACCCATTGTATTTAAAGTCCACGGATGACTATGACACGCTGTTTCGATGGCCATTAATTGAGGTATTGCAGTTTCATCTACTGATTTAAAGTTTATCAAGGTGTTCACTCATTAAAGCCCATAAAGCACGCTTCTCAGAGGCGTTGAGCTGTGGGGTTGGCAATGTAAGCTTATTGTCGTTTAATTGCATCTCACTGCCCTGTACAACGCTATTTATAATAATAGGCTCTGCACTGAGTTTAATGTCTGCAAGTAGTTGCTCATTTAGCGTTAAAGAACTAGCTATCGTGCTTTGCGATAAAGTATTAGCTTGATCATTTATTTTTGGACAATAATGCTGATTGAGTTCAAGATTTTCTATATCAAAAATAGCTGCGTAACGTGGATGCATAACAACTCAGTAGATTAGACATTTGAACAATATAAGAAGTAATAAAAACGATGTAAAGAAGAAATGGCAGGGGCGGAGAGATTCGAACTCCCAACCATCGGTTTTGGAGACCGCTGTTCTACCAATTGGAACTACGCCCCTGCAATGACGACGAATTATAGAGAAGTTTCGCCAAAGGTAAAGAGAAAAATCACTCTTTTAGTTTAACTGCTTTTTAAATAAACAAAACGACGAATTAGCATGCTAATCCGCCGTTTTTTAATCACTTAAAATTAGTTAATTAAAACTAAAATTAATTATTCCCATTCGATAGTTGCAGGTGGTTTACCTGAAATATCGTAAACAACACGAGAAATACCATCTATTTCATTAATGATACGGTTTGAAACCACACCTAAAAACTCATAAGGTAAATGTGACCAGCGCGCTGTCATAAAGTCGATTGTTTCCACACAACGAAGTGATACAACCCAATCGTACTTACGTGCATCACCCATAACCCCTACCGATTTAACAGGTAAGAATACAGTAAACGCTTGGCTTACTTTATGGTAAAGCTCAGCTTTGTGAAGCTCTTCGATGAAAATCGCATCAGCGCGGCGTAATAAATCACAGTATTCTTTTTTGATTTCGCCAAGTACACGCACACCTAAACCTGGTCCAGGGAAAGGATGACGGTAAAGCATATCGTACGGTAAACCTAGCTCTAGGCCAATTTTACGTACTTCATCTTTGAATAATTCACGTAATGGCTCAACAAGGCCCATTTTCATGTCATCTGGTAATCCGCCCACATTGTGGTGAGATTTAATAACATGCGCTTTACCAGTTGCAGATGCCGCTGATTCAATTACATCAGGGTAAATTGTACCTTGCGCTAACCATTTTGCATTTTTAAGCTTTTTGGCTTGCTCATCAAATACATTAATAAACGTGTGACCAATGGCTTTACGTTTATCTTCTGGGTCTGACTTACCCGCTAGATCATTTAAAAACTGCTCTTCAGCTTCAACTTTAACAATGTTTAAGCCAAATTTATTACCAAACATGTCCATTACTTGTTGGCCTTCGTTTAAACGAAGTAAACCATTATCAACAAATACACATGTTAGTCTTTCGCCAATTGCACGGTGAATAAGCATAGCCACAACCGATGAATCAACACCACCAGAGAGGCCTAAAATAACTTCGTCATCGCCAACTGTTTCTTTAATACGCTCGATAGCATCATCGATAATTTTTGCAGCAGTCCACAGTTTTTCACAGCCACAAATATCAATAGCAAAACGCTCTAATAAGCGCTGACCTTGATGCGTGTGCGTTACTTCTGGGTGAAACTGTACGCCATAAAAACGTTTTTCTTCGTTAGACATTGCAGCATGTGGACAAGTAGATGTTTTAGCTGTTGTTGCAAAACCAGCTGGAATATCCATTACTTTGTCGCCATGACTCATCCATACGTCGAGTATGCCGTTGCCGCCATCGGTAATGCTGTCTTCAATTGCATCAAATAATGCACAGTTGCCTACTTTTTCTACTTGTGCGTAACCAAACTCTTTTTTATCCGAGCTGTGTACACTTCCGCCAAGTTGAGCTGCCATTGTTTGCATACCGTAGCAAATACCTAGCACAGGCACGCCTGCATTAAATACATACTCAGGAGCGCGCGGGCTGTTTTCAAGTGTTGTTGATTCTGGACCACCAGAAAGAATAATACCTTGTGGGTTGAACTCGCGGATTTGCTCTTCAGTCACATCCCATGCCCAAAGTTCACAGTAAACACCAATTTCACGCACACGGCGGGCGATTAATTGAGTGTATTGTGAACCAAAGTCTAAAATGAGAATTCGTGAATCGTGAATATCTTTGCTCATGGAGTATCTCGTAAAGTCTGATGCTAAATGCCGCTTTGAATACCAATTTTATTAAACATTACTAATTCTTGCAGGCTAAATAACTCTCTAACCACGTTAAAAACTTCTTATTTAGAAGAAACTAAAAATCGAAATTTTTGCCTCGTTATTGAGCCATTTATCTGTCGCAATAATTGACCACTTTATTAATGCAATTGGTATTTATATAAACGACTAAAAAGAGGGCTTGCAAAGCAAGCCCAGTATATTAAATTAATTACGCTGCTTAACCTAAGCGGTAATTTGGTGCTTCTTTAGTGATTTGCACATCATGAACGTGCGACTCACCCATACCTGCTGAAGTAACACGTACAAATTGTGGTTTTGTATTTAGCTCTTCAATTGTTGCACAACCCGTTAAGCCCATAGCGCTTCGTAGGCCGCCCACTTGCTGATGAATAATCGTTGCAATAGGACCTTTGTAAGCTACGCGACCTTCAATACCTTCAGGTACTAACTTGTCTGCTTCGTTTGATTTTTGGAAGTAACGATCTGATGAACCTTCTTTTTGATCCATCGCGCCTAATGAGCCCATACCACGGTAAGATTTGTAATAACGGCCTTGGTATAATTCAACTTCACCTGGTGCTTCTTCAGTACCAGCAAGCAGTGAACCCACCATTACACACGATGCACCAGCAACAAGTGCTTTAACAATATCACCAGAAAAACGAATGCCACCATCAGCAATAACAGGAATGTCGCGACCTTTTAAGCCTTCAACAGCATCTGAAATAGCGGTAATTTGTGGAACGCCACAACCGGTAACAATACGTGTAGTACAGATAGAGCCTGGGCCGATACCTACTTTAACTGCGTCGGCACCCGCATCAGCAAGTGCAATCGCACCTTCAGCTGTTGCTATGTTGCCTGCAATAATTTGTAAGTCTGGGTACTCTTTACGTGTTTTAGTAACACGGTCAATAACACCTTGAGAGTGACCATGCGATGTATCGATAAGTAAAACATCAATACCCGCTTCTACTAATGCAGCAATACGCTCATCAGTACCTGCACCAACACTTACAGCTGCACCTACACGTAAACGACCTTGGTCGTCTTTACATGCGTCAGGTTTGTCTTGGGCTTTTTGGTAATCTTTTACTGTGATCATGCCTTTAAGTTTAAATTCATCATCAACAACAAGGATTTTTTCAATGCGGTGTTCGTGCATTAAGCCTAAAATTTCTTCGCGTGCTGCGCCTTCTTTAACGGTAACAAGCTTTTCTTTTTTAGTCATAACGGTAGAAACAGGCTGTTCAAGCTTAGTTTCAAAACGCATATCACGACTAGTAACAATGCCTACAAGCACATTATTGCTATCGGTAACCGGAAAGCCTGAAAAACCTTTTTCGTGCGAAAGCTCAATTGCATCTGCAATTGTTAAATCGGCAGTAACCGTTACAGGGTATGAAACAATACCTGCTTCGTAGGTTTTAACTTTACGTACGTTTTTCGCTTGTTCTTCAATAGTCATGTTTTTATGAATAAAACCAAGACCACCTTCTTGCGCAAGGGCAATAGCTAAACGAGCTTCTGTAACAGTATCCATAGATGCTGAAATAAGCGGCAAGTTAAGTTTGATACCACGCGTTAAGCGAGTTGAAATATTTGCCGTGTGTGGCAAAACAGTAGAATGACCAGGTACTAAAAGTACGTCATCAAAGGTAAGAGCTTCTTTAGCGATTCTAAGCATTTTGGCAACTTCTCACATGTGGATCTAAGATAAGGAATTGCGGCCAAATTTTAACAGCGTTGTTGGCATGAGTAAATAATATTTCGCAAATATTTATGATAAAGTAGTGCAATAAATAGTTTTAGGTTGTTTTTTATGTTTTCGAAGCCTTCGCAGGCGGTTTACACCGTTTCACGCCTTAATAGAGAAATTCGCACAATCCTTGAGCAAGGTTTTGCATCTTTAGTGCTCACGGGCGAAATTTCTAACTTTATTACCCCTGCATCTGGACATTGGTACTTTTCGTTAAAAGACGATAAAGCACAAATTAAAGCCGCAATGTGGCGAGGCAATAATCGCAACCAAAGCTACCGCCCTGTAAATGGCGCACAAGTTACAGTAAAAGCGCGTGTATCGCTTTATGAACCTCGCGGTGACTACCAGCTTATTGTTGAGCATATGGAACCCGCAGGCGAAGGTCAGCTAAAACAAGAATTTGATGCGCTTAAAATGCGTTTAGCCGCCGAAGGATTATTTAGCTCTGCTCACAAACAGCCATTACCCCAAAATATTAATCGCATTGGTGTTATTACCTCAGCAACCGGCGCTGCTATAAAAGATATTTTAACGGTGCTCAAACGCCGTGCACCGCAGCTAGAAGTCATTATTTACCCTGCTATGGTACAAGGCAAAGAAGCGCACGTGCATTTAATTAACCAAATTGAATTAGCCAACACTCGTGATGAAGTAGACGTACTTATTTTAGGGCGAGGCGGCGGATCACTTGAAGATTTATGGTGTTTTAATCACGAACAGCTCGCCCGCGCTATTTTCAAAAGTGAATTACCGATAGTAAGTGCGGTAGGCCACGAAATAGATACCACTATTAGCGATTACGTTGCTGATGTTCGTGCAGCGACTCCATCAGCCGCAGCTGAGCTTGTAAGCCCAAATACGCAAGAGTTACACAATAAGGTAACGCAATTAGTTAATCGTTTATCTAACGCGTTTAAGCACGGTATTGCCGACAAACGCGCACTAGCAACGCAGTTACAGCATCGTCTTAATTTGTGTCATCCGCGTAATCAGCTCAATCAAAAATCACAACGCTTAGATGAGCTAAGCATTGCACTGCAACAAGCTATGCGTAATCGTTTATACCAGCAAGAACGCACACTCAATAACTTAACGCCGCGCTTAATGCGCCAATCACCCGACAAAAAACTCGCTACAGCAAGCCATCAACTTACGCAAATACAAGCAAGGCTTAATCAGGCTATACAACATCAATTGCAACAAGCTAATAATAATTTGGCGTTACAAGCGAGTAGATTAGACTCAGTAAGCCCACTCAACGTATTAGCACGTGGTTACAGCATTACAAAAAATGAGAAAAACAAAGTGGTTAAATCGGTAGGAGATGTAAAAGCTGGCGACACGCTAATTACAGAATTTGTTGACGGCGTGGTGCACTCACAAGTACATAGCTAAGGCTGTTAAAAAACATTATAAAGTGCGTATACTTATTCTTTGATACTTACTACAAACTCTATTTTCTCGTCGTTAGAGCTTGATGTAGTTAGCTTAAATTGCTGCCACCAGGGCATTGCTGTTAGCTTATCGTTAAGCTCACGCCACTGCGCATGTCCTTGCTCATTACTTTGCTCAGCAACAATCACAAATTTACACAGTGTTTGCTTGCACTCCAAATCACTTAACTGTGCTGAGTTACTCAAGTTGCTGGTAATTAAAAAATCGGTAAGCGCCGTTTCTATTTCATAACTCCACTGAGTATTTTCACTTTCATTATCAAATTTTTCATCAAGTTGCTTAGAAAAATCAACATCATCTAATTGCGCTAACTGAGTTGACTTTAATTGTTGTTCGGCACGCTTTAGTTCCTTGGTTTTAACGGCAAGTTCGTCGGTAAGCGTACTTATTTGCTGAGTATACTCTTGTTCAACAAATTGCCGTGTAGCATTTTGGTTGGCCGTAATTAAAGCGCTATTTAGGTTTGAGTCATTGCTAACATCATGACTACTAAGTTTATTATTGCTACTGACTTTAATAGTAACATTCTGACGCGTATTTTCTGACTGAGGATATGCGTCATTAGATATTTTATTAAAAAACAAAAAGTAACTACTAGCCAACCCCACACCAGCAATAAAACTTAGCAACATTGAAAGTGAGTTACTTTTATTAGACATTATTTTTACCTAAGGCTACAGCATTGCGCTAGTATGCGATGCGTTTTCTGGCTCTTGTTGAGTCAAAAAGTTTTGGTTCATACTTTGTGCCGGACACTCACAATCCGGTCGACCAATAATTTTAGCTGGTACGCCAACAGCGGTTGTATGTGGTGGAACATTGCTAAGTACAACAGAGCCTGCACCAATTCGTGCGCCCTCACCTACTTCAATATTACCAAGTACTTTAGCGCCGGCGCCAATTAACACGCCCGCTCTAATTTTAGGATGACGATCGCCCTGCTCATTACCCGTACCGCCAAGCGTTACAGATTGCAAAATTGATACGTTATCTTCAATTACTGCTGTTTCACCAATAACAATACCAGTTGCGTGGTCAAACATAATGCCTTTACCTACTTTACATGCTGGGTGAATATCGACCCCAAACACTTCAGAGTTACGGCTTTGAATAAAGCGCGCTAGCTCTTTGCGGTTTTGTTGCCACAAGCAATTAGCCAAACGGTGCGCCTGAATAGCATGAAAACCTTTTAGATTTAATATAACCGTAAGATAGGTTTCTGATGCAGGGTCGCGGTCTTTTACCGCTTTAATATCCTCAGCAACAAACGAGAGCATACGGTCACATTTTACAAATGCTTGGTCGAACAATTCGCGGATAGTGAATGCAGATACCACCGCATCAGCCAACTTATTAGCAACAATAAAGCTCAATGCCGAACCTAAACAATCATGATTCAAAATGCATGAATAAACATGACTTGCTAATAATGGTTCACGTTTTACTACATCGTTAGCTTCGTCGCGAAGCTGTTGCCAAATTGCATGACGCATAATACTGCACTGCCTTAAGTTGATATAAAATAGCCTTTTCCCAAGTCTAACGGATTTAACCACTAAGGTGTTAATCCCTTAGTTATTTGTTCTGGTTATTAGGTATAACTGTTTATTAAGTTTCATTATTAAATAATAAAAATGCCTCGGTGCTTATAGCACCGAAGCATTATTTTAACGCTTAAAAACCACTTAAATTATTGAAATACTTTATCGACTTTCATCACTTCAATATTTTTTGCAGGAATTGCTAATTTATAATCAGCAATCACTTTATCCTCAGCAACCAACTCAGCAGGTTTATTAGTGTTGTAAACCATTGGCGATGTTTGCTCAGGCGCTAAACGTTTTTGCATATCAGCGCCGTCTGCGGTTATAAACACATATTGAACATTGTCTGTTTGTAAGTTTTCTTTAATAACGCGATTTACATCAGCAACGCTTAGCGTTTTAAGTTTGTTAGTTACGTAACTTACAAAGCTATCTGTGTTGTAAAATTCGCTATCAAGTGCGTAACCTAATTGGCGGTTTTGACTTGCAACCATTTGCGGCACAAAGTTAATTAAAAAGTTACGCGTTGCTTCAAAGTCATCTTCGCTTATACCATTTTTAATTAGCTTATCTAGCTCAAACAAGGCGGTACGTGTTGCAAAGTGCGCATCGTTATTAGAGCGAAGTGGGCGTAACCACACTTGAAATATTTGCTCAGAGCGCCCTAGGTTTGCATCAGGCTTGGTTTGAAACATACCACGTGGAAAGTATTCAATGTATGCGTAATCGCCATAGTTCATCCCGCGAGTTTCACGAATGCGCTCATATAAAAAGCTGTTAGAACTACGGTGCTCACCGAAGTACGAACGCACAAGCCAAAGGGCTGTCCAGTCTTCGCTACTTCTTATTGTATCAATAGGAAAACCAAACGATACCGCAGTCGATTGTGCCGATTTTTCTACAATCGTTGCATGATGACCTTTAAGCACTGGTGCATCAGGAATACTTAAACGGCTTTGATCACCTTTTGGTAGCGTTGCAAAATCGCTCATCATTTTAGCTTTAAGTTTTGCAGGCACAGCCCCAATTAAGCCAACCGTGAGTTTAGATTGCGTAAGCTCGCTGTTATAAAACGCTTTAATATCATCAAGGGTCAGCGCTTCTAAATCCGAAATATCACCATAGTTGTAGCTTTCGTAAGGGTGATTTTTGTAAAGCGCACTGTATAGAACTTCTTTACCTAGCTCTTCATCGTTAGATGCTTTCAAACCTGACTTAATACCGTCGATCATTTCTTTTTTGAGGCGTTTAAAGTCATCGTCTCTAAAGCCTGGGTTTAGTAATTGATCGCTCACAAGTGCATACCACTGCACCGCATTATCTTTATGAATACGCCCTTGGAACGACAGCATTTCTTTATCTATTTGATAACCAAAGCTACCCGCTAGCGGATAAAGTGCTTTTTGAATATCTTTATAGCTTGTCGCCTGCGAACCGCCTTGTGCAAGCATAGCCGCAGTTAACGCAGCAACGCCTTTTTTACCTTGAGGGTCGGCAGCCGCACCGGTATTGAATAAAAAGTTAACATCAATTAATGGCGAGCTATTGGTTTTATCAAGCACTTTAAATACAGGTGTCGCTGGTGCTTGTTCAAGCTTTGCAGTAAGCGCATTTAAATCAACTTCTTGCTCAAACCCTGGGGCTTTATCAAGTGCCGACATCGTTAATGTGGTACGGGCGTTATCAGTAAAGTATTTATTAGCAACGGCTTTAATATCTGCGCTGGTAATGTTATCTGCCGATTTATACAGCTGGTTTATAACCTCAGGATCGCGCTCAAAATGCATGTAACTGGCAAGGGTTGATGCAATCGCTTGCGATGAATCAAGACCATTAATAAAGCTGTATTTAAGGTTTGATTTTAAATCACTCAGCTTTTGCTCATCAACAAGCTCTGTGCGTGCTTTTGCATAAGTGCGGTTAATGGCATCGCGCGCAGTGGCTAAATCGTCTGCGTTTTCTACTTTAACAAATACGTGTAATAAACCCGGATCTTTAGTCTCTGGGTTATAGGTAAACATTTGGCTGGCAATTTGTTTGTCGACCACTAGCTCTTGATATAAATCTGAATTATTTGAAAAATAAAGCTGTGAGATTAAATCAAGTGCTGCCCTGTCTTTTTTAGCAGGCTCCCACGCAGCGCCTTTGTACGATACAAGCAACCAATGCCCTGGTAGCGCTTCATCTTGCTGGTGCAAATATTTTGGTGCTTGTTGCACAGGCTCTGCCTTAATGTCAGCAACGTAGTTACCTTTTTTCCAGCTGCCCCAATGCTTTTTAACCATAGCCATTGTTTCTTCTGGCTCTACATCGCCCACAATTACAATCGATACATACTCAGGCTTATAAAATTTAGCAAAAAACTCTTTACCGTACGCCATTTGATCGGGCATCGCTTCTATGTCTTTAAAAAAGCCCATAGTGGTGTGTTTATACGTGTGCTTATCAAACGCTTCTTCGCGTACAGCGCTTAATAATTTACGAACTGGGCTCGCGTTGTTTTTTAAGTACTCACCTTTTACCGTTTGTGCTTCGGTTCTAAATTGCTCTTCGGTGTAGGTTAAGTTTTGAAAAATATCAGCTTCAAGCTCAAGTACTTTATCAAGATGCTGCTTTGAAAAGTTTAAATAGTAGTTGGTGTAATCGTTTGTTGTGTACGCGCGGTTATCAACACCTGAATTTTTTAATATGTCTGAATACACATCTTCAGGGTATTTTTGTGAGCCTTTAAACATCATGTGTTCAAAAAAGTGAGCAAAACCTGTTTTGCCCTCTTCAACTTCGTTACGCGATCCAACCGATACCGGAATTTGCAGCGACACGACATCGGGGTAATCGGTTTTAACAACCATTACGCGTAAGCCGTTTTCTAGTTCTTCAATTAAGTAATCTTGTGAAAAAACACGATCATCAGCTTTATTTACTTGTTCTTGTTGTGCTGTTGTTTGCGTGCTTTGGTTTTGCTGCATGGCGCAACCGGTTAACGCCAGCGATACCGCTAAGCTGGTTGCTAATAATTTAAATTTCATTGTTGTCCCTTTTTAAATTGAGCAAATTTATTGTCAAATTTAATACTAACTCACTCTCGATTATGCCTTAAAGCGAGTAAATATAAGAGCTTTAGCCCATTTTTTATGTAAACAACTGTGTCAATCAGCCCGTTTATTAAATTATCAGTATGAATATTCTTCATCTAAGTTGAAAAACTTTCATTAAATAAATCTATCTAGACGTCTAAATGGCTGCTATATTAAATCCATCAACACGCACTTGGCTGGAATGAGGATTATGGCTTTATCATTAAAAGAGAAAATAGAGGACACCAAACAAGGTGTTTATCTTATTGGTACTACGCCGCCTAAAATTGGCACCGATAAAGCGCAATTAAAAACCATTGCAGAAAAGCTATTAGCTCGCTTACACGAAATTGAATACGACGGCGTAATAATTTACGACATTCAAGACGAAAGCAGCCGTACAAACCAAGCGCGCCCATTTGCGTTTAAACAAACCGTTGATCCGCGTGAATACAGCCATTTAATTCGTAATTTATCTGCACAAGATGTAATTACTTATAAAAGTGTGGCGCAGCGTGGCGTAGGTGAATTTAAAGATTGGTTAAGTGAAACTAAAAACGACTACGATTTACAAAATGTAGTTTTAGTAGGTAGCCCGTCATCGGTAGGCGATATTAAGCTAAGCCTGCCAGATGCATATAAAGCATTGGCTGAGCAATCAGATGATTTCTTTTTAGGTGGCGTTACTATTGCTGAGCGCCATTCAAGCAAACGAAATGAGCATGAACGATTAATAAAAAAAACGGCACAAGGTTGTCAGTTTTTTATATCGCAAGCTGTTTACGACGCACAAGCGACTATAGAGCTAATTACTAGCTACGCGCGTACATGTAAAGCACAAGGTATTACACCTCAACGTATTATATTAACGTTTACCCCGTGCGGCGGCGAAAAAACCTTAGACTTTATGCAATGGTTGGGTATTTCAGTGCCAGAAGCTACAAAATGGCGCATGCTTGATGCAGACAATACTCTAAGCGAATCAGTGCGTATTTGCCGCGAAAACCTCGACTTAATAATAAAAAGCTGTGCGCATTTAGATGTACCGCTGGGATTAAATATTGAAAGCTTAACAAACCGTAAAGAAGAAATTGACGCGTCAATTAACTTATATCGTTTATTAAAGGCAACAATGGAATTAAACCTAGCCGAAAAGCTAATAGCTTAGGGCTTAAAGCCAAGGCTAAAACAAATTCACACCCTTCTTGGCAAGCCTAATGGCTTGCTTTTTTATGAATAACATTTAATTCAATGCGCTTATTGGGTCTGATTAAATATAATTTAGCACTTAAAATACATGTATTGCCCAAGATAAAAACTCAACTTACAAACGTCTTTTACTTACGGCGTCTGCTTGGCTCTCTTTTACCAGTGATGCGCTTTTTATCGCGATCTTTTCGCGACTTATTGGTGTTTTTACGATTATCTTTTGGCTTTTTATTCGGATCAGGCTCGTAGCCTTCTAACCATTGCGGTGTTAAGCGCGTATCGAGTAGTACTTCTATTTCTTCAAGCAGCCATTGCTCGTCAAGGCTTACCAGCGACATAGCGAGCCCTTGCTCACCAGCACGACCTGTACGGCCAATACGGTGGACGTAATCCTCAGCAATGTACGGTAGTTCAAAGTTAATTACGTATCTAAGTGTAGAAATATCTAAACCACGCGCAGCTACATCGGTTGCAACAAGTACGCGTGTAATACCTTCTTTGAAGTTTTGCAGAGCACGGTCGCGTGCGCCTTGCGATTTGTCGCCATGGATTGATTCGGTTTTTAAACCGTCTTTACACATTTCTTTAGCGAGCTGATCAGCCATTTGTTTTGTGCGAGTAAAAATAAGCACTTGGCGCCAGTTTTTCATGCCTATCATGTGCGAAACAAGCTCGCGTTTGCGGTCCTCATCTACCGAATAAATAATTTGTTCTACTTCAACGGCTGCTGAGTTACGTTTATCAACTTCAATTAGCTCTGGATTTTTTAGTAACTTTTTACTGAGCTCAAACACACTGTCATCAAACGTAGCTGAAAATAGTAAGGTTTGGCGATCGCCAGGAATATGGCGCAATATGCGTCTTATTTCGTCAATAAAGCCCATATCAAGCATGCGGTCGGCTTCATCAAACACTAACGAATCTACGCTTGAAAGTACCACACTGCCTTTAACTATATGATCGAGTAAACGCCCAGGCGTTGCCACAATAACTTGAGCCGTTCTAAGGGCTTTTATTTGTGGGCCAATACTTGCGCCCCCATAAGCTAAAGCACCATTTATATTGGTGCCTTGTGCGTACTTTTCAAAGCTTGCAAATACTTGCTGAGCCAGTTCTCGTGTTGGCGTTAAAATTACAACACGAGCAATGCCTGGTTCATCTTTTTTAGGTGTATTTAAAAGCTTATGTAACAGCGGTAAAACAAAAGCAGCTGTTTTACCTGTGCCTGTTTGTGCACTGCCCATTACATCACTTCCGGCTAAAATAGGCGGAATGGTTTTAATCTGAATTGCGGTAGGTTGAGTGTAATTATTTTGCTCAATCGCAGTTAATAATAACGGGTCGAGATTAAGTGATGAGAACGTAGTGGCAGACATAGGCTTAGCTTTAAAATAACAAAGAGCGCTATTGTACGCATATTACTGTACTGCGTAAATTAACCAATCCAGAAAAGTATCCAATCCCTCGGCTAATCTAGCTGTACTCTTAAAACCGATAAAAAAGGCGCTAAATAACAGCTGTATTTAGCGCCTTTTATAGTTTGCTGTAGCTTTAAGCTGGCTTTAGTGTCGCTTTACGCTCGTTGTAAAACGCTATTAAATCGTCAACTGTTGCTTGGCAGTATTCGCGTATACCCGAAACTACCATATGCTTTTCACCACTACCCACTTTAACGCCGTTTTCTAACAGGTTAAAACGTAGTGTAATTTTCCCGCGCTTACCGGCATACTCAAAACTAGGCTCTGCAAACTCAAGTTCTGGTTCTGTAATATCAAGATTATCAAGATTGATAAGCATTGATTCGTAAATTACCATCGGACGAGCAGGGTTTATCATTACCTCTTGCTTGCCCATTAATGGAATAATTACATGCGGAAAAGTAGTACCAGAAAACTCAACATAATTTTTTATAAGACTATTAGTTAGTGCTGGGCATTGGCTGGTTTTACCGCTGCGCTTTACCTTTAAAATAACTTTTTCGCCATTGGTTACATCAAACTCATCAGCCCCTTCAGGGAAGTTAAGTTTGGTGTTTTCATCAACCATACCGGCAAAAGTAAATTCCATTTGTTCACTAATACCGTAGCGGTCTAGTACCAATGAAAAAAGTAAGTCTCCTGGCGCGCAAAACTTTTTGGCATCTTTGTCGTGAAGTGGATTGTAATCGTCAGCAACGCATTTAGCGAATCGACAACCTTGCTCACGAGAGATAGAAACATAATCAGCATGCTGCTGAAAAAAAGGACTTAACATAGTTTGTTCACTGCTTAAACTGCTTATAACCTATCTATATTACCAGAAAAAAAATACTGAGAGGTCGAATCTGTTAGATTAGTTGCTAAATAAAACAGAGCAATAAAAAACAATGACCTTTTATTTATTAGCGCTATCAATTATATGTGTTTTTCCGTACTGCAAAATATCAATAATGCGGCAACCCCTTTGGCACTACTTACTAGCTTTAAGTGTTGTAAGTGCATATTTTCAAGGTTATATAAATTTATATGCCCTGCTGTTAACCGGGCTTTACGTTGTTTTATACTACTGTGCGCTGCATACAAAGCGGGCAATAATACGCACCATTTTAAGTGCTGTTTTTATAATTACCTCATTGGCATTAGCACTTCATTGGGTGCCTGGTTTTAATAACCTCCCCATTGTTATAAACGAGCGTATTACAAAAAACTAAATTAGACAGCCACTCTAATTGAACAAATAAAACTGTGCTATTAAATTTACTTTTTCAGCTAAAAATTTATCTTTTACTATTGGGTTATTTTTATTTCACCCATAAAATAATCCATTATCACTCTTAAACCTAAGTTACACGCATGAAAATGGCTGCATGGTGCAGTTGTGATTTATTACTGAATAGTTTTACTGAGTAGTTTAAGTTTTATGCCAGTAGCTTTTCGCAGTTACTGATATTCGCTCGCCGCTTTCGGTTTAAGTTTTCACAATAACCTTCTTGTGAGGCTGGCCTGCCCACTGCGCCATGAAATACGCGCGTAAATTGGGTTGTAAGCTTTAACCAGTTTTCTGGAGATATATTCACCCTTTCGAGTAAAGGCAAGTGTGTACTCTCAATATACCCTCGCTTATCTTCCCGTATACAACGTCCTGTTAGCTCAACAAGTTCAAGGTACGATTTAAGCTCAAAGGGTAGCCCTTTTGGCATTATTTGACGTGGCATGCCTGCAAAGCGCTGCAGTTGTTTTGGTTGTTTGCCATCCTTTGCATATGTTATGCGTTGTTTGATGCTAGTATGCTCTGATTCTTCTGGGGTATTAGCCATTTTGGCTCTGATGGGGTTTAAGTCTACATACGCCATGCAGGCCGCCAATGCGGCTTCATCTAATAATGCTTGTGAACTAAATCGTCCCTCCCAAAACCTGCCAGTGCAGTTATCTTCTTTATTTTCCCTGCGCGCAATGTCTTCATTTAACACCCGCATAAACCAACTAATACTTGATAAGCGCTCTCGATATTCCTTTACCGTTTGATTAAAAAAGATAAGTTCAGCTTTACTTAGCTTTTCACCTTGTATGTACTTTTGCGTAAGTACGGTGCCTTTGCACAGCTTGTGCCAGCGAATAACAATCGCTTTATCATTCAGCCGATTCGCTTTTTTATCATCAACATACAGGACTAAATGGGTGTGGTTACTCATAACAGCATAAGCACAGACGTCAATACAAAATATCTTAGCTAACTCAAGTAGTTTGTCTTCAACCCACCCTCTGCGGTGCTCGTAAGATTGACCAGTAAAATGGTCTTCACCGCACAAAAAAGCACGGCGTACGCAACGTGATATACAGTGGTAGTACTTTGTATCAACCAAACTTACTTGACGCTTTCTTGCGATTGCCATAAGACACCCTGCTTTTTTTTGCACTAAAAAAAGCCTAGTACTTAGTTTCACAAAGTGCAAAATTTAGAGTGGGTGTCTTGTTAATTTACACAGGAGAATTCTTAATTATGCGTATTTTACACACCAATCACACCCGAGTTTACGACTTAAGACAGCCTGGTTATGACATAGGTTTTAAAACCTGAGTGGGTGTTTGGGCACTTAAGTCGTAACATACGCTTATCCTGTATGTACTTCACTTATAATGAAACAAAAAGCGCACGCTAACCAAGGTTAACCAGATAAAGACACGAGATTTAATCTCGCTTGGGTGAATATTTTTTAGGTCCCTTGGTACGAAGCTCATTAGGAGCATGGCGCATGATAACCATGACACCATAGCTCGAATATATGTCAGTACCTTTGCTTTTCAGCAAGCTTGTGACGCATCATTACTGTGATATGAAATACATGATAATAAAATAAAGGCATCAATTTTGATGTTTATACATTAGCTCGTCTTGACTTCAAGGGAGCGTCCATATATGTCTAGTTTATTGCTAAGTGGTCTTCACCGCACAAAAAAGCACGGCGTACGCAACGTGATATACAGTGGTAGTACTTTGTATCAACCAAACTTACTTGACGCTTTCTTGCGATTGCCATAAGACACCCTGCTTTTTTTGCACTAAAAAAAGCCTAGTACTTAGTTTCACAAAGTGCAAAATTTAGAGTGGGTGTCTTGTTAATTTCTAAAATTTAGAGTGGGTGTCTTGTTAATTTCCAAAAAAGCACGGCGTACGCAACGTGATATACAGTGGTAGTACTTTGTATCAACCAAACTTACTTGACGCTTTCTTGCGATTGCCATAAGACACCCTGCTTTTTTTGCACTAAAAAAAGCCTAGTACTTAGTTTCACAAAGTGCAAAATTTAGAGTGGGTGTCTTGTTAATTTCTAAAATTTAGAGTGGGTGTCTTGTTAATTTCCAAAAAAGCACGGCGTACGCAACGTGATATACAGTGGTAGTACTTTGTATCAACCAAACTTACTTGACGCTTTCTTGCGATTGCCATAAGACACCCTGCTTTTTTTGCACTAAAAAAAGCCTAGTACTTAGTTTCACAAAGTGCAAAATTTAGAGTGGGTGTCTTGTTAATTTCTAAAATTTAGAGTGGGTGTCTTGTTAATTTCCAAAAAAGCACGGCGTACGCAACGTGATATACAGTGGTAGTACTTTGTATCAACCAAACTTACTTGACGCTTTCTTGCGATTGCCATAAGACACCCTGCTTTTTTTGCACTAAAAAAAGCCTAGTACTTAGTTTCACAAAGTGCAAAATTTAGAGTGGGTGTCTTGTTAATTTGTTGCTGCTAGTATGCTCTGATTCTTCTGGGGTATTAGCCATTTTGGCTCTGATGGGGTTTAAGTCTACATACGCCATGCAGGCCGCCAATGCGGCTTCATCTAATAATGCTTGTGAACTAAATCGTCCCTCCCAAAACCTGCCAGTGCAGTTATCTTCTTTATTTGCCCTGCGCGCAATGTCTTCATTTAACACCCGCATAAACCAACTAATACTTGATAAGCGCTCTCGATATTCCTTTACCGTTTGATTAAAGAAGATAAGTTCAGCTTTACTTAGCTTTTCACCTTGTATGTACTTTTGCGTAAGTACGGTGCCTTTGCACAGCTTGTGCCAGCGAATAACAATCGCTTTATCATTCAGCCGATTCGCTTTTTTATCATCAACATACAGGACTAAATGGGTGTGGTTACTCATAACAGCATAACCACATACGTCAATACAAAATATCTTAGCTAACTCAAGCAGTTTGTCTTCAACCCACCCTCTGCGGTGCTCGTAAGATTGACCAGTAAAATGGTCTTCACCGCACAAAAAAGCACGGCGTACGCAACGTGATATACAGTGGTAGTACTTTGTATCAACCAAACTTACTTGACGCTTTCTTGCGATTGCCATAAGACACCCTGCTTTTTTTTCACTAAAAAAAGCCTAGTACTTAGTTTCACAAACTGCAAAATTTAGAGTGGATGTCTAGTTTATTGTTCTGTGGTTGCCACCGCACACAGATTGGCGCGACTGATGTGGACATTGCTGACCAAGCAAACCCTGTACTCACCTCAGTTTATGCAAAATACACACAAGGATGCTTAATTATGCGTATTTTACACGCCAATCACACCCGAGTTTACGACTTAAGACAGCCTGGTTATGACATAGGTTTTAAAACCTGAGTGGGTGTTTGGGCACTTAAGTCGTAACATACGCTTATCCTGTATGTACTTCACTTATAATGAAACAAAAAGCGCACGCTAACCAAGGTTAACCAGATAAAGACACGAGATTTAATCTCGCTTGGGTGAATATTTTTTAGGTCCCTTGGTACGAAGCTCATTAGGAGCATGGCGCATGATAACCATGACACCATAGCTCGAATATATGTCAGTACCTTTGCTTTTAAGCAAGCTTGTGACGCATCATTACTGTGATATGAGATACATGATAATAAAATAAAGGCATCAATTTTGATGTTTATACATTAACTCGTCTTGACTTCAAGGGAGCGTCCATATATGTCTTGTTTATTTTCGCAACATGTGCTTGTTAGGCGACATTAAACTCCAAGAACTCTTTTCGGGTCATAACTCTGGTTTCAACCCCTAGCCATTCGTATACAGCTTTAACTTTACGAGCAAAATTACCATCATTAGTCACGAACACATCAGCATAAGCACCATAAATTGCATGGCTTGTGTCATGTAAACTTGCGATAAATTTCTCTGATTTATCTGGAAAGTACCTTTGGCTTTCAAGGTGCTCCATTAGCTTCTCGACAACCATTTCAAATATCGGGAAATAAGAGCGAATATAGCCAAAACGTAGCATAGAGGCGGTCATCCGCTGTTTCGGAACAAACTTTTTAAATACAGGGTCTCGTTTCATTGCTTGATGGTGGTTACGAACAATTTTATTCAGATCCTTCCGGTATTTTTCTAAAGTAAGTTGAATATCTGAATTATTAGCTTCCACTTTATTAATGCTCCCTGAAGCCTCCACTTGTTCACCACGCAAGAGCTTTTCTTCTTGGTGTTGTTCTGCAATTATATTTCGATCATGCATTGAAAATACCCTTTCATAGGTGTCCTTGGGATTTTCTTTATATGTATTTATTCCATTATTTCTAACCGAAACTAGCGTTTTCCTTGGGTAAGGCAAAAAGCAGTATGATTTAGTTAACTCTTTTAGGAAGAGAACCTTCTCATCTGCACTTTCTTCACTTTGTCCATGGTGCTTCACTGTATTAGCAATTTCTTCTAGATGAGCGGGGCTAAAAATAATTCTATGCCCATCTTTTTTTAGCTTATCGACAGCATCAATAACACTTTGACTTCTATTGTTTTTCAAATCAATGACAATGTTATTGTCAAAATATATATATTTCATCATCACTCAATTTTCATTGTCGCTTAACGAGCCTGTAGATTAACTCGTTTTTTATTTGTTTTTATTGATAAACAAACCATAGCTGAGTTCCTATTTTGGTTCAATCGATTACTGTGTTTTTCATAGAATATAAAAAATTTAGAGTGGGTGTCTTGTTAATTGTTTGTCTTCAACCCACCCTCTGCGGTGCTCGTAAGATTGACCAGTAAAGTGGTCTTCACCGCACAAAAAAGCACGGCGTACGCAACGTGATATACAGTGGTAGTACTTTGTATCAACCAAACTTACTTGACGCTTTCTTGCGATTGCCATAAGACACCCTGCTTTTTTTTGCACTAAAAAAAAGCCTAGTACTTAGTTTCACAAAGTGCAAAATTTAGAGTGGGTGTCTTGTTTATTTATTTGTTTATTTATTTCATGTTTTAACTGCATGAATATATGGATGAAAAACAAACCCTACAATTGATAGACCGCCAGTTAAATAGGCAAAAAGCCCAAGTAAACTTTGAAATGCAGTCAATGCATCTAGAGATGATTCTGAAAGCTTATTTTTGTATAAAGCCAATTTGCACTCTTTATAAGACTTCATATCGAATTTGCAATCAAGATCTTCAATTTTTATTTCTTTTTTAAGCTCGTGCTCAACAGTATATCTATATTTATGAGAATCTGCTTCTATGGGTAAAGCCAAAGTAGTTACGCTCATAAGAGATCCTAAATATAATGTAGCAACTACAAAAAATGCTTTAAAAAATCCTTTATATCCATCTTTACTAGTTATTTCTGTAATTGCAAAGTCAAAAAATTTCACCGTTCCATCCTTAAAATATAACAATTTTGTATACGACATTTGTCGTTTTATAAACCGACAAATGTCCATATATTACGTTGCACCTACTTTAGCTACAAAGCAACTCTATGTAAACAAATATTTAACATCGAACCGGCTTTTATAATTGTAGAAATACACCAAAATGGTGGAGATCAGTAATATTGGACAAAACAACAATCACTGTCTGTATTTACAGCGTTTATTAACCTAGTCAACCAACTAAATTGATAACAAAATACTCTGTTACTAATAACAAGGACTACTTTGGCAGTTGCTTTTTATAGGCTCACCAAGATCAAATTTTAATTTCATACACTAAAGTACTGACTGGCTACTTATCGCTCATTGCTGTCTGTTTAATAAAATAAGCCTGTTCATTAAATCTTTAAACACACACCAACGATGACGGTACCGATTAGTGAAAATATAATGGTTTATTAATACAAAATTGCACGTTATTGTTTAGTGCTTAACACTAAAAAATGATAAATAAATGGCTTTTTATATTTTGGCATTGTCAATATTATGCGTTTTTTCTCGCCGAAATATTTTTATAATCCGACAACCCATTTGGCACTACTTACTAGCTTTAAGTGTTGTAATTGCGTATTTTCAAGGTTATATAAATTTATATGCTCTGCTGTTTACCGGGCTTTACGTTGTTTTATACTACTGTGCGCTAAATACAAAGCAGGCAATAATACGCGCTACTTTAAGTACTATTTTTATAATGTCCTCATTGGCATTAGCACTTCATTGGGTGCCTGGTTTTAATAACCTCCCTATTGTTATAAACGAGCGTATTACAAGCGATGCGATTGCTTTTACCCTTTATGCTAATTTTGATAAAGCGATGGCTGGGTTATTTCTTTGTGCTTACTTTTATTCAAACTTAGATTCAAGTAAAAAACCTTTAAAAACAGACCATAAAAAGCCTGTTTCACTAGACTTTAAACAACCCATTTTAATAGTTTTTGCTACTGTTTTAGCTACGTTCACTGCGGCTTTAATGCTTGAACTTGTAAGCTTTAACCCTAAGGTTCCTGACTTTTGGTTAGCCTTTATTGCTATTAATCTTTTATTTACCTGTGTTGCCGAGGAAGCTTTATTTCGAGGTTTACTACAAACTAAGCTTAGCAAAATAATTACACCGACCCGTTTAGCAATACTTGCCCCTGTAATTACTGCAGGTATTTTTGCTTTGGCACATTTTGCTGGAGGAATTAGCTATGTATTGGTTTCATTTATTGCGGGCTTGGGGTATGGCTATGTTTTTTATAAAACGCAGCGCTTAGAGTGGGCTATTTTATGCCATTGGTTAGTTAATGTTTGCCACTTCTTTTTGTTTACTTACCCTATGCTCAGTAAAATCTAAATACATTTACAAATGCTAACAATTTACTTAGTAGTAAACATTGCCCGCATTTGATTTTGTTAGTAATTTACTACTTTAAATAAATTAAAGGATTAATGAATATGCTGCGTTTTATAACAACAGTAACAATGCTCGCCACACTAACGGGTTGTTCTGGCATGACTTATCATACAGATATAGACAACGGCGTTTTATCTCAAGAAATTGGCACCTACGTTAATAAAAGAGATTTGCAGCAATTTTATAGCGACCAAGAAGCACACGAAAGTGGCGCAACACTTTTAGGGCGAATAGAAGGCGTAAGCTGTGATGGCGACGGTAGAGGTAGCAATAACGTAAGCTACAATCGCTCTAAATCAAATGCGATTGATTTACTTAAAGCTGATGCCATGCGCAGAGGCGGGAATGCTTTTACTATTAATTCTTGTAGCGAAACGTCTGTACCGTATTGCGACTTATCTGTTTTATGCACCGGACAGGCCTACGACTATCAATAAGTAAAAGTGCAAATTATATATTAAGCGCAAAGCTCAGTAGCACACGCTTTCCAGACTCGATTTTAGATACGCTGTGTTCGTACTTATCGGGTCTGAATAAATACACGCGATTAAATAAGTTAATAATGCATTTTGAGCATTTAAATACCCCACCCGCTTTAGGTTGTTCTAATACAAAGTTGAGCTTGTAATAACGCCCTTGCTGCACGGGATCAATATGGTTCATTACGCTGTGACTAGTTGGGTAAGTAACGAGGTTTATCGAAAATGTATTACTGCTAAAAATGGCTTTGTTTTTAACGGTTGCAATCATACTGGCTCCATACTGTTGATGTGCCTTATTGTATCATTGGGCTGGGTCTTACTATGGTTTTTAAGCGAGACTAAAACACCATGATATATAGATATAAAACGATTAAACACAAAAAAGCCGAGCTTATTTACAACCTAATAAGCTCGGCTTTTAAAAGTGCATTTTAGTAATTATGCACTTGGGTATTCGCGGTACGCACGTTCAATATTTTTAGCCTGCTTTTTAGAAATACCTAAATGAGCAAGGGCTACACGTAAACGAGCACGTGATAAGTCAGAGCCTAGTATTTCCATTGCATCAAGCACTGACGTACTTGATGTTTTGCCTGTAATAGCGACAAATATTGGCTCTAAAAAGTCTTTAATCTTAAGCTCGTGGAATGTTGCAACTTCTTTTGCTATTGCAAAAATAGCGGGCTTTTCAAAGCTACGTAAACCTTCAAGCTGCCATACAAAAAATTGTAGCGCTTGGCGAATCACGTTTTCGTCTGCTTTGCCGGCTGTTAATAGCGCAGGATCGTAAGTTGGAATACCACCTACAAAGTGCCCTGCAAGCTCAACCATATCCGACAGCGTATTAATACGTGTTTTAACTTCTGGTAATATTTTAGCGAGCATTTCGCCATTAAACTTCCAATCAACAAAGCGCTGAATTAACTGCTCGTCGGTTAGATTTTCACGGATCCACATGCCGTTTAACCAGCTTAATTTATCTACGTCGAATACTGGACCACCAAGCGATACGCGCTTCATGTCGAAGTTTTCAATCATCTCGTTTAACGTGAACTTTTCACGCTCATCTGGCATTGACCAACCCATACGGCCTAAGTAGTTAAGCACGGCTTCTGGCAGGTAGCCCATTTCTTTATAGTAATTAATAGACGTTGGGTTTTTACGCTTAGACAGCTTTGATTTATCTGGGTTACGTAGTAATGGTAAGTGACCAAGTACTGGTGCTTCCCAACCAAAATCTTCATACAGTTTTAATAACTTAGGTGCTGAGTTAATCCACTCTTCACCACGGAAAATATGACTAATTTCCATATGGTGGTCGTCAACTACGTTCGCTAAAAAGTACGTAGGGAAACCATCTGCTTTTAAAAGCACTTGCATGTCTACGTTTTCCCACGGGATCTCAATTTCATCACGTAAGTAGTCGTTAAACTTAAATGTGCCTTCGCTTGGGATTTTCATACGTATAACGTAAGGTTTGCCTTCAGCTAAGTTTGCTTTAATTTCTTCATCTGTATGGTTTAAACCACGACCGTCATATTTAGGGCGTAGGCCTTCTGCCATTTGCTCTTCACGCATTTGATCAAGCTCTTCGCTTGTTGCAAAGCAGTAAAACGCTTTACCATCATCAACTAACTGATGCGCGTATTTTTTATATAAATCGCTACGCTCAGATTGACGATAAGGACCAAATTCGCCACCCACATCAGGACCATGATCCCACTCTAGCCCTAACCAACGTAGGCTATCCATAATCGCAAGTTCAGACTCTGGCGTGCTACGTACTTGGTCTGTATCTTCTATACGAAGTACAAATTCACCGCCTTGTTGTTTAGCAAAACAGTAGTTAAATAAGGCGATATAAGCGGTGCCAAGATGCGGGTCACCAGTTGGCGACGGGGCAACACGGGTGCGAATTGTCATGGTATATTCTCTTTAAATAAGTGAGATAATAAAAGTGGTTTATGCAGCTACTTTGTTTAAGTAAGCAATAATATCGTTTGATTCATACAGCCATTGTACTTGGCCGTTTTGCTCTATACGCAGGCAAGGCACTTTAACTTTTCCGCCTTGTTCTAGTAGCTCTTGACGATATTGCTCATTGTCTTTTGCATCACGCGTTTCTATGTTTAAGCCTTCGCGTTTAATGGCGCGACGTACTTTTACACAAAACGGGCATGCTTTAAATTGATACAGTTTAAATTGTGAGGTTTGCTGATCAAGCTGTGCTTGCTCGTCGCTTGCACGCTTTTTACTGCGAGGAGTAAATACAAAATTAAAGAATAAAATTATACAACCTAAAAACCAACGAACTAATTTCATGTTCTGCGCTCTGCTTACAACAATTTAAGGAGCCAGATTTTAGCACAAATTTACAATCAAAAAAGTGTAATACTGCGAGAATTACACTCAAGTAATTTAATTTAATAAAAGTGCTTCTATAGCAAGACCATATCATCCCTATGAAGTACTTCTGCGCCACTATCGTAATCGAGTAACTGGCCTATTTGACTAGAATGCGCACCCTTTATTTTATTTACCTCGGTGCTACTAAAGCGCGTTAAGCCCCGTGCAATTACTTGATTTTTATTATCTATTAAATCAATTAAATCACCGCGTTCAAAACGTCCAAATGCATTAGTAACGCCTTTAGCAAGTAAGCTTGCGCCTTTATTTTGAAGGGCGCCAATAGCACCTGCATCTATAACAATTTGGCCGGTACTTTTAGGCCCGGCTAGTAACCATTTTTTACGGCCATCTTTTGGAGCGGTGAGTTTTAAAAAACGCGTGCCTGGTAACTCGTCACTCATGCATTTTAAAATAACGTTTTTACCTGCGCCTTTAGCAATAATAACTTCAACACCTGCGCGCCTTGCAATGTCGGCGGCTTGCAGTTTAGTCGCCATACCGCCGGTGCCTAAATTTGTACCACTGCCACCAGCAAGTTGTCGCAGTTCATCGTTTATATGTGTTACTTCACCAATGAGGGTGGCATCGGCGTTTGTGCGCGGATCGCTGGTAAATAACCCTTCTTGATCGGTAAGTAGCAGTAACTTATTAGCATTAGCCAAAATAGCGACAAGTGCCGATAAATTATCGTTGTCGCCTACTTTTATTTCGCTGGTAGCGACTGCGTCATTTTCGTTAATGATGGGTACAACGTCGTAATTTAATAACGCATTGAGTGTATCGCGGGCATTAAGGTAGCGCTCTCTGTCGTCTACATCAGCGCGAGTTAGCAGCATTTGCCCTACATTTACACCGTATAAACCAAACAAGCTCTGCCAAATATGAATAAGTTGACCTTGTCCAATTGCAGCAAGCATTTGTTTATCAATTAAGCTTCTGCCACAGGGTTTTAATAGTTGTTCGCGCCCAGCAGCTACCGCGCCGCTCGATACTAAAATAACGTGATGACCCTGCTTTTTAAGCTCGCAGCATTGGCGTACTAATTCAACCATATGCGCTTTGTCTAGCTTATCGGTGCCGCCAGTTAGTACGCTTGTACCAAGCTTTACAACTATTACCTGTTCCCTTTGCATGTGCTTTTTACTACTGATTAATTAAAGATGAATTAATTTATACCAGCTCGGTATTTTTGAACAAGTTAAAAATATTCATGCTAGGATCTGATTTTATTAAATTATGTAAATTACTCTCTATGCCTGCCAGTTTATGTTTAATTATTGCCACCTTTTTATGGGGCAGCTCTTTTATTGCGCTCAAATATGCCATTGCCATTTACGACCCTGCCTTGGTGATATTTTTACGCATGCTCACCACGTTAGTTTTGTCGCTTTGTTTATGGCGCTATGTTATTCGGTTTGAGTATTTAAAAGGTGACTGGAAGTATTTAGTGGGTATGTCGCTTGCTGAACCTTGCTTGTACTTTTTATTTGAAGGCCATGCAATGGAATACACATCGGCCTCGCAGGCTGGGGTTATTGTGTCGTGCTTGCCCATTATTATTGCGCTACTTGCCTTTTTATTACTTAAAGAATACATAAGCAAATCCATTGTGGTCGGTTTTACGTTGTGTATTGGCGGCAGTATTTTACTTACGCTTCTTTCACCCAGTTCTGAGCAGGCACCTAATCCGTTGTTGGGTAACTTTTTGGAGCTTATGGCTATGGTGTGCGCTGCATTTTATACCGTAAGTATTAAGCATTTGGCTAATCGCTACTCGCCTCTTACTTTAATTGCTTTGCAAGGTATTAGCGGTAGTTTGTTTTTTGCGCCATTTTTGTTTTTTATCGACCTACCAAGCGAAAACCAACATGACTTAACCGCACTTATGAGTATTTTATACTTAGGCTCGTGTGTAACTCTGGGTGGGTATGGCATGTATAACTACGCTATTAGCAAGGTGTCGGTATTAACTGCTGCGGCGTATTCCAATTTAATTCCTATTTTTACACTTATTTTATCAGCTATTATTTTGGGCGAAGTGCTTAACATTTGGCAATGGCTGAGCATATTTATAGTGTTTATTGGTGTAATGGTAAGTCAGCGCCATCAAGAGCTTGTGGTTGATATACCACTGAGCGAATCTGGCGAAGACATCTGTGCAGATACAAGCAATCTTAAATCAGTACCAGAGGCAAGCGAATCAAAAGGGTAACAGGTAAGCAAATAAAGCCCTGGAGTATGTAAAAATGTGTTCTGGGATTGATGAATAACCTCAATCCCTGTTACTTTATAATGTTGTACCTCCCCACTTTGTAACTGCAAAGTAAACTCCTCACCCACTTTGGCGTTTTGTAAAAATGCAAAGTGGGTGTCGTTATGCCCTGCTATTAGCGCGCCTTTTTCGTTTCCAAATTCTTTTCCGCCAAGCTCCCCTGCGGGTAAAAATTGGCTAGGCGCAAATGCTAAATTACGACCACTCGCTCCAGCCAATACGCTTAATGTTTTATTATGGCTTGGCCAATCAAGCTTTGCAGTAACGTAGCTGTCGGCGTAATACCACGGCCTTACTTTAATCCCGGGTGATTTAAGCGCCTCTTGCCATGCTTGTTCAATTAATACTTGAGCAAGCCACGCTTTTGCCTGCATATAAGCACCGTGACCAAATAATCCAAGCCCAGCGATTAGTAAGCCCGCGCTTAGCCACCTTTTCATTTTAAGTCTCTTTTCATTTAGGGATTCGCTCTGTGTTTAAATTTAAGAGCGCCAAATCCTAATAATAAAATACAGCCTAATAATATGTGCAGCCTACTTTGCCCATCTGTTTGTGGTAAACGCATCGCCATACCTTGTGGTACTACATTAGTAGCTTGCGCCGTTTGCTCTGCCACTTCTTTTATTTGAGTTTGTTCAATCGCTATAAAAGCAGTAAACGGGCTAAGTAATTGATGAGTAAGTGCAAGCTCCTGTACTTCATCTTTAACTGTATTTTGCTCGTTGTATAAAAGTAATGACTTAATTTTTTGGCGCGCCCACAGTTTTGCTATACCTTGAGCGCTTGAGCTATTTTGTGTACTTAATTTAATACTTAAAGGCCCTTGTGCTGTTTGCCCAGCAAGTACCACACTTTTAGCATTATTAAGTTTTATAGCGACCATGATAGGCTCGCCAAAATATAAATCAGGTAGTGGTGATGGCCAAAAATCTAAGCTGTTACCGCTTTCATCGCTTAGCGCCAAATTAGTAATAGCCGGGTGTGCAAGCTTATCAAACAACTGCTGCATTTTAGGTTGCACCTCGCTTGTGCTGCCTATAAACGTAAATGAGCCCTTACCGACATCTGCCGCTCGGCGCATAAAAAAGCTATTCGGTGCGCTGCCAATACCCACTGTAAATAAGCGGCTATCCCCTAACTTACTTTGAATATTTTTAAACAATACATCCTCATTACTAACGCTACCATCAGTTAAAAATACAACTTGGCGTACAAAACCATCAAACTCGCTGCCATCAAGTACGGCATTAAGCGCACCTTGTATTTCTGTGCCGCCGTCGGCTTCTAGGCTATAAATAAATCGCTCTGCACGGCGTAAATTAAAGTCGCTGGCTATAAGTGGTTTATCGCTCATTGGAGTCACTATGTTGTCAAAACCAATTATGTTAAAGCTGTCGTCGCTATCAAGTAATGACAGCGCATAAAACAAGGCTTTTTTAGCTTGCTCCATAGATTGCCCGTGCATAGAGCCTGACGTATCAACTACAAATACCATTTCGCGAGGTAAGCGCTGAGTTTGTGTAAAGTGATCCCCCGGTGGCATTAGCATAGCAAGCCCGTATCGGTCACCATTTTCAAACTGCTGAGTAAAAAATGCGGCTTGAGCTTGCTCTTTTTGCAGCGGTTTAAACTCAAGTACAAAGTCGCGATTAACTGCATTTGTCTCATTTAACGCTATTTTATATTGCCCAAATGCTGTGTTTTGTACATCAACATTATGAAATTTAGAATTGATATCCACCAGCTCTAAGCCTACATCTATATCAATGTTTAAGCTAAATTGGCTGCTTGGTACATTATCATTTTGAGTACTATTTTGAGTGATGTTTTGAATGCTGTAAACAGGACTTAACCACCCAGTTGGGAGTGGGTTAGTATGCGTTTGGTTTTGAGTATTAACCTCAACCTCACCACTAATCGCGTGATAACGCGGTGTAATAGTAGTCGGAAATCTAATAGCGAATGTGCCGCTGCTGTAGTCAATTATTTCTTGATACTCAAGCTCAATTACTACTTGCTCACCAGGACCAATATTTGCCACATTCGTAATAAACATATTGGCGCGTTGCTGGCGTACAAGGGCCGCTTGCTTGCCTGCTTTTTTAGCCTCCTCGTATTTTTTTTCGGCCTCTACCTTTTTATCAATTTGGCCTTTAATAACTCGCTCACCTATACGCATTGTCATGGCGTGTACGGCGCTTTCATCTGGCAATGGAAAAACGTAGCGCGCGTTAACTGCATACGGGTTTTCGTTTTGATAGGTCTGCGTTACTACAACATGGTTAATTAGGCCAGTTAAGGTCATATTGGCATCGCTTTTTAATATTATTGCAGGGCCTGCTGGCGCCCCATTGCTATCAAAAAGCTCTAACTTGGGTGATTGCGCATGGCTTTTAAAACTTGCTAACAGCACAATCACTATGAATATAAAAATGCTTACTTTAGTAAGCATTTTGGTTGGTTTACTCAATTTGAACATAAAATCACTCCATCGAACGCTTAGCTTTACTTAGATTCAGTTAGGTTTAGTTACTCGCCGTTTGGCTATTTACACCATTCATTGAGCGAGTGGTAAGCGTTACGCGTCTATCAAAAAAGTTATCTTCTACTGTGTTGCTATTAGCCAATGTTTGCTGCTCGCCAAATGCTTGCGTACTTAAGCGTTTGTGGCTCACACCGTGTTTTATTAAATAGCTTTGCACGGCATTTGCGCGTTTTTTAGAAAGTAAAAGATTAGCTTGCTCATCGCCGCGCTGATCGGCAAAACCGCTTAAATCAAGCGCGAGTTGTGGTTGGTTGTTTAACAAGGTAACGAGTTGGTCTAACTGCAATGCAAAATGCGGGGCTATAGCACTTGAGCCTGTTTTAAATTGCACCGTCATCGCCAATAAGTTATTAATTTGAACTTGAGTTAACTGCTCATTTTGATTGGCAAGCACTTCTAGCTGTTGCTCTAACATATTATTGTGGTTAAGCACGTGTTGGTAATCGCTGGTTTTTTCTTTCATAACCGTAATTGCACGCTCTTGCTCTGCAATTTTGTTATCTGCTACTTTTGAATCACCTATTAAACCACCGGCAAATGCCCCAATAAACGCACCTATTGGCCCGCCTACTACGCCGCCAATAATAGCGCCTGCACCTAGCCCAATAGCCGTTTCTTTATGGGCTTCTTTTGATGGCGTGTTAGATGTTGAGGCAATTGCTGGAGTACAAAAACTAGCAATCAGTGTTAACGCAATTAATGTCTTCTTCATGATTTGATCCTTAAACTTACTTTTAAATTTGTGATGTTTTGTTTTGATGGGTGTATTAAAACAAGTTCAAGTGGCAATAAAGGGGAGCAAAAATGGCAAACTGCTGAGCAATTGTGGCAAAAAAATGGCAATTGCCTTTTTAACCTTACTTAGGTTAAGAACTTCGTTATAGTGCACAACAGAGGCAATAGGATAATGATTAGAATGAAAAAAATAGCCATCATTGAAGATGAACCCGCAATCCGCGAAAACTACATAGAAATGCTGAGCTTACAGGGCTACCAAGTGAGTGGCTTTGCAGATCGCGCCAGCGCTGAAGCTGCATTTAAAAATGCCCTGCCCGATTTAGCCATTGTTGATATTGGCCTAGGCCATGAAATAGATGGCGGTTTTTTACTGTGCCAAACATTGCGATCGCTTTCTAAAACACTGCCTATTATTTTTTTAACCGCTCGCGATAGCGAAATAGATACCGTATGCGGCCTGCGCATGGGCGCCGACGACTACCTAACAAAAGACATTAGCTTGGCTCACTTGGCTGCACGTATTGGTGCGCTATTTCGCCGAATGGAAGCACTTGAACAACCCGCTGATGCAAATGCACTCATAACACGCGGGCAGTTAACACTCGACACGCAACGTATGCAGGTTTTTTGGCAACAACAATTAGTTGATTTAACCGTAACCGAATTTTGGATGCTGCATTCACTTGCCCAGCGACCAGGCCATGTTAAAAGCCGTAACGAATTAATGAGCGATGCAAAAATTTATGTAGACGACAGCACCATTACTTCACACGTAAAACGTATTCGTAAAAAATTTATAGCACTCGATAGCACCTTTGATTGCATAGATACCGTGTATGGCATGGGCTATCGGTGGGAACAACACTAATGCTACGATTTGGTCTGCGCAGTAAATTTATATTACTTTCATGTTTTTTGTTTTTGCTGCCGTGGCTTGGCTACGAGTACGTATGGGAAATGGAAAAGTTTTTACGCCAAGGCCAAGAAAAAACCCTAGTAGGCACCACTCGTGCTCTTGCTACTGCATTACATGAGCGCCCCGCATTATTTGACGAGCAAACTAACTTTTTAGATCAAGTAATAAAAGGCCGCGATTTATACGCTTATAATCTTAAAAACCCCATTCAACTCGACGGTAAACTTAACGATTGGGACAGCTATCAGCCGTTATTTTGGCATTACGACAATCGCTACTTACAAAAAACAGATAACAAACATCAAGCCAGTGACTTATCGTTTGATCATATGGTGGGAAAATTTGATAACTACTTATACGCTGTATTTAAAGTCACCGACAATACCCTTATTTATCGCGCTAAAAATAGCTTAAGTATTACCAATAACGATTATTTACAAATTGGCCTAAAGACGCCTGACGGCCAGTTTAATACTTATATAATTGCGCCGCGCCAAGATGGCTGGGTTAATGCATTTGATGCAAATACCAAAGCCCCATTTACAAAAATTCAGGGCTATTTTGAAAGTACCGAATCAGGTTATAGCGTAGAGCTGCGCTTTCCAATTAGCATGCTGGGCAACAAACTTGGTTTTGCCATTGTTGACATTGATAGTAAAGAGGCATTGTTAGAGCCTAAAATAATGTCGACCTCAAACTTAAATAATCCAAACGATTTAGGCTCAGTATTAGTTCCTTCTCCAGAAATTAGCCGTATTTTAAGAGGTATGGGTCACAGTGGCAGTCGTATTTGGGTGGTTGATAACCATCATCGCGTACTTGCGCAATCGGGTACTATTCAAAATGCAGATGGCGTATGGGCTGATGGACTTGCCAACCAAGCACCTGAAACTTGGTGGCAGCGCTTTGAGCTAAATTACTTACACCCAATTTACTATAAAATCTTAACGCGTCCCGAAAATGAGTTTTTAGATACCCTGCACGATGTAGCTTCTATGCAAGGCACACATTTGGCGAAAGCATTAAAAGGACAACCAGCATCGTCTTGGCGCTTAACCCCCGACAGCAAAGCCGTTATTTTATCGGCCGCTTATCCTATTTGGATCCAAGACCAAGTAATTGGCGCGGTAATAGCAGAGGAAACCACAAACGGCGTACGTACACTACGTAATAAATCACTCGAAAAACTCTTTAACGTTATTTTAGCTGTGATGCTAATTGGTACTGTCACCTTGTTCTTTTTTGCCTCACGTATATCGAACCGAATTAGGCGGCTGCGCGATACAGCTGAGCAAGCAATTGATGCACAAGGGCGTGTTACCGGCAGTATTAATTACAGCGATGCTAACGATGAAATTGGCGATCTATCTCGTAGTTTTTCAAACATTGTTAGTCGACTTGGTGGCTATACCGATTACTTAGAAAATATGTCGTCGCGATTGTCACATGAGCTGCGCACGCCGGTTGCCGTAGTGCGCTCATCCCTTGAGAACTTACAAAGCTTGCCACAAAACGAGCTCAGTCAAAAATACCTCGATCGCGCCAGCGAAGGCGTTGAACGCTTAGGTAAAATAATAACCACCATGAGCGAAGCCACCCGCCTTGAGCAAAGTATTCAAAGCAACGAACCTGAACCTTTTGATTTACAAAAAGTAATAAATGGCTGCATGCAAGGCTATCAGCTTACCTACCCAAACCAGTTATTTACGCTTGATGTATGCCAAAACAAATTACCAATGCAAGGTGCACCAGAGTTTATAGCTCAGCTGCTTGATAAACTTATTAATAACGCGCTGGAGTTTAGTGAAGCCAATACGGCGATTAATGTAAGCCTTAAGCAGAGCGAAAATAAAGCAACACTAACAGTGAGTAACACTGGCCCAGCTTTACCCGAAGGATTAACTGAGCATATTTTTGACTCAATGGTGTCGGTACGTAGCCAGCAAATGCAACAACAACCACATTTAGGCTTAGGGCTTTATATAGTAAGGCTTGTGTGCAACTACCATAAAGGCAATGTAACAGCGCAAAACAACGAACAAGCCGATGGTGTCGTATTTACCGTAACACTGCCGTTAGTCAATGGTTAAGGCTGTATTTATACCGTTATATTCGTACCGTTATATTTATAGCTACAGCATTATATGCAAATAGTAATTACGTAATAAATTAGGGTCTGTTGATCTTTGCGGATTAAAATTTGTTCAAACTAGGGGCTATTTAATCGCGGCGCGAGATTTGTAACCTAGTGGGCTAAGTCAAAACCGAGCAACAAAGAGTAAATAGCCCCTAGGAAGAACCCTTTGGGCAGCGCATGTTTGGCATTAATGCTACGTTATCGCCTATTTATGGGGAATAACCACACTGTATAGGCTCTGCCTTGCCTAAATACCAAACAGACTGCTGCAAATTTAACCTTGAAAGATCAACAGACCCTAAATTCAGCTGTATATTATTTGTTAAACTAATTTATTTTTATTTACCTCAACTCCATATAAATTAACAATTATATTCTACTCGTCCCTCAAAACCTGCCGATTACAATTTAGTGCAACTTCAAATGTAACTATTCACTTTTTATTCAGTCAAACGGCCATACCCTAATACCATATTAAAGTATTACATTTGAGGAATACCCATGAAGCCATCACTAGAGCGTGAAGAACTAGACTTTATTTTTGATTTATATAGGTCGTCTAAAAAGCCTGAATCAGAGAGTGTAAAACCTAAAAGTACTAACTACAAAGAGCTAAGAAAGCACGACACGACTAAAAGCCAAGGTATATCGCACTACCTAGTCTAATTTGATTACGCTTGAGAATTCACGCGTTCCAAAAATGCTTTAATGCAGTTTATTTCGGCTAGTTTTACTTCTTCGCCTATTTCAGGGCCTTTTTTGCCATTTTTAAGTGCATTTTGCACTACCTGCTTCTTATCCATTTTTTGCAGTTCAGTATGAATTGCTCGCAGCTTAGCTGCTTGCGGGTATGGCTTGTCTACAAGTGTTTTACCACGCCCTTGTGCATCGCATTGGCACGCTTGAGTAAACGCTATAAAACGTCCTGGGTGTACCAACGCATTTAAGTTAGTCACTATTAGCTTGTGAATGGTTTGCGGCCTTAACTGATCAATCGTGTGGCAAAGGGTGTGATTATCACTGGTGAGTACGCCAACATCGCGAAAACGGTTAGGCACTTTTAAGCGCTCACAAAACTTTTCAATTACCGCAACGCCTTCGCGTTCGTGTCCACGTAAGTTTCCATACTTTTTAAAGCTAAGTGCTTTACCAAAGTCATGCGTTAGTGCTGCGAAACGTGTTTCTAAATCAAAATTTAAATCGGCAGCGCGCCTAAGTACCAGCATAGTATGTATAAATACATCCCCTTCAGGATGATGGTTTGCCGGTTGCGGTACATTAACCATGCACTCAAGCTCTGGGAAAATACCTAAGCCTTGCAGTGCTTCAAAATAAAGCTCAGGGTGCTTTTCACCCAGTGCTTTTTCAGTTTCAAGCCACACGCGCTCAGGTACTAAATGATTTAGCTCACCTTTATTTTTAAGCTCGCGCATTAATGCATACGTACTTGGGTGAATACGCCAATCACTGCCATAGCGCGCTAAAAAACGGGCAATACGCAGTACTCGAACAGGGTCTTCTACAAATGCCTCTGTGGTGTGGCGCAGTGTTTTATTTTGTAAGTCAGTTTGGCCATTAAACGGGTCAATAATATTACCGTGTTCATCAAGCGCCATTGAATTTATGGTTAAATCACGCCTTGCTAAATCTTCTTCTAGCGTCACTGTTGGGCTGGCATCAACCACAAAGCCAGTATAGCCTTTGCCACTTTTACGCTCTGTGCGCCCTAGTGCATATTCTTCTTTTGTTTTTGGGTGTAAGTAAACCGGAAAGTCGCTACCTATTGGCACAAAACCAAGCGATTGCATTGTCTCTGGTGTTTCACCAATCACTACATAATCGTTATCTTTTGATTTTATATTTAGCAGCTTGTCGCGCACTGCACCACCAACGAGGTAAACTTTTTTTAAGTTACTTTTCACTTTATTCCTAATAACACTTGCCCAATTGTTTGACGCTAATCATAACATTAATTAAAAAATTCTGCGGTGTTTGCCAAGCTTAAGTAAGCTCATTACAATGGTGCATTATTTTTAGCTATAGCCTCACATTCAATGAAAAACCACTCATCAAAAAAAGAACTCATGTTACTGCCTATTTTATTAGTGGTTATTTTAATGTGTGTGGCGGGGCACTTTTTACTACAAGCTAATTTTCAAGACAGTAATATGGTTGAATATATGTTGGCAGCGCTTCCATTTGCTATGTTTGGATTGGTTATTGTGGCGTTTAAAATGGCGGCTAAAAGTGAGCGTGATGATAACGAAAAGTAGTTAATAACTACTTTTCGTTATTCTCTTATGTTAATTATTGATATGTTTTTTCTGCAATTGTCACTTTTTCTAGGTAACGTCGAGACTCTTCCCTCGAATGTTTAGTTGTTAATATGTAATAAAACTGACTGGAAGTAAGTTGGTTTATTTTCGAAAAAGCAATATCCCTATCTTGATTAAATATTCTTAGTACATTACCTGCGCCACCGTTGTACGATGAAATCATGGCATAGTGTTGGTTTTGTTGAGTATTAATCTTATTCAAATAATCGTTCTGTAAAATACTTAAGTAAGCACTGCCTATATCAATGTTATTTTTAGGATCAAAAAGAACCTCTTTGCTTGGTTGGCCCGATACTTTTTTTATTCGTTGGTATACATCTTTACCTGCAGTTGCAGGAATTATTTGCATTAAACCATAAGCATTTGAAGAACTCACCGCATACGGATTAAAATGACTTTCTGTTTCAATAATACCGTAGATAAGCGACGCTGATATTTGGTATTTCTTTGATGCAGCTAAAACATACTCACTATATTTTTGTTTTCGTAAATGAGCATTTTGTTCGACTAATTCAAAAGTAACGGATGTAATCTGATGACCATCACTACGTTTTTTTTGCATTTTTGTATCAATTAAATAATGAGCAAAACGATTCGCTCTCCATTGATATTTAATGGGAAGTCCATCTTCATCTAAAACTTGCTGATATAAAAAAGGTTCGCCTTCTAAAATCGGAGCTTCACTTGTAAAAATATCCGTTTTATCTGGGTCGCTTGAGGTTAAAAGTGTGGTAACAATTGCTTGGGTTAATAACGCGTCTGTATTTTTAGTCGCGATTGTTTCAACGAGAACAGTGCTGCTATCAAAATCAATGATTGCTCTAGCTTGGTAGTCATTACTATATTTCACATACTTTCTACGTGTTGGTTGCTGAGTATTTTTTTTCCCCCACTTACGGCTAACAACACTCTCTAAAGTAGCTAAAAGCTGCCCAACACTACCAACTTGCTTTTTAATTGAACGTTGTGTTTTTTTTACTTGCTTTTGAATTTCTTTAACGTCGGTGGGGTTGCTCTTCACTTGGTTAGCAAGCTTATTGAGATCTCTTACCGGCGCCAAATGTGACACTGATTCACAGCCGGCTAAGAATAAAATTAGAACTATAAAACCATACTTCTTCACAAACATCCCTATTAAACACTGTTAAATTATAAAATATAATAACCAAACCAATCTGGCTTTATTGTTTGTGCTTCACCGCTTGGTGTCAACTTTATATTTAGTTTACTATCGAGTAAATCAATGGCAAAACAATCGTCTACGTCATGTAAATCATCTTTATGAATATGGCTAAGCCCTGCGAGTAAATCGTTTTTAGCTCGCTCTTTAGCTTCATGGCTACTGCTTGCAACATACAGTGCAAAGTCGTGTTGCTCAGCCATAGAATCACTTCTGTAAGCGCCTAAATTTACAAAATAGAGTTGCTTATTTTGTTCAACGTACGCATCAACAATCTCTACTTTAAAGCCATCAATATGATTAATTGCCATGTAGCTATCCATGTGAACACTACTTCTGTCGCCTACCCACTGGCTTTTTAACTTTGTATAAGTTTGCTCGATGTTTTGCCCTACAACAAAACGAATATCATGCATTTCAATGTGGCAACCTTGAATCCGTCCACCTAAATACACCATAAATAACTGCATGCTTTTCCTTAACCTAAATTATCAACATCAATATTATGCTTTTTAATCAGCTTATAAAAATCTGAGCGGTTGCGCTTAGCAAGCTTAGCGCCTTCGGCTACGTTACCATCTGCCATTTTTAAAGTGTTAATTACATAGTCACGCTCAAACTCTTTTTTAGCGTCGTTTAGTGATAATGGTTCTACGTTTGTTTCGTTACTATTTAGCGCAGCTAATACTAAGTGCTCTGAAATAACATCGCTTGGCGTTAATGCTACAACCTGCTCTACTACGTTTTGTAGTTGGCGGATATTACCTGGCCAGTCGTAACGCACAAGCGCATGCATAGCATCGCTTGCAAAGTGTTTTTCAGTTTGCTTCATGCGCTTAGCAATGCTTGCACTAAAGTGCTGTGCTAATAAGCTTATATCTTCGCGGCGCTCACACAATGGCGGTAATTTTAAATTAACTACGTTTAAGCGATAATATAAATCTTCTCTAAATTGCTGGTTTAAAATAGCTTCAGGAAGATTTTTATGTGTTGCCGATACAATACGTACATCAATCGCTATTTCTTCTTGAAAGCCTACGGGGCGAATTGTTTTTTCTTGTAATACGCGCAGTAACTTAACCTGCAAGTTAAGTGGCATATCGCCTATCTCGTCTAAAAATAGCGTGCCGCCCTCAGCTTGCTGAAACAAACCTTGATGATCTTTAATTGCGCCCGTAAAAGAGCCTTTTTTATGACCAAATAATTCAGACTCTAAAAGCTCACCCGGTACAGCGCCGCAGTTAATTGCAACGAAAGGGCCACCGCTTACATGACTATGCTGATGAATCGCCTGTGCGAGTAGCTCTTTACCTGTACCACTAGCCCCCGAAATCAATACATTAACTTGCGTTGGCCCAAGTAGTTTTACTTGCTCTAACAAGTGCAGCATTGTGCCACTACGCGTAACTATATTGCTTTTTGGTACAACTTCATCTGCATTAACACCATGTATTTCTATCGCTTTAGCAAGGCTGTCAAATAGCTCATCTTTATCTACAGGTTTAGTTATAAATGCAAAAATGCCCTGCTTAGTTGCCTCTACGGCATCAGGAATTGAACCGTGCGCTGTCATCATAATGACAGGTAATGCAGGGTAGCGGCTTTGCAACTGACGATGCAGTGCCATGCCATCCATTTCATCCATACGTAGGTCGGTTATTACGGCGTCAAACACTTGGCTTTTTAGTGTTTGTAGTGCGGTTAAGCCACTTTCACAGGTCATTACTTCGTATCCTTTTGATTCGATGCGAATAGCGAGCAGTTTTAATAAACTAGCGTCGTCGTCAACGAGTAATACTTTTGCACCTTGCACTTTGGTTGCTGCCATAGTTACTGCTCCTTAGTTTCTTCTCGTAGTAAAAGCTGCTGCTCAATTGTTGCTAACGATGAGAGGGTTTCTTGCATTTTATTGTTAAGTGCTTGCTGCTCTTTTTTAGCATTTATTTGCATAGTCACTTGCTGCTTTTGAAGCCATAAATATTGCTTTATATCATCTGGCCAAAAGTAAGCAAGATCGAGTTTTAACAACTTAGTCATCACCGTATTTGGATCATCATTTATGTTTAAGCACATAAATTTAAAAAAGCGTTTAAGATCGTTTTCACCTGTAAAAATATCTTTTTTTGGCACCAATTTAAATCCGCCACACTGATTAGCGTGCCATGCAATAACTTGCTCTGCAGGCGGATAGCTAGGTTCTATTTTTGGTCTGGGTTTTGGACTAGGTTTACTGTTTTTGTCGTTCGTTATTTTGGTATCGACCACAGGTGCAGGTGTAATTGACACACGCTCTTCTTGCCCATTATTAATTTCACAACCTGATATAACCATGCTGCTACTGAGCACACATAAAATAGCGATTAAACGCAAGCGCATGTTAATTAACTCCTAGATTTTTTGTTATGGGAATTTTAATTGAAAACCGGCAACCATGCGGCTCGTTATGCTCAACAGTAAGTGTACCTCTTAGCTGTTCAACAGACTCTTTCACAATAGTTAAGCCAAGCCCACTGCCTTGCAGCGTAACATTTTTACTGTGTTTACCTTGATAAAATGCGCTGAAAATTTGAGTTTTTTCTTGCTCTTTAATACCGCACCCTTTATCAAGTACAGCAATGCAAAGTTGGTTTTGCTCAAGCGCTAAATTAATAGTAACGCTTTGCTTATCTTGTGAAAATTTTAAGCCATTTGAAATAAGCTGAATTAAAATCATCTCAATAAGCTCACTAGGTAATGCAAGCTGTTTATTAGGTAAGTTATTTTGCCATTGCAGAGCTTGCTGACGCGCACTTAAGCGATGTTCAAAATGGCTATTAATTTTATTAATAAGATAGCTAAACTCAACTTCGCTTAGGCTGTCTTTACTGGTGCGAATCGCATTATAACTCAGCAGGCTGTCAATCATTGTGCGAAGGCGCACCATAGATTGGCTAATAAGCTCAAGCACTGCTTTTTGCTCAGCAGTAATTGGGCCTACTATTTCATCAGTTAGTAAGTCAGTGCCTTCGACCATTGAAGCAAGCGGCGTTTTTAGCTCATGGGTAACATGGCGTAAAAAGGTATCTTTTTGCTGCTCAAGCATATGAAGTTGCTCTTGCACCCATTGGAGTTTTTCTCCTAGCTCAACTAGCTCAGCGGAGCCTTTTACAGATATTTTTTGCTGCCAATGCCCCTGCCCTAGTTTATCAATAACTGTAGTTAACCCTTTTAGTCGCCCACTTATACGCCATAAAAAACCACCACCAACAATTAAAGTAAGTGGAATAAGTGCCACCAGCCAGTTTATAAATGAAGTTTGTAGGCTTGTAAGCTCATTTTGGTTATTGGTAATTTGCGCTTCATTTTTATCACGTAACCATAAAGTAAGCTCAGCAACTAAATCGCTCACTGGCACAAATAGCTCCGCTTGCTGTTGTTTTTTCTCAACAAGCTCTACATGCGCTGTTTGTAAGGTGGCATATAAGCGTTGCCATTGGTGGGTGTAATCTTTATCCGTGTTTACAAATTTAAGTTCATCAATACTTTGCAGGGATGATTGCCATTTATCGACAATGAGCTTATCTAACGATTCGCTTTTTAATACCCAGTTTTGCCTAGTGGCGCGCTCAAGGCTGTTGAGTTCTTGTTTTAGAGTGTTAAACGATTTGGTAACTTGGTAGTTGTTACTCACGATACTTTGAGTCACTGCTAATTGCTTGTTAAGCGCATTTAAAAATACAATCACCACTATAGAAAGCGGGAGTAACGAAAGCAGCATACTCATTGCAAATTGCCCAATTAAATTAGGCCGCCAGTTAAGCATTGCATGGTATTTTTTAGCTATGGTTGCTGGCATTTCGTTTAGTCCTTTTAAGTTAAGCGTTCTATTATTAAGTGCTTACCTTATACACTAGCTGAACCAGCAATTATATTTAATACGATTAACAGCCAGCGCTACAAAAACAATGTGTCGCCAAATAGAGACAACGTAAACCATTGATTTTTAAACCCTACCTTTAATCTCACTACATAGTGTTGCAAAAGGCACACAAAAATTACAATAAACCCCGTAAAAACTTCCCACCTCTTTCAAGTTAAAAACATAAACACTTGAAAATTAACAATAATTATTTTTGGCATCATTTTTGTAGTAGGAGTAATAACTTTAATCAATAAGGAAATAATTATGAACAAACGCATTTTAGTAATTTCATCATTACTGGCTTTAGGCTTTTTAGGCGCTAACGCACACGCAATGGACGTTCACGCGACTTTTAACGAGCTTGATAAAGACAGTAATGGCACATTAAGTGAAGCCGAAGCAGGTGAAGATGCCGTGTTACACGAGAATTTTTTACAAATTGATACTAATCAAGATGGGCAATTGTCGCTAGATGAATTCAAAAAATTTATTCAATAAACTCATTTAATAAGGAACGTGATTATGAAACAACTTATAGCCGCTTTTTCATTAATGTTTTTAGCAATTAGTGCCACCGTAATTGCATCGCCAACAAACGTGCGCTTTGCCCATTTAGATAAGGATATGGACGGGCAAATATCAATTGTAGAAGCTAAGGAAGACAAGGAAGTAATGAGACAATTTGCCGACTTAGATGAAGACGGTGATGAAAAAGTCTCAAAAAAAGAATTTGAAAGCTTTAAGCCTTAATGAGTAATTACTGATTAAGCTTTACTTAAGTTTGTTACAAGTAAACTGAATTTAAAAGCATTTGCCATAATCCCTGAGGGAGTGTGTAAAAGGATTTAATGTTGGGAGTTAAATTACGGCAAGTGCTTTTTTCCTTTTTATTTTATTTTAGCCACGAACTTTTAATACATCTTTTGGAAGGAAAACCATGAAGATACTTTCCCTTGTTATAAGCATTTTAATGCTATTAAGTTTTGATGCCGCGGCACTTGATGTAAAGCAACGCTTTGATCACCTAGATAGCGACAAAAGTGGCTATTTAACACACGACGAACTTGATCCCCAACCACAACTTTTAAACACCTTTGTAAAATGGGACAAAAACCAAGATAACCAAATTTCGCTAGTCGAATTTAAAAGTTATCTAACTAACAACCTTTACTAAGTGATTTGTATGAAAAGTATTAGCTATATAACGCTGCTGGCGTTTAGTATTTTTAGCACATTTAGTTTTGCCGCAAGTAACGACATTGCAAAGCAATTTAAAAAGCTAGATAGGAACAAAGATGGTTTTTTATCACGCTCAGAAACCGCTATAGACCCTGCTTTGTGGTCACGATTTTCAAGCTACGATAGCGATAAAGACGGTAAGTTAGCACTAAACGAATACGGTTTATATGCAAGTAAGTAGTTTTGGGCTCACCATAAAATCCATTTTAGTACAGGTTGCTTACTTTCATTGTTAGCTGTCGGTTTCCAGTGCCATAAGCTTATAGAAGCTGCAGCATAATCATCAAATACTCCCTCAGGATAGGACTAAATGACACTATACCCTTGAGCACTACCTTGTGAGTTAACTAATACAGACAACTCAACACAATCTGAAATACTTTTCTTTGCGGCTTTTAGCATCATGCCCAAGGGGAGTAATAAATAGAGGGTTTCCTTATGCTTTATTGATTGTTTTGCATACTAAATAATCACATTAATTACCTATTTTGTAAACAGTTAATATAGAGAAAAACATTAAAATGAGGTCTATCAATTCATTGGTATTATAAAATCAAGTTTGTTAATGTAAGTAAATTAGCAATAAAAATTAAGTAACTATGCCACTCAAAAAAATAATCAAACCACTCATACTAGCCAGCCTTTGCGCTAGTTCTAGCTACACTCTCGCACAAACAAAAGTAATTTATAACGCCAATGGTTATACCCCTTTATACAAAGGTGAAGTACAGCAGTTTTCTACCCTCGTCATTAAAAATGGCAAGGTCGTTAAGCTAGGTAGCGAAACACTTAAAGATAGCTACCCAGATGCCAAGCTAATTGACGCACACGGTAATACCTTATTACCTGGCTTAATTGATGCTCATGGGCACGTTATTGGCCTTGGCGATAATTTATCGCAACTTGACGTACGTGGCGCAAAATCGGTTGATGAAGTAACAAATAAACTAAAAGTATTTGCCGATAATAAACAAGGTTGGATTATAGGGCGAGGTTGGAACCAAGAGCTTTGGGCTGATACACGCTTTCCTACGGCTAAAGATTTAGACAAAGTAGTTAGCGAACGACCTGTGGTGCTTTCTCGGGTTGATAGTCACGCCATTTGGGTTAATTCAAAAGTGCTCGAACTTGCTGGTATTACCGCCCAAACAAAAGCCCCTGAAGGCGGTGAAATAATTAAAGACGAATTTGGCAATCCTACAGGTATTTTTATCGATAAAGCAGAATCGCTAATTGCCCAGTATATGCCAGCCCCTTCAAAACAAGATATAAGTGACTCACTAGATGCAGCAGGTAAGCATTTATTAAGTTTAGGCATTACCTCTACTCACGATGCAGGTATTGATAAAACCACATGGGAAGTTTACAAAGAGCGCGGCGACCTTGGTAATTTGCCATTACGTATTGTGGCAATGCTAAGTGGCGCAAGCCCTGATTTAGGCACAATGTTAAAGGCAGGCCGATACCACGATAAAAATGACTTTATGGAAATTCGCAGTGTTAAAGTTTACGCCGATGGCGCACTTGGCTCTCGCGGAGCCGCTCTGATTGAAGAGTATGCAGACAGACCTGGTCACCATGGCTTAATGCTTGAAACACAAGGAAAACTCGAAGCGCTCTTTACACAAAGCTTTAAAAGCGGCTTTAGCGCAAATACTCACGCAATTGGCGATAAAGCAAATAAAGTAGTACTTGACGCCTATCAAAATGTGTTTAAAAAAACGGGCGGTATATTACTACGTAACCGAATAGAGCACGCACAAATTGTAACGCCTGAGGATATCCCTCGCTTTAAAGCGTTAAAAATAATCCCTTCAATGCAGCCGGTGCATGCCACCTCTGATATGCATATGGCAGAGCAGCGTTTAACTGGAAAGCAACTAAGCGGCGCCTACGCGTGGCAAACATTTTTACAGCAAGGTTCGGTTGTTGCAGCAGGGTCTGATTATCCTGTAGAGCTTGCAAATCCATTCGACGGTTTGTATTCAGCCATTACACGTATGGATCATAACAAACTACCTGAAAACGGCTGGCGTGCAAGTGAAGTACTAAGCCGCGAAGATGCATTACGTGCATTTACTCTTGGTGGCGCCTATGCGGCTCATCAAGAATTTCAGGTGGGTAGTTTAGAAACAGGTAAATGGGCAGACTTTATTTTAATTGATAAAGACTACTTTAAAATACCTGTTGACGAGATATATAAAACCAACGTACTACAAACATGGGTTGCAGGTAAGCTACGCTATAAAAAAGAAGAGGTTACAAAAGCACTATAATAAAAAATAAACAAATTAATTATTAAATTTAATTAAAGTAATCAAAAAGTGTGTCGATAAGGAGGAGTATTTATAAAATCCCCTTATGTTTCAGGAAGAAAACATGTTATCAAAAAAAATAACTCTTACTTTATCGGCACTTTTTACACTGTCGCTTTCGGCGTGTACTACTCATCCTGTTTATAACGGACACGCGCCACATAACAATATTGGCTATAATAACGTTCATAACCGCTATGCTACAGACCATCAACCACGCGTTAATAACTGGCAATTTCCTGAAAATAATTATCGCCCAATTAACAGCAGTAAGTTATTAAGTAATTACACTGAGCAATTAGCAATGAAGCTAATTGAGAATATGAATTACATAAATAGCGGTACGCCTATCGCTATTACCTCGTTTGTAAATTTAGACGATAACCTTCAAACAACTAATATTTTTGGTAATCATTTAGCTGAAAGCTTCATTACTGAATTACAAGAATTTGGTTTGTCTGTTGTTGATTATAAGCATACAGGTACAGTGCATGTAACACCGATGGGTGATTTTTCGTTTAGTCGAAATGGTAAAGATATTAAAGGGTATCCACATATTGAATACACTTTAACTGGCACGCTTACATACACTAACCGTGGTGTTATTGTTAATGCCCGAATTATTGGTGCGAAATCTAAAGTAGTGGTGTCATCAGCTAAAGGGTTTATTCCAAGTTTTGTAGTTGAGTCTTTGTACCCTACTCGCAGAACTGATGGAATAGTATTAGACGCAATTCAATAAAAGCAAAAAGGGTTAACGCTAGTTAACCCTTTTTTGTTTGTGTAGCGAAGTGCGTTTAACTAAACATCTCTTTTACATCATTTAGCATATCGTTGTATTCATCGCTTGTGAACAGCTGCATAGACGGTATTACACCTTTATCTATGTATGTTTGCAGCGCCGCCGATTTATCAGTAACTTGTAGCGTGCCCTCTAAAATAGCCCCTACTCGAATAAAGTCTACATAACTAACCTTCTCTGGTTTGTAACTTGGGTCTGCCCAGCTATGAGCTACATCTACAAACTCTTTAGGAAACTCCCAAGCTTGCATAATTGATGAGCCTACCTTCCCGCTAAGTTTTTGAATTGCATGAGCTAAAAAGCTTGGGTTAGCAAACACTTCAGGATGGCGCTCTGCCTCGGTTAAAATTGGTAAAACACCAATATTATAAACAAGTGATGCTAATGTAATTGAATCACGGTTTAACGAAGTGTGTTTATTATTTTTTAGGTAAAATTCCATGAGTGATATTGAATGACTCGCAACTGTTAGTGTTTTTTGCCAAGCCTTGCTCATGTAACCTTTAATTAGCTCATTATTTGATACAAACAGTTGCTCCATAGCCATAGCAGTTGCAATATTTTTAATCTGACGCAACCCAATTCGAGTCACTGCTTGTTGTAAATTGGATACTTTTACAGAACGTCCCATAATCGCACTATTGGCTACTTTTATCATTCGAGCTGAAAGCGCGGGATCTTGCGAGATCACATCTGACATTTGCATTAAATTCACATCAGGGTTATCAGCAGCTTGGCGAACCTTAATCGCTACCTCAGGTAGCGTTGGTAAAACGAGAGTATCATTATTTATTCTATCGACTAAAATCGTTAATAAAGCATTTTCTGTAGACATAAAGTCGCCATCCTTTTGTGTTCAGCCTGTAAAGTAACTGCAAACTCAGGCAGTTATTTTCCGTATTCGTAATATAATTAGTATTATCTAACTTACCGATAAAGTTAAGGAAATTACAGAAGTTTATTTTTATTTCTGATGCGTTAACGCATATGTTTGCCTTACAACACCAAATACTTGCTATTTACCAATTAGTTTTGCTTTAATGCACACACAATAAGGAAGCGTTTGTACATATTTAGTCTTTAACCAAAGCAGTACAAATTATCAAACTTACTTTTCCACAGGCAATATAATGAACTTAAATAAAATTAGCCAAGCAATTGCGCTTTCTGGTGTCGTTTTTCTTAGTGCATGTTCTGAACAAGCGCCGCCTTCTACCGACAACACAGCCACAGAACTTGCTCAAAAAAGCAATGCACAATCAGGCCCTGAGCTTATTAACATAGATAAGCAACGTTTAGATATTTACACCGACTTTAGCTTAAAAAGTGATTTATCACATTTGAGCGACAATCAACGAGCGATGGTTGCAAAACTTATTGACGCTTCAAAAATTATGGACGAGTTATTTTGGAAGCAATCTTTTGGTGAAAATAAAGATGTTCTTTTAGCAAAGTTAAGCAACGACAAAGTACGTAAATTTGCCGATATTAACTACGGTCCATGGGATCGTTTAAATGGCGATGAAGCGTTTTTATCCAGCTATAAAGAAAAACCTCTTGGCGCACAGTTTTACCCTGCTGATATAACTAAAGAAGAGTTAAACAATGCAGATGTTGAAGACAAAACTGGGCTTTACTCTGTAATTAAGCGTGATGAGCAAGGCAAGCTTTACAGCGTGCCATATTCAAAAGAATACGCTGATGAGCTTACAACTGCCGCCGACCTTTTACGTCAAGCAAGTAAACTTGCTGACGATAAAGAATTTGCTAATTACCTAAATCTGCGTGCTGATGCTCTACAAAAAGATGACTTCCAAGTTTCTGACTTTGCTTGGATGGACATGAAGAACAACCCAGTAGATGTGGTTATTGGTCCAATTGAGACCTATGAAGATCAATTATTTGGTTACCGTGCTGCTTATGAGTCTTATGTACTTATCAAAGATTTAAAATGGAGTGAACGTTTAGCTAAGTTTGCAGCATTTTTACCGGAACTTCAAAAAGGCTTACCCGTTGATGCTAAGTACAAGCAAGAAGTACCAGGCTCTGACGCCGACTTAAATGCATATGATGTTGTTTACTACGCTGGGCATTCAAACGCGGGTAGTAAAACAATTGCAATTAACTTACCAAACGATGAGCAAGTACAGCTAGAAAAAGGAACTCGTCGTCTGCAACTTAAAAATGCGATGCGTGCCAAGTTTGATAAAATTCTAGTACCAATTTCAGAGCAGTTAATTGTAGCTGAGCAACGTAAACACATTACTTTTGATGCATTTTTTGCCAATACGATGTTCCACGAAGTGGCTCACGGTTTAGGTATTAAAAATACAATTACTGGTAAAGGCACTGTTCGTCAATCACTACAAGAACACGCAAGTGCGCTTGAAGAGGGTAAAGCCGATATTTTAGGCCTGTACATGGTTGAGCAGTTGCTTAAAAAAGGCGAGATCACTGAAGGCACACTTGAAGATTACTACACTACGTTTATGGCGGGTATTTTCCGTTCAGTACGTTTTGGTGCATCGAGTGCGCATGGACAAGCAAACATGATCCGCTTTAACTTTTTTGCACAAGAAGGCGCATTTTCTAAAAATGAAGCGGGTTTATACAGCATTAACATGGAAAAAATGAGCACTGCTATTGCTAATCTTTCTCGCTTAATTTTGACCCTACAAGGTGATGGCGATTACGAAAAAGTAGATCAACTAATTGCAACGCATGGCGATATAAAAGAAGAACTTGCTAAAGACTTAGAAAAACTAAGCAAAGCAAATATCCCTGTAGATGTAACGTTTAAGCAAGGTAGGGAAGTTTTAGGGCTTAAATAAGTTTAGTTAAACTTAGCTAACCCCTAAAAAAGCGTTGCAGCTTAAAACTGCAGCGCTTTTTTTAACTCTGTAATTTTTACATCTGTATACGGCACAGCTGGGTACTTACCCCAAATTGGCGCAGGCCAAGCAGCATCAGTAGTAAAGCGTGCAATATGGTGAATATGTAATTGCGGCACCATATTACCCAAAGCAGCTATGTTTAACTTATCAGGGCTAAACACATCCACTAATAATTTACTTAGCTTGGCTGACTCTTTTAAATACACAATTTGATCATCCTCAGATAAATCAATTATCTCTTTTAAGTTAGCCTGCCTAGGCACTAATACAAACCACGGATATTGGCTGTCGTTCAATAAAAGCACTTTACACAGTGGCCAATCGGCAAGCTCTATACAGTCACGTTTAAGTTCTGGCGCTAGTTTAAATTCAGGGTTAGTCATTGTTATGTCCTACTTTGTCTTTAATAATCGCCACTTTATAGCATTTAGTTGCAGTTGCACACGCTTGGCTTTACCATCAAAGCAATATTTATAATAAGCTAAGGCAACCTTGTGCTAAAAAAAATAAAACACCTCTCACTAGCCCTCCCGTTAATGGTTGGCGCTATTAGTGTTCAAGCAAAACCTTTATCATTGGAACGTATTTTTGACGATCCAAGCCTTTCTGGTAAATCACCTGTACAACTTAAATTTTCGCCTGATGGCAGCCGTGTAACTTATTTACAAGGCAAAAGCGATGACTACAACCGCTACGATTTATGGGAATACAATCTAAAAGATAACACCAACCGTGTGCTAGTTGATTCAGCAAAGTTATTTTCAGGCCCAGAAAACCTATCTGATGAAGAAAAAGCACGCCGCGAACGCCAACGTATTTTTGGTAAAGGGATATTAGAATACAAATGGTCTAAAGACGGTAAAGCACTTTTATTCCCACTTAACGGCGACCTCTACTATTACGATTTAGCCTCTGCTAAAAGTAAAAAACTAACCGACACTGAAACATTTGAAACTGATGCGCGCTTTTCACCTAAAGGTAACTACGTATCGTTTATTCGAGAGCAAAATCTATTCGCTTTAGAGCTTGAATCAGGTAAAGAGATTCAACTTAGTAAAGATGGCGGCGGTGTAATTAAAAACGGCATGGCCGAATTTGTAGCTCAAGAAGAAATGAGCCGCATGACGGGTTACTGGTGGTCAGGTGATGAAACTAAAATTGCCTATACCCGCGTTGACGAAACCCCAGTAAAAGAAGCTATCCGTAACGAAATTTACGCTGATGAAGTTAAATTATTTAACCAACGCTATCCGTTTACAGGTACCGATAACGTAAAAATTCAACTCGGTGTGGTTAAGCTAAATGATCAAAAAGTAGATTGGATTGATTTAGGTAAAGATGAAGATATTTATATCGCGCGTGCTAAGTGGCTAAAAGACAGCAATACACTGTCTTACCAATGGCAAAATCGCTCGCAACATAAATTAGAACTGCGTTTTTATAACAGCGAAACTAAAGCTCAAAAAGTAGCATTAACCGAAAACAGCGAAACGTGGATTAACCTACACTTTGATCTTGAGTTTTTAAAAGACAAAAAACACTTTGTATGGGCATCTGAGCGCGATGGTTTTAAACACTTATATCTGTATCGTACGAACGGTCAACTTGTTCGTCAAATCACCTCTGGTGATTGGACTGTTGATAGCCTAAAAGGCATTGATGAGAAAAAAGGCATTGTTTACTTTGCCGGCCGAAAAGATACACCGCTTGAAAGCCATTTATACAGCGCGCCTTTATTTAAAAAAGGCGATGCTAAACGTATCACCGAAAAAGGTCAGTACCATAATGTTGTGCTAGCAAAAGACAGCAAAGCCTTTATCGATAATAGCTCTTCTGATAATAAACCAAACTCAGCAGCGCTTCGCAAAGTAAACGGCGAATTTATTACATGGCTTGAAGAAAATAAGCTAGATAGTAACCACCCGCTTACTCCTTATTTAAGCGACTTAACAAAACCAGAATACGGCACAATTAAAGCCGATGATGGCCAAGTTATGCATTACCGTTTATTTAAGCCTAGCACCATTGCTGATGGCAAAAAGCACTCTGTCATTGTTAACGTATACGGCGGCCCGCATGCCCAACGAGTGACGAATAGCTGGCGCAGTAAAAACTTGTACTTTCAGTACATGGCGCAACAAGGTTATGTCATTTTTCAACTAGATAACCGTGGTTCTTACAACCGTGGTAAAAAGTTTGAAGATGCTATTTATAAAAACCTAGGCGTGGTTGAAGTTGCCGATCAAATTAAAGGCGTAGAGTTTTTACGTACACTTGATTACGTAGACCCACAACGCATTGGTGTTTATGGCCACAGCTACGGCGGCTACATGGCACTTATGACTATGTTTAAAGCAGGCGATTACTTTCAAGCCGGCGTATCGGGTGCTCCAGTAACCGATTGGGCATTATACGATACACATTACACTGAGCGTTATTTAGGTCACCCTGATACGAATGCTAAAGGCTACGAAGACAGCGCAGTATTCCCATATACCGATGGCTTAAAAGGCCCATTAATGATTTATCATGGAATGGCTGACGACAACGTATTGTTTACGCATTCAACTAAATTATTTAAACAACTGCAAGATAGCGAAAAACAGTTTGAAATGATGACCTACCCAGGCTCTAAGCACAGCCTACGTGGTAAACAAGTGCAAACGCACTTACATCAAACAATTACAAACTTCTTTAATCGTCATTTTGATGTTAAATAAGCAAATAAAGTAATTATAGACTAAAGGCTGATTGATAAATCAGCCTTTTTTTTGCATTAATGGTCTTGGGCCTAGATTAAACTCTCTTTTTAGCTACGCTTATTCAATGCGCTAAAGCGCACACTTTTTGAGGATAAATGTATGCCTAGTCTACGTAGTTTTAGTATATTCCAACGTTTTTCACTGTTAATAGCAATTGTAGTGCTTGGGCTAATAGTACTGAGTATATCCAGCTTGACTAACCAATATAACTCTCTTAAAAACGAGCAGTATATTAAAACACAAAATGTAGTAGAAACTGCTTATAGCATTATTGAACACTTTTATGACCTCGAGCAAAATAATTCACTCACTCAACTGCAAGCTCAAACGCAAGCTCTTAATGCAATAAAAGCACTACGATATGACAAAACCAATTATTTTTGGATAAATGATTACCAGCCTACAATGATAATGCATCCGATTAAACCTGCTCTCGACAGTAAAGACTTAAGCAATAATAAAGACCCAGATGGAAAGGCGCTCTTTGTGGAGATGGTTAATGTAGTCAAACGCGCTGGTGAAGGATTTATACCTTATAAGTGGCCAAAACCAGGTAAAGATCAACCAGTTGAAAAAGTAGCTTTTGTTAAAGGCTTTAATCAATGGCAATGGATTATTGGTTCTGGAGTGTATCTTGATTCAATTGATGAAGTATTTAGCGAGCAACGTAACCTAATCATAGTCAGTGCAATAATTATGATTATTGCTGTTATTTTACTTAGTTACTTTATAGGTAAAAGCATTCTAATACCTACTCGTTTAGCAGCGGATATGATGAAGGACATTTCACAAGGCGAAGGTGACTTAACCCGTGCCTTAAATGAATCAGGTAATGATGAAATATCTGAGTTATCGCGCTCATTTAATTTGTTTGTTTTGAAAATGCGTGAGTCACTAGCTCATGTATCCAAAAGTGCGAGTGATGTTAGCGATCATGCACATACAGTTGATGAATCAAGTAGAACCAGTCTCTCATTTATAGAACTACAAAATGACAGCTCAACCCAAGTTGCAGCCGCAATGGAACAAATGACCCATCAAATACATGATGTGAGCCGTAACGCCGAAGCCGCAGAGCAAGCTGCAAAGGATGCTGCAAAAAATGCATCAACGGGTAGAAGTGTAGTTACTCAAACAATTACAGCTATAGAAACACTCTCAAACAATATAGAAACAGTGAGTCGTGTAACTGCTGATTTGGCCAATGAAAGCCATAATATTGGTTCTGTGCTTGATGTTATAAGAAGCATATCGGAGCAAACTAACTTACTAGCATTAAACGCTGCCATAGAGGCTGCTCGCGCAGGAGAGCACGGCAGAGGCTTTGCTGTTGTTGCAGATGAAGTACGTACACTCGCGAGTCGTACGGGGCAAAGTACTGACGAAATTCAAACCATGATCACTAAACTACAAGAAGGTGCAAAAGCCGCAGTAGAAGCAGTTAAATCAAGCCAAGCGCTTTCGGTCTCTACCGTAGAGCAAGCTTCGTCTGCTAATACTTCACTTAATGAAATAGAACGACTTGTTTCAATCATTACCGAAATGAATAGCCAAATTGCACGTGCAACAGAGCAACAAACTCAAGCAGCTGATGAAGTTAATTTACGTATTAATGAGCTTTCACACTCAACAGAGCAATCACTTAATAATACTAAGCAACTTACAAGTACTAGCGATAACCTCAAGCAAAGTAGCCAAGAGCTATCTAGCATGGTCCATCGTTTTAAATTAGATTAATCGATACCGTTCTCATAAAATGCGAAAGCCCTGAATTAACAGGGCTTTTTTATTACGTGTAAGTTTTTAGCTTACAAACAGTAACGTGCAAACAAGCTCGTTACTGATGCAGCTGTTGGCTTGCCATGCTGCCAATCACCACCTTCAACACCGCTACCTGCAATATCCATATGAACATAAGGTAAAGGTTGTGCAGAGTCGTTACCGTGCTTATCAAGCCCACCAACAATAGCCATAAACGCCATAGGGAACTGATGCCCACGAGCAGTAACAGCAGATGCTGCGTTATTGCTCGAGAGTACATCGTCAGCTAGCGTGCGTGGTTTAATAAAGTCGTAATCTTCACGGCGAGAACGCGATACTTCAGCGCCATCGGCCCACAAATCTCCAAGGTCAGCTATTTGACGTGAAACACCAGCGCTACGAGCTGGACCATTTTCAACATACGCACCGTAAGGGCCCATTGCACGTGCCGCGTGACCCGTTAATGTAGCAACAGTAAACAACGTTGGGTTTATTTCGCCTTTAGCTAAATCTTTCATTTCGCTAAGCAGGTCGCCCATTGCTAAGCGCCCTTCTGCATCGGTATTACCAATACGTACACGGATACCTTCGCGGCTAGTAATAATTTCATCTGGCACAAAACAATCCGAGCCAATAGAGTTACGAACAACGGCTAAGTACGATACCACCTTAACGCCTTTAGGCTGATAATCCGCAACAGCTTTCATAAAGCCCGCAACAGAAGCTGCACCGCCTTTATCACGACTCATGCCTGCCATATGGCCACCTACTTTTAAATCTGCACCGCCTGTATCGTATACAAGACCCTTACCTACAAACATAAGTGTGCGAGTAATTTCACCCTCTGGTACATATTCAAGCTTAACAACACGTGGGTGATGGCGCTCAACTGCATAAGATGCACGAGCAACAGTGCTTAGCATTGGGTAGTTTTTATCAATAGCTGCAATATCATCAATTACTTCAACTGCAATGCTTGAGCCTTTAAATAAATCAACGCAGTAATCAGCAAAACGTGGTGGAGCCATACGCTCAGGTTCAGTGCCACATAAATCACGCGCGGCATATTGGCCAGCTGCAATTGCATTAACAGCTTTGATTGTTTGCTCGCTTGCGCCAACTAAACCAATTTGAGTAATAGGTTCAATACTTTCACCGTGATATTCACGCGCTTCTAATGGCTGCCATAAGGCTTGGCAAGCACCTAAATAAGCAACTTCTAATGCATGCTGATAACGGCTATCACCATTTAAATTTGGTAAAAATAATGCAGGATTAACACTACCCGACGCTTTTGCTTCGTTAATTGCTAATTTAGCAGCATCAAAATAACGGCGAACATCGTCGTAATCTCTATTTAACGGACCCGTTGGCGCAAGTACAACGCGTTTTTTTTCAATCACTAATAAAGTAACTTGTTTACCAATGCGAGAATCAACTTTTGCTTGGTCTAAAATAGCATCACGTAATGAGTTATTTGGTAATTGAGAAAAGTCATCACTAATAATAATAAGCGCATCATGAGATGTGCATTCAAGGCTTGCACTAACCGCTTGAGGGTATGCCATAAATAAAGTCCTGTTAGAAAACATAAGCCCCTATTATCGTCGATTTAAATATTGAAGACCAGCAAGGTGCGATGAGCTAATTATACAACTTGCCAATAAATGGCAACTTGGAGTTACAGGCTTTACAGCTTAATCGAGAATACTCAGTTGGAAGTTTTGTTCTGGCTCGCTTTTAATGCCAACGCCTATGCCAAGTAATCTTACAGGTTGTTGTAGCCCTCGTTGATAGGCCTTAGTAAAGAGTTGAATAAATATTTCTGTGTTTAAATCGTGGTATGCCTGATCGGCTGAGGTCACTACAAAGTTTGCAAACTTCACTTTAACACTCAGCTTATTAATACGGTTTTGTAATTGCTGTTTATTAAGTCTTAAAACTAATTCGTCTAACAATTTTGGCAGCTCATCTAAGCACTCTTGCAAACTTGTTTTATTGTATTCGTAGGTATGTTCAACACTCAGCGACTTTCTGATGCGATCTGTTGATACTTTACCAACATATTCACCTGCACATTTTTGATAAAGCGACACACCAAAATTACCCACATGTTGCTGCATCCAGTTAACGCCTTTTTCACGTACATCCTTGCCGGTATATAAGCCTTTTAAATTTAGCTTTTCGAGCGTTACTTTACCCACCCCCGGAATTTTACCCAGCGGTAATTGCGCTAAAAAATCATCGATCTCATGAGGCAAAACGACAAACTGACCATTAGGCTTTTTTTCGTCACTCGCTATTTTGGCAATAAATTTAATCGGTGCAATACCTGCTGATGCAGTGAGCCCCGTGGCATTGTAAATATCGGCTCTTATTTGCTGTGCAATAAGTGTGGCGCTGCCTTTACAAGCGGTGCTATCTGTTACATCTAGGTAGGCTTCATCTAAAGAGAGTGGTTCAATTAAGTCTGTGTAGCGGTTAAATACTTCACGTATTTGGTTTGAAGCTTCTTTGTATACAGCCATGCGCCCAGGGACAATAACTAAATCGGGGCATAACTGTTTAGCATGATAGTTCGACATAGCCGATCGCACGCCATACTCCCTCGCTATATAGTTAGCGGTTGAGAGCACGCCTCGTCGGCTATTGCCTCCAATAGCAAGCGGTACACATGCAAGTTTTGGATTATCTCGCATTTCTACTGCTGCATAAAAGCAATCCATGTCTATGTGAATAAACTTCTTCATCACCACAACACAACTGTTTATTTATACAGTCATTATTATGTAATCACTTGTGATAAGCAAGCCTAGGGCCTGTTTATCTTTCGAGGTTAAATTTGCAGCAGTATGTTTGGTATTTAGGCAAGGCAGAGCCTATGTAGTGTGGTTATTCCCCATAAATAGGCGATAACGTAGCACAAATGCCAAACATACGCTGCCCGAAGGGTTCTGCCTAGGGGCAATTTACTCTTTGTTGCTCGGTTTTTACTTAGTCCACTAGGTCACAAACCTCGCGCCGCGATTAAATAGCCCCTAGATTGAACAAATTTTAATCCTGAAAGGTCAACAGGCCCTAGTTAGCGATTAAAAAAAGTGCTTATTATCTTCTGATTCTTTATAACTGCTTAGCCAAAACATGACCTCGAATAAAAATCCTGCCAACATTAAAATAATAGCGCCTAATTCATTACCCATTGCGTAGCAGGTAAATGAGGCTATAAAAACCAAACAAGCTAAGGACCAATTAATTATATTGTGCATACATACCTCTGTGTGTTTTTGTGTTTGTCTGTGTAATTTAACTGTAGACCTAAAATTAAATAGGTACAAATCATCTTACAAAAAACATGCTATTAATTACCTTGAGCTCGTAACCCCATGTTGATAATCTAAGTACTTTAAAATTAAGGGCCAATAAATGATGCAAACGTTTAAAGATCAGCACCCTATCCATACCGACATCACCGTAGCGTGGGCTGATATGGATGCACTACAACACGTAAATAATGTGGTGTATTTACGTTACTTTGAAATAGCCCGAATCGACTTCTTAAATAAAATAAATCTGTTCGACACAATAAGCCCTAATGGCGTGGGCCCGGTAATAAGCGAAAATAACATTCGTTATAAACGCCCAGTTACTTTTCCAGATACGCTTACAGTCGGCGTTACTATTTCTGATATAAAAACAGACCGCTTTAATATGAACTATACCGTTTATAGCCATGCACAAAACGCTATAACAACAACAGGCACTTCAAAAGTGGTTATGTTTAATTTTGAAACAGGCCAAAAAGCCCTCATTGCAGAGCCTCTTTTATCGGCGTTAGTTAGCTACTCTCAAGACGAGCAATAAGGAATTCTCATGCAATACAGCCCACTTGGCAGCAGTGGTATTAACGTTTCAAGAGTATGTTTAGGCAGTATGACTTGGGGTAAACAAAACACTCAAAGCGATGCTGATGAACAAATAGCTTACGCACTTGAGCAAGGCGTAAACTTTATTGATACAGCCGAAATGTATGCAGTACCGCCCTCTCCAGAGACCTATGGTAAAACTGAGGAAATTATTGGCGACTGGCTATCGCGTAATAAACAAAAACGCGGCGATGTAGTACTTGCCACAAAAATTGCAGGCAATGGATTATCGTGGGTACGTGATGGTGGCAATATTACGCGCCAAACTGTTATCGAAGCCGTAGACGATTCACTTAAGCGCCTTAAAACCGACTACATTGATTTGTATCAGCTGCATTGGCCAAACCGCTCTACCCCGCACTTTGGCAGACAATGGCCCGGCACTCTTAAATTTACCGACGTAAATACACAAGAGCAGCAAGCTAGTATGCTTGATATTCTAGAGGGCCTTAATGAATGTGTTAAAGCAGGTAAAATTAAGCACTGCGGTTTATCTGACGATACGCCATGGGGTATAAGCCAGTTTTTAAGTTTGGCCAAAGAGCATAACTTACCGCGTATGGTATCTATTCAAAATGAGTTTAGTTTAGCGCACGCTAAAGACTGGCCGTATTTAATAGAACAATGTGTACACGAAGATATTGCCTACTTACCGTGGTCGCCTTTAGCGGCTGGTTTATTAACGGGTAAATACCTAAACGGTGCTCGCCCAGAAGGATCTCGTTGGACCTTCATGCAGCGCAACGGTATTTTTAGAGATACACCAAATGCAGAGCAAGCCACTAAGCAGTATGTTGATCTGGCTCATGCAAACAATATTACTCCAGCACAACTAGCACTCGCATGGTGTAACCAAGTAGATGGCGTAACCTCTTCAATTATTGGTGCAACAAACATAGCCCAATTAAAAGAAGATATTGATGCATTTAACATCACGTTAAGCGACGAAATTCTTAGTGAGATTAACACTATATTTAGAAACCATCCGATGCCTTATTAAGCATGTATGAGTTAAAGCAGCCTTGAATGAGGTTGCTTTTTAACTAGAATATTTGACCCTACTACAACCAACACTATACTTTTATTAAGTTTTCTTAATTCAACGAACACTTATCAATGCTGAAAAACGGATACTATGCATTTTGCTTATTAATTGTATTTAACGCGCATGCTGTTGAGCAAAAAGTACAGCCTTTAAAAGAAATTGTTTGGCTGCAAAGTTACACGCCCCCTTTTCATATAGCTAAAAGCGAAAGTGCACCACAAGGCGGAATTTGCGACAATCTAACTGAGCAACTCATTAGAGCCATAACAGATGTAAAACATACCCGTTTAATTGTCCCTCAGCAGCGTATAAATAAATATTTAAGTGAAGGCAAAAATGTATGTTTTCCGTGTGTTATTTATAAAAAAAATAATAACCAACTACTTAACTACTCAAATCCAACAACGGTATATCCCCCATTTTCAATTATCACGACTAAAGAGCTAAAGCCCAAATTAGAAGAAAAGCACGGCTCGCCTATTCACCTTATTAATTTATTAACCGACCCGCAATACGTATACGGGCAAGCTGCTGCACGTAAATTTACAACTAAAATTAATACAATTATTGAAAATACAAAACGAGATAAAGAGTCGTCGTTAAGTTGGAGTAGCGAAAATGAAAGTCAGGCTGTTATAGCACGCTTGAGTCACGGCTTTTTAGACTACTCAATTGATTACCCGTTTATGGCCGATTACTTTAATAAACAAGGAGAATATACGAATATAGAGAGTGTACCAATTGCAGAAAATGACATTCAATTTATACGAGGAGCAATAGGTTGTGCGGCTAACGCACCTAATAATTTTGCACAGCAAGCGCTTAAAAAAATTAACCGCGCACTAAAAAACAATGTACTACAATCGCCTGAGTATCAACAAAGTCAGCATAATTGGCTTAAAACTACCTTTGCAGACTTTGATCAACACTACCAACAGCAAGTTATTAATTTTTACTTACTTGCCACTGATGCTCAAGCAAGCACTGATCATTAGCATAAAGTGCCACAGCAAAAATACTTTTAGGTGTTACCTCGCCTACGCCCGACGGTGTGCCTGTCATTACTACATCACCATCTTCTAAGCTCATAAATTCACTAATTTCTTGTAAAATTGAGTCCGGATTATGCAGCATAAAATGAGTATCGCCTTGCTGAACTACTTTATTATTAATTTTAAGTTCAAAGGTAAAGTGCTTCATTGCATCAGTTAGCGCTACAAAATCAGTTAAAATTACAGAGCCGTCGAACGCTTTAGCGCGCTCCCATGGAAGTCCTTTATTTTTTAATTTACTTTGCACAGTACGCTTAGTTAAATCGAGGCCGAGTCCAACCCCTACAAACTTTTTATTTTTAACTACAAAACATAGCTCGGTTTCATAATGCAGCGTATCGCCGTTGTGAGCTGCAAATAACGTATTAGTAATTGCGCTATTTGGCTTATTAAATAAAACCATTTGCTCTGGCGTTTCGTTATTTAGCTCTGCAATATGTGCGGTATAGTTTCGACCAACACAGACCACTTTTGTTGGTGTTAATTCTTCAGATACTAACTTTATTGAATGCATATAAATAATGTCTCAGTTATTGGACCTGTTGACCTTTCAGGATTAAAATTTGTTCAATCTAGGGGCTATTTAATCGCGGCGCGAGGTTTGTAACCTAGTGGGCTAAGTAAAAACCGAGCAACAAAGAGTAAATAGCCCCTGGGCAGAACCCTTCGGGCAGCGCATGTTTGGCATTTGTGCTACGTTATCGCCTATTTATGGGGAATAACCACACTACACAGGCTCTGTCTTGCCTAAATACCAAACATACTGCTGCAAATTTAACCTCGAAAGATAAACAGGCCCTAGCTAATAAGCGTTTCAAGTAAGCTCAAATTAATAGGTTTAAGTAAAACTCGGTCAATATTTAAATCTTTTATTTCTCTAGGGTCTGGCTCTGCGCCACTTACAATCACCAAGCGTAGCTCTGGATATCGCTCATTAACTTGCTGGCCTAAATCAATGCCACGCCCATCGGGTAAATGCATGTCTAACAATACCTTATTAAATTGCTGGTCGTGATTAAGTATTTGCAAACATTGTGCGCAGCTAGACGCAATGACGGTTTCAACGCCTAGACTTTCTAAAAGTAGCTGCGTAATTTGCGCTGCATCGTGATCGTCTTCAACAAGTAAAAAGCGCTGCTTTTTCTCGGTTAAGCCATTGCTACAATTTATATCTTTAGCTTGCGGTGCATGCTCTGGCGCTACCAAATAATCTTGCAAACTTTGGTATAAAGCCGCGCTATCAACAGGCTTTGGTATTACATCGTTAAAGCCAAGTGCAGCAAGCTCCTCATGTATGCCTTTCATAGTAGCGGCAGTGAGCGCGATTATTGGGCCTTTGTAACCCATTTTTCTAAGCTCTATGGTAGCTTCCTTGCCGCCCATTACAGGCATGTGAATATCAATAAAAATAATATCGTAAGGCGCTTTATACGCATCTGCAATACGTACTTTTTCAAGCGCTTGCTGGCCGTGTTCGGCATAATCGACGCGCGCACCACAGGTACTGATCATGTGACCAACTAGCATGCGTAAATCACGTAAATCATCAACCACTAATACTCGCCCATGCACTTTGCATGGAGCCAATTTACTTTGTAGTTGCGGGACACTGCTAAAATTAAGTACCTGTCGTTCTACTTCGCTAATATCACCTGGGTAAATCGAAATAGTAAACGTAGAGCCTTTACCAATCTCAGAGTGCAAACTAATATCACCGTGCATACGCGCTAACAATTCAGCACATATTGCCAAACCTAAGCCAGCACCACCCACAGAGCGTGATTCTACATCAGCTATTTGCTCAAACGGTTTAAATATCAGTTCTTGTTTTTCAGGGGCAATGCCCATGCCTGAGTCTTTAATGCTAAAAAATAGCATTTCACGATCATCAACCCATTGCGTCCACGCATTAACAACAATTTCGCCTTTATCGGTAAATTTCACCGCATTGTTTATTAGATTTATTAAAATTTGGCGAACTCTTGTTGCATCAAGTCGTGCAACCAAAGGTAATGGCTGATGAGATTCAAATCGCAGCGTAAGGCCCTTATCTAGCACCGATACGCGCATTAGCGTGTATACATCGGCAAGCATGCTATCAAGGTTAACTTCGCTCAAGGTAAGCTCTAGTTTATCGGCTGCTATTTTAGATAAATCGAGCACATCGTTTAATAGGCTCAATAAGTGTTTACCGTTTCGATAAATAACACCTAATTCATTTTCTGCTTGCTGACTAAAGTCGCTCTGCATTAATAGTTCGGTGTAACCTAAAATAGACGATAGTGGGGTTCTTAATTCGTGGCTTAAATGAGCTAAAAAGCGATCCTTTGAGCGATTTTCAGCTTCGGCTTTTAAACGCTCTACTCTCTCGCCTTCAACATCTTTACGAGCAAGTGCATAACGAATAGCACGTGCAAAACGGCTCGAACTCATTTCTGTTTTTATTAAGTAATCTACTGCACCGGCATCAAGCGCCGCCGAATCTAGTTCGTCGTTTGACTGCCCGGTAAGCATAATAATTGGGCCGCTAAAGCCATTCGCAATGGCCTCTTTTAATACATCTAAACCATTAGATGCACCCAAGCGGTAATCAAGCAGGCAAATGTCGTGCTCATTTTTACTAAGCGTTGCAATTGCCTGCTCTGGGGAGCTTATCCATTGAATGTTAAACGTGTGTGAATCCAATTGGTCCAGATAGTCGCAGGTGAGTATGTAATCATCTTCATCATCTTCTACAAGCAGCAACTGAGTCACTTTATCTAACATACAATCTCCATTAATCGTTAAATGTTGTCGGTAGCTCTACAAACTCTACCCAGTATTTTCCTAGCGTTTTCATCAAATCAACTAAACCATCAAACGTCACAGGCTTAGTAATATAAGATGCAGCACCTAGGTTATACCCTTTAACCATGTCTTCTTCTTGCTTAGACGTAGTTAGTATAACAACCGGAATTCCCTTTAAGTTAGGGTTCCCTTTTATAGCTTCAAGTGCTTCACGACCATCCATTCTTGGCATGTTCAAATCAAGTAATATCAATCCTGGTCGTGGCGATACTGTTTTGTCTTCAAACTTACCTTTACGTTCTAAATATTCAAGTAACTCAACGCCATCTTCAACAAAATGAAGCTCGTTAAGTACACGGCTTTCGGCAAGGGCATCTTGTGTTAACAAACGATCATCTTCATCATCGTCTGCCATTAAAATAGTAATAGGTTTTACTTTTGAATAGGGCATTTAAGCCTCTCCTTGCAATGTGAAAAGCGCAGCTTCCACAGGTAGTTTTATAATGAAGGTTGCACCTTCACCGTCTTTACTTTGGGCAGTAATTGTTCCGCCGTGGCGTTCCACAATACGTCGACAAACAGAAAGGCCAATACCTGTACCTTTATATTCTGAGCGACCATGTAAACGTTGAAACGGTACAAATATTTTATCGGCATAGTCTTGTGAAAAACCAATACCATTATCTTCTATGGTAATAACTTGAAAACTTAAATGTGCATTATGATCCGCACTAAATATGTCTTTATCCTGATAGCTGATTTTTATATGTGGACTTACATCTGGGCGCCTAAATTTAACAGCGTTCGACAACAAGTTTAAAAACAGCTGCTGCATTTGGCTTTTATCAGCCTGAATAACCGGTAAGTCCTCTACATCAACTTGTGCATCTGACTCTTTTATCGCAATTTCTAAATCACTTAATATATCGGTTACTACTTCGTTTAAATTTGTATCATCGAAGTCTCTGCCGCGTGTTGTAATGCGCGAAAACTCTAATAGGTCATTAATTAAGTTAGACATGCGTTGCGCTGCATTTTTCATGCGGCCAATATAATCAATCCCTTTTTCACCAAGCTCATCTTTAAACATGGTTTCGAGGCGGTCACTAAAGGCTTGAATTTTTCTAAGCGGTTCTTGTAAATCATGGCTTGCTACAAAAGCAAACTCCTCAAGTTCACGGTTACTTCGGCTCAATTCATCAGAATATAAAGTTAATTCTTGCGTACGCTCAGACACTTTAATTGCTAAAGTCTCGTTTTGTTTTTCAAGCTCAAAACGATATTGTGCTGCATTTCTTAAATTAAGACGAGTCATCACAAACATACCAATAATGAGTAATAAGCTTGTGATTGCTGTAATAGCAAACGTGATTTTAGCTTCATTCTTAATTTGCGCTAACTTTGAAAAATGACTTACTTTAAAGAGTAATTCACGGTCTTGAATTTCATTAACAGACTCTCTAATTTGCTTATAAAGCTCCCGACCTTTATGTGTATTTAACACATAAATTGCACGTCGCTCTTTGTCATCCAATGCTAGGTTTACAGTTTGCTTTAGCTCTTTAATTTTGCTATCAACTACTACTAATAACTGAGCGATGCGCTCAGCTTGACCGTCAATCTCAGAGTGTAGTGACTTAACATGATCTGTTTGCGCTTCAATTTGTCCAACAGCATCGTAATAAGGCGTTAAATAATCAGTCTCTTCTGTTAATAAATAACCGCGCTGACCAGACTCAGCCTGCACTATTGATAAATGCAGTTGCTCAATTGCCGCAGTCAGCATATTAGTGTTATCTAAACTCTTTTGGGTTTGCGTTAAACCTTGAATCGTATTCAATGCTAAAAATGCGTTACCTACAATAATACTTAACACAACAACTATAAAAGCTGCCCAAGTAATATTTGTCTTACCTTGCTGTTTTTGCTTACTCATTTAGCTTCCCGAATTAGAGTTTGTACAACACTTACTATTTATTGAGAGTCAGTTATTTTTTGTAAACTTTCACTACACTGTTGGCAATTGTTAATAATTTTATCAAGTGCATCTAGCGCTTTTTCTTTTGGCATATCGTTTTCAAGTACCAACTTAATAAGCTCTGCATTCATCGATATACGATTAAGCGGCGCTCTTGCATCGTGTACTAATTTATTTAGTTGCTCTGTTTGGTTATCGGATGTCATGCCCTTCCTCAAATCTATTTATATTCGCCAATACCGCCGTATGCATTAAGGCGGTTATAAAGTGTTTTAGTACTAATACCTAGCATTTGCGCAGCAAGCGTTTTATTACCTTGCACCTTATCAAGCGTTGCATGAATAAGTTCTTTTTCAACTTCTTCAATAGTTTGCCCTGCTGATACTGGCTTTTCAGCCGCTTGGTTATTAACGCGCGAAAAAGGCGACTCTAAGTTATCAGGTAGAGTAATGTAGCTGGTTTGCGGATCGCTCATAATAAATGCACGGTGTATAGCGTGGCGAAGCTCTCGCACATTACCTGGCCATTCATAGCTTTGTAACTCTTTTAGCTGCGCGGGTGTCCAACTAAATGGGGTACCGTTTTCATCATTAAGCTGATCTAAAAAGGCTTTAGCTAATAAAGGAATATCTTCTTTTCTATCGCGAAGTGGCGGTATATCAATAGGAAAAACAGCCAACCTAAAATAAATATCTTCACGAATAATATTATTTTGCGCTAAATCGGTAAGCGAGCGGTTAGTGGCTGAAATAACACGACAATTGGTTGGTATTTCTCTGTTACCACCTACGCGTGTTACTTTTTTAGTTTCAAGTACTCGCAGTAAATTTGGCTGCATATCAATTGGCATTTCGGTTACTTCATCTAAAAACAAAGTACCGTTATTTGATTGCTCAAACACACCTTCTTTACGTGCAATTGCGCCTGTAAATGCGCCTTTTTCGTGGCCAAATAACTCACTACCAATTAACTCTTTTGAAAGTGCGCCACAGTTGCTAGCAACTAATGGGCCTTCGCACTGGCTTGCGTTATGAATAGCTTGAGCCACTACTTCTTTACCTGCACCACTTTCACCCATAAGCATCACGTTAGCATTTGTTTTAGCTACGCGTTCAATCATATTGTATAGCTTTTGCATTGGCTCAGACTCACCAATTAACCCACCAAAGTGGCGTGCAATACCGCTCGACTTGGCTTTTTTAACTGTTTTTTTAGGGCCATTTAAAACGAGTTCTAAATCTTCGCGTTGTAATGGTTTTAATAAATGCCCTACATTTGGCTCACACATTTCAGCTAAAATGCCTTTGACTGAAGGATGACCCGATATAAGTGTAATTTTTGGAGATTGCCCAATCGTTTTTAAATGATCAAGTAAGTGCAAACCGCTACCATCAGGTAACATAAAATCAAGTAGCACATGGTCAAATGTATTATTTTCAAACCATTGATGTGCTTCTTTTAAACTGGTGGCGGTGCTTATATTGTGGCCGAGGAATTCGACTATGTGGCAAACAACGTCACTAAATTCAACGTCATCGTCTACTAAAAGTATGTCTAACATGATAAATCCCTATGCTTTTTTGTTATTCTACGCATCATAAATGCTAATTTAAAGACGTGTCTAGAATCTATTTTTTTAAGTTAATTTAAGTGATTCAATGCCACTTATGTTACCAACTTAATATTTACGTAAGCTTAAAAAAATCGATCATAAAATATAAAAATAATTAAAATCGTTTCTATTTATAGAATGGTAGCAACTGTTATTATCAAAAACCTAAAAAAGGAGACGAAATGCAGCAATTAAAAACCTTAATTCATTCAGGTATTAATATTGACCAAGGTAGTCAGTTTACACGTTTAACAGCTCGCGCCATTGTTATTAAAAATAATAAAATACTTTTAATGTATACAAGCCGCTATGAAGATTACAGCTTACCTGGTGGTGGAGTAGATGAAGGCGAAAGTATTGAACAAGGCTTAATCCGCGAACTAAGCGAAGAAACCGGTGCACAACAAATAAATGTAGTTAAAGCCTTTGGACTCTATGAAGAGTATCGCCCTTGGTATAAAGACGACTTTGATATTATTCATATCAAATCGTATTGCTTTGTATGTAATATTGCCGACGAGTTTGGCAAAGCACAGTTAGAGCATTATGAGCAGCAAAATGGCATGACTGCTAAATGGGTTGATATTAACGACGCAATTGCACATAACGAGCGCACACTTGCTAACAGTGAAAAACAAGGACTCTCCATTTTACGAGAAACCTACCTATTAAAGCGCATTGCTAAAGAACTTCTATAAGTTGAATAAGCATGAGCAATCAATCTTGTAAATTTTGCATCAATCAGAACTTTTTACTGCTTTGGATAATATATTCATAGTAGTAAAAAGTTATTAGCAGAATAATAAACCAAAAATAGACATTACATTTCAATAACTTGAGATTAATTAATGCTGTTTTTTTGATACTGGCTTTCGTTTTGCACTATCACCATTACATAATTTGTAAGGAGATAGAAATGAGTAACACAGTTAAAACGATTAATCCGGCAACTGAGCAAACCATTGAAACCTACACGCTACTTTCTCAAAAAGAAGCTGAACAGGTAATCGAAAAATCTCACGAAACATATTTAAAATGGCGCTTAACGTCGTTCACTGAACGTGCGAGATATCTTAATAAGTTAGCCTCACTTTTCGAAGAGCAAAAAGAATCTATCGCAAAACTCATGACCGAAGAAATGGGTAAAGTATACGAGCAAGGCTTTCAAGAAGTTGAACTATGTGCAGGAATTTGTCGTTACACAGCCGAACAAGGCCCACAAGTACTTGCTGACGAAGAACGTGATATGGACGGCGGCCGTGCAATTATCAGCTACCAACCAACAGGTGTACTGTTAGGTATTCAACCTTGGAACTTCCCGCTTTATCAGGTAATTCGCTACAGTGCTGCCAACATAATGGCGGGTAACACAACCGTATTAAAACATGCTGGTAACGTATTTGGCATGGCTGAAAAAATTGAAGAGCTATTTAAACAAGCCGGTTTCCCAGAGTACTGTTTCAGCAACTTACTCATCGACGGTAAAACCGCCAGCTCACTCATTGCGCACAAATCAATTAGCGGCGTAACCTTTACGGGTAGTGATGCCACAGGTAAAAAAGTAGCTGCAGAAGCGGGTAAACACGCTAAAAAAACAGTGTTAGAACTGGGTAGCAACGATGCATACTTAGTACTCGATGACGCTGATTTAGAGCTTGCAGTCAAAACCTGTGTAACAGGTCGCATGATCAATAACGGCGAAACGTGTGTTTCAGCTAAACGTTATGTTGTTGTTGAGTCACTTTACGATGACTTTAAAGCACAAATTAAAGAGCAGTTTGAAGCCATGAAAATGGGCGACCCAATGGCAGATGACACAGACTTAGGCCCAATGGCTCGTGAAGATTTACGTGATGGCATTCACGACCAAGTAATGGAATCAGTTAAAGCAGGTGCAAACATAGTAACGGGTGGCGAAATACCATCGCAAACAGGTTACTACTACCCACCAACGCTACTTGATAACCTATCACCTGGCATGCCGGCCTACGATGACGAATTATTTGGCCCTGTCGCTTCGCTTATTAAAGCGAAAGATAACGACGATGCTATGCGCATCGCCAACGATTCTCGCTACGGTTTAGGCGGTGGTATTTTCTCAAAAGATGAGAAAAAAGCCATTGAGCTTGCTAAAAAGTACTTCGACACCGGCATGATCAACATTAACGGCTACGGTTTAGCACAACCTAACCTACCATTTGGTGGCGTTAAAGGCAGTGGCTACGGCAGAGAACACGGCGGTTTTGGTATGCGCGAATTTGTTAATGTTAAAAGCATTATGATCGCCAGCTAATTTAGCTGCATAAATGAAACAAGTGTTTTAAATACAGATTCTTAATATGTGTTTAAAACACAAAAATTACTAAGCCTAAAAGTGGGTAACCACTTTTAGGCTTTTTTATGACTTTTAGAAAGTAGTTTTCAGGAGACAATACTTAGTTTTTAGTAAGAGATAGTACCGAGTTTTGGATATATTCGTAGGTGCGATTTTACATCGCGCTTTTAATCTGAGGAGTCGAAGACTGCAAGCATAGCCTTTAATGGGGAATAAATATCGTGGTCTAATTTTATGTTTAATCGTCAACTCTCATACCCACCAAGTGTTCAGTCGTTTTTAATATCCTTGCTAAATAATTTACTGCGGCCTGAACAACTAACCAAGAAATATCACATGTATCTGCATCAGGGTACATTTTACTAGCCATTTGCTCATAAGGATGTATTAGATTTCGGGACCCTCAAAGTGCACGGGAGAACTGTCTAGCATTTAAACCTAACCAACCTATATGATGTGTTACATCAATTACTATTTTTCGCTTACTAGCGTTACTTATAGCTGGCTCTTGGTATTTTACGAGAAAGTTTGATGAGGAATGGAGAATGATTAGGTAATATTTAGCTAGGTACTCAAAGCGCTTTTTCTCAAGCCCTAGTATTAGAAAAGCTATCGAACGCTTAGTGAATAAGCTAAATTGCATAATAATCGAGTTAATTCGTTTATCTGATTTATATTTTCCAACTTCAATAAACTTTGTGCCCATTTTACGTTTCGTATTTTGCTGGAGCATCCATAAAGTGAAAACTGCCCCAGAGTAATAGTAAAAAAAACATGGGCAGAGAAGCCAATATAAGGTCATATTCTACAAAATTATCGCTAAGCCAATAGCATCCAAAAAACACCATGGGATATATTAAAACGCCCCATAGAAAAAATTTATTCATGATTCTATTAAACAATGGAATATTAATACTAGGCTTACTTCCTAAGCCCATAAGACTAGCGATAACTGCAAATGGGTATACAAGTAAAGGAATAGCACCTAAAACCAATAAAGTAAGCCGAAAAAACTCAAACATATAATCGAACATCCAACGTTTTGAACGTATTAACGCTATTCTCAATGACTAAAAAGTACAAACAAAGTAAGTTAATTGCCAGCGCTTATTTTGAGAGTTTTACCACTCTTTACTTCTAAGAAAACAAGTATATATATTAAAAATAAAGTATAAACCAAATAACACAGTAACAATTCAACACAAGTCAGGCTTCAGCTATTAATAACTCAATGCTTTATATAAATACCGCTATATCTAACGTTTACTAATCAAACCTTGGCACTTTTCGCTTGTCGGCCTTACTCATAGCAAGCTCTTGAATTTCTTCTTGCTTGTGCTGCGCCGATTTAGTTTCTAATGATTGCTGATTAGCGTTTTCGTAAGAAAGCTCAGTGAGTAGCGCAAAGTGATCTGAGCCATATTTAGCTAAGCGCTTAATACGCTTTACTTTAAAGCCTTCGCTGTGAAATAAATGATCGAGCGGCCAACGCATAAAAAAGTAGCCTGCATGAAAGGTATTATAAAAACCACGGCCTTTTCGAGGGTCTAAAAAGCCACTTATTTGCATAAACAAACGGGTGCTGCGCGACCATGCTACGTCGTTTAAATCTCCGGCAACTATGGTAGGCCGTGTAGGGTTTTTAAGTGCTTTAGCCACCATTATTAGCTCTGAGTCGCGCGGACGCGATGAGTCTTCCTCAGTCGGGCTTGGCGGTGCGGGGTGAATAAAGTGCCCTTGCATTTGCAGGCCTTCATCGTTTTCAAACAAAATATGAATTGAGGGAATATCTTCTTCTATAAGCTCACATATTTGTGCATCGAGTATTTTAAACTTGCTGTATAAGTGCATGCCATAACGATTGTCTTTAGGGCATTCTATGTAATACGGGTAATTTTTTTTAATGACTGATAATTTATTTTCCCACCAGCTATCGCTCTCAAGCGTAATAAGTAGGTCGGGTTGATGCTCATCAACAAGACTAATTAACTGCTCACTTTTATGGTTCGACATAAGTACATTTGCCGACATAATTCGTATGCTATCGTCGATGTGCTTAGGTGCGCTTTGCACTTCTTTTTTAGCAAGCCACGTATACGGGTAAATCCATTTACCTTGTAAAATCATTATAAGTAATGAGGTTAAGACTATAAATACATAGCCTATTGCGCTACTTTGCCATAATAAAAACAACGAAGTAACGGCTACAAAACTGGCAATATAAAAAACCTGTAAGCGCACAAAATCGCAGCTACGCACTAAGTAATGCTGGCTGTACGACATAGGTAATAAGGTAACCAGTAAAAAAAAGCCAATAATTATAGCCAGCGCAATGAGCATTTTAATATCCTTATAAAGTTAATTTAGCGACTTAAAATTGAAAGTATTTCTCGAGTATCGTGCACCATATGGATAACTGTACGGTCTATTTCTATACTCACTGTACCATTATCTCTAGAGCGTTCAATCACTCTACCTCTTTTGTATAAATCGCGTTCTAAAAAGTCGCCTCGATGATAGCTTTTACTTAGCCCAGGTGGCGTCCAACCTGCGCGAATTAACTGCTTTGCCTCTTTTTTAGAAAGGTAGTCATTGTCGTTATGTTTATGTGAATGATGCTTATTATGGCCGTGTTTATGACCATGCTTATCTTTATGCGGTTTTGCGTCTGCGCTTATTGAACATAAAGCCAATGCTATTAGTGCTGTGTATATAGGTGCTTTCATAAATAATCTCTAGCATAATTAATAGCTAAAGATTAACAAACACGGATGAACATCATATGAAACAACTAACACCTATTTAACGTTGTTTATATTGTGTTTTACAGTGGCTTCGCATAATAGCGGGATCGCGTAATTTTAAATGTTTTGTTTTACGACCTGCATGGCGCTTACGCCAAACTTTAAAACTGCCTTTTGAAACATTGTCTCGCATAAAAACCACCAGCTGCGGATACTTTAATCCGTATAGCTGCTCTATAGCCTCGTAGGGGGTTCTATCTTCCCACGCCATTTCGATAATGCGTGACTGCTGCTCTGCGTTAAACATGGTATATCTCACAAAATTTAACTTATACGCTAGGTAAAAATACTTAGATCAATGCAATTAAACTCAGTAACTGTATAATTGGCGTTCAAGTTATGTACTTTAAAAGATATCGAATTTATATTTATGCGCGCAATATTCCTGTTTTTAGCTTTAACTTTACCTTCGTTATTACTTGCAGCGCCAAGTAAAACCCTGCGCTGCGTAACAACCCACTACCCGCCTTTTACTATATTTGATGAGAAAAGCGATACGTTCACGGGTTTAGATATTGAATATTTAACGTTTATTGAGCGTAATTTAAATCTTAAAATTGACGTAATTCATCTGCCATGGGCGCGCGTTAAAAAAGAAATGGCGCTGGGTTACTACGACTGCTATTTCTCTTTGGCCAATACAGAGGAACGTGCAAAGTATTTAGATTTTACAAGTGTGCCCTTGCATACTACTAAGTATGGTTTATTTACTTTAAACAAAGATAAACTGCTCACTGACGACTTATCAAATACCCCAATAGCTATGCTGCGCGGCGTTGCCTTGCCTGAGGTTATTGCTAAAAAGTATAACCTTGATGAGAATAATCTGCTTCGCTCACTTTCAACTAAAGACACTTTTGAGCTACTAGAAAAAAAACGTGTTGAATACGCAATAACTAACTATCAAGCGGGTTTGTGGTACTCAAAAGAATATAAAAACATTTATGCTCGGCAATTAAATGAGTTTACGTTTCCTACTTACATTGCTTTTAAGCGTGGCGTAATTGATACAAAATTAGTTGATGAGCAAATAAAACGTTTTAAAGCACAAGCTCAATAATTAACTCTGCACATATTAAGAGATAACCAATGTTTACAAAACTACCAAAGTGGGTTGAATATGGCGCCTTTGCACTCGCATTTATAGCGGGCATAGTTAACGCTGTTGGCTTATTAGGATTTGAGCATCAGGCTATTTCGCATGTATCTGGCTCTGTTACTTTACTTGGTATTAAAGTAATAACTAACCCCAGCACTGCCTTATTGCTACTTTCAATAATTATTAGCTTTATGTTGGGTTCTGCACTGTCGGGATTTTTACTCTCTGGTGGCTCATTAAAACTTGGTCGTCATTACGACACTTTGCTTTTTATTGAAGGATTGCTACTACTTGCGAGTGCTTATTTACTCAAAAACACATTCGTTTACGGCATTGTTTTAACGTCTGCTGCGTGTGGGCTACAAAATGCGCTAGCCACTAATTACAGTGGTGCTGTTATACGTACGACACATTTAACCGGTATTTTTACTGACCTTGGTTTAATGCTAGGTAAAGCGCTTAAAGGTGAGCAATTTGATACTCGTAAAGGGGTTATGTTTTTACTCATTATTGCAGGCTTTTTACTAGGCGGTATAACCGGTTTTGTTTTATTTGAGCATTACTTAGTGCTGGCTTTGGTGTTTCCTGCTGTAGCTTGTTTTGTTTTATCAATTACGTATCGGGTTTATAGGCTACGTACGCTTTAACGCAACAAGTTTAAATGCATATTAAAACCGCATATTATAGAGGCAATGCAATATAGATTACTTTCAAGGAATGTATGAAACCTTATTTTTTGCCGCTGATATTACCCTTTAGCCACACTGCGTTTGCCGATAATCAAAACAACGATGCAATAGAAACCATAACAACTACGGCATCACGTATTGAAGCGCTATCGACACCACTCCCTTTATCAATAAGCACACTAACTCAAGCGCAGCTAAATAGCATAGCGCCTACCCATATTGAAGAAGCCCTGCAACGTGTAGCGGGTGCTAATATTCAACGCGGAAATGGCCAAGAATATTTACCCGCGCTGCGCTCACAAGTACTTTCGGGCGCAGGCTCTTGTGGTGGCATATTGACTCTAGAAGATGGAATACCACTGAGAGCCGCTGGGTTTTGTAATATAAACGAGCTATTTGAGGCGCACAGCGAAATGGCGCAACGCATTGAAGTATTAAAAGGCCCTGGCTCTGCACTTTATGGCTCAAATGCTGTGCACGGTGTTATTAATGTAATAACGCCCGACACCACTCAAGGCGGTGGTTTAGTTGGTTTAGATTATGGCTCGTACGGTTATACTCGCTACAAATTACGTGCAGGACAAGATTACGGCAACAGCGGCATAGGCATTAACGCAAGTGTTACCGACGATAGCGGTTACCGCGACGACGAAAGCGTAGAGCAACAAAAAGTTAATATTCGCCATCGCTATTCAAATAATAATTTATTACTTACCTCTGGGCTTACTTACACAAACCTAGATCAGCAAACTGCGGGATTTATTACGGGCTTTGAAAGCTATAAAAACGAAGACCTAGCGCAAAAAAACTTTGACCCTGACGCATTTAGAAAAGCACGCGCATTTAGAGCATGGAGCAATGCAACATGGCAATTAAATAACGATGATGTGCTCTCGACTACGTTATATTTTCGCGACCAAAGCATGGACTTTTTTAAGCACTTTTTACCCGGCACACCGCTTGAAAAAAACAGCCAAACCGGCTTTGGTGTGCAATCGCTTTATCAACATAATTTACAAAGTAATGTAAAAGTAAACCTAGGTCTTGATGGCGAATACACGCAAGCCGACTTTACTCAAAGCCAAAATGAGCCCACTCAAGGTTCTGCATTTTTAGTTGCTACAGTGCCACAAGGTAAGCATTACGACTACGATGTAAACGCGACGCTTTATGCGCCTTTTGCATCTATTGATTGGCAATTAAATAAATGGTTACTTACTGCAGGTGTACGCTACGAGCATATGCAGTACGACTACACCAATAATATGCTAGCTGGTAGAACAAAAGACGATGGCACAGAATGCGGCTTTGGTGGTTGCCGATACAGTCGCCCTGAAAGTGGGGAAAATAGTTTTAGTAATTTATCGCCAAAGCTTGGGTTGAGTTATCAGTACAATACAAATAACACGCTTTATGCGAACTTTTCTCGTGGTTACAGAGCGCCACAAGCGGCTGAGCTATACCAATTACAACGCGAGCAAACTACTGTAAACTTAAGCGCCGAAATAGCTAATAATGCAGAGCTAGGTATTAAAGGGATTTACGAAAAACTACGTTATGGCGTATCGGTTTACGCTATGAGTAAACACAACACTATTTACCGCGATAGCGACTTTTTTACGGTAAATAATGGCAGCTCTCGCCATCGTGGTATTGAGCTTGAGCTTGACTACCAGCTAACGCAGTCGCTTGCGCTTAACTTTGCAGGCACACACGCAAAGCATACTTATACTAACAACCAAATACTTAACGGTTTAAATATAAACGGCAACGACATAGACACCGCGCCGCGTAATATTGCTAATCTCGATTTAACATGGCAAGCACTCAGTAATACACAATTTGCTTTGCAGTGGCATCGCGTTGGTAACTACTACACCGACCCAGAAAACTTAAATAAATACCAAGGGCACGATGTTTTAAGCCTGCGCGCTCAGTGGCAAGTTACTAATAACCTTGAAGTGCTTGCCCGTATTATTAATTTAACTAATGAGGCTTATGCGGAGCGCGCCGATTACACCAGTTTTACCGGCGACAGGTACTTTCCTGGCAAACCTCGTAACGCGATGCTTTCGGCAACTTATACGTGGTAATGCTTATTAAGGGCTAACCTAATTTAACTGATTTAAGTCGCTCATGTATTTCATGGGCGACTTTTTCATTACCTTTTTAAACATAGTAATAAACGCACTAACCGACTCATACCCTAATAACTCCGACACCTGCTGCACACTTTGCTTATCTGATAGCGCTTTTAAGGCTGTAATTATATGCAATTGCGTACGCCACTTTCCAAATGTCATACCTGTTTCTTTTTTAATTAACCGCGCTAATGTGCGCTCAGTTAATGCAAACTGCTTAGCCCATTGTGGTAGTGTTTTTCGATTGTTTGGCTTGTTTATGAGCTGATCGCTCATAGTTTGAATTACCTCATTTTTAGATAATACAAAATCGAGTGGTTGTACTGGCATTTCAATAAGTTGATCAAATAACACCTGCGCTAAACGTGCTGTTTTACTATTTAAAGTATAGTGCTGATTATGCGCAGCCAACTCGCACATTAGCTCTTTAACTAACGGCGTAATAGCTAACGTACAGGTATTTAGCGGCATACCGTTTTTACTACTATCAATAAATAAATGACAAAGCTGCGCGTTATCAGACGCCCTATTGCTATGCACCTTTTGTGCTGGGATCCAAATTGCACTGTGCGTGGGCACCATCCACATTTTGGCTGACACTTCACACGTTACATAACCATGTAGCGCTAAAATTAACTGCCCTTTAGGATGGGTATGTAGTGGTATTTCGTGACTTGCATGGGCGTGCTCTATTTTGGCTATTATGGGCTGCGCCATAGTTTCAAAATTTTTAATGTCGTCCCAACCAATTGCATCAAACATAGTTTTGTCTGTTTTTAGTTATTTAATGTCATTATCTCTAAATTATAGTTTTTGCTAAGCCTTTATACTAGCGCCCATTAAGTATTAGCTTTAATGGTCTTCCCTTTTGTTAAATAACACACCTAAATCACGCTTTGCTGGCATATTACTTGTGCTTGGCATATTACTTATTGCCGCAAATTTACGCGCCACATTTACAGGTATTGCACCTGTGCTTGAACAAATTATTAATCACTTTGGGCTTAGCGCATCGCAAGCTGGGTTTTTAACAACATTGCCACTCATTGCCTTTGCGGTTGTATCGCCAATGGCCGCAACTCTTGCTAAAAAGCAAGGGTTAGAGCGCACCTTGTTTGTGGCTTTGTTATTTATACTTGCAGGGGTTGCAGCGCGGGTAATAAATACCTCAGCCATGCTTTTTGTAGGCACCGCTATTATTGGTGTAGGTATTGCTATAGCAAACGTATTATTACCAAGTTTAATTAAGCGCGACTTTCCTGCAAAGGTTGCGTTAATGACCTCAGCCTACGTGCTTACTATGGGCGTGGTATCGGGTGGTTTTTCTACTTTAGTATTTCCGCTTAGTCAGTTAAACGGATTAGGATGGCAACTTGCGCTGGGCTCATCAGCTCTTATTACTCTGGCGAGTATTATTGTATGGATGTCGCAATTAAGTAAGCACACAAAACCCGCGAGTATTGCTCAACACGCTGACACGTCAAAAAGTGTATGGCGCTATTTACTAGCATGGCAAATTACCCTACTGCTGGGCTTAAACTCGTTTTTAAATTATATAATCATCACGTGGTTACCTAGCATATTAATCGAAACAGGCCAAAGTGCCACGCAAGCAGGTGCTTATCATGGTGCTTTTCAAATAGCGACTGCATTACCGGGTTTAATATTGATTCCGTTACTTGCCAAATTAAAAGATCAAAGCGCGCTTAGCTTTATTTTAGCCATGTTGAGTGCACTTAGTGCATTGGGGCTGCTTTACATGCCTAACTTTGCCTTTGTTTGGACCTTAATGCTGGGTTTTTGCTCTGGAGCATGTTTTATACTTGGGCTGTCGTTTATTAGTTTACGAACCGATGATTCGCAACAAGCAGCGTCGCTTTCAGGCATGTCGCAAAGCGTAGGTTATTTACTCGCGGCTATTGGTCCTATGCTAGCTGGTGCATTACACACGACTACGGGAAGTTGGAGTGCGCCATTATGGCTGTGCGCTATTGCCGGAGTACTGTGTGCATTATGTGGTTTAGGCAGTGGTAAAAACACTACTTTAGCTAAATCAGCTAACTAGTTGATGTAACCACGAAAATAAACCAGACGAAGTTTTGTTGCTCGTGTGTTTTTGCTCATAGCGTTTATTAGTTGCTTCACGCTGTTCACGGCGCTCTTGCGCTAAATTAGCTTTTGCAGCAAAACGTAGGCGCTGTTCTTGAGTAAGCTCATCATTAAAACTAATGGCTGTTTTTTTAACTGCTCGGCTGCTTTTAGGTGAACTACACATATTATTCTCCAAATGACTGACTTATAAGTAGACAGTCATTTGGTTAAATAAATTTCAAACCGCTTACTAAAAAAGTGATTTTTATCCGTATTACTAATAGCCCCAACTAACTAGTTTTGTGGGGTTGTATCAAACGCAGGTACTTCGTGTAAGCCGCTCAACCAGCTCAATGTTGATTTAGCCCAAATTTGTGCTGTTGGCGTAAATTGATCACGCTGATCAACCGCACCAATACGCAAACCATATACACGGTCAGCTTTAGCTTCGTTAGTTGCATAAAGTGTTGTACCACATGTGCCGCAAAAACCTTGCGCACGCTTGTTACCACTTTGCGCTGTTTTCACAAACTCTTTTGGCTCACCTTGGGTAAATACTACCGAATTTGGCTCTGCAATTATAACGGCTCTAAATGGGCCGCTCGACATACGTTGGCAATCGCTACAATGGCAAACAAGTGCATTATTATTTTGAGACTTTGCTTGGTATTTAATTTCACCACAGTAACAGCTTCCAGTAATTTCCATTATTTAAATCCTTAATGCTTATGAAGATTGAATCGAGATATAAGACCGGCAGTATCGATTCATTATTTTTAAAATATAAAAAATTGCTCACCGGTTCATTTGTATGCTCGGCTAGATGTTTAATTCTTTAGAGTGATTTTTTCAAAGTTGAGCAAGTGCTACAAACATGATGCGATGTTTTAAATAAAACAGCAATACCACGTTAAGCTAATAGCGTAACGTGGTGCGTCTAAATTATTTTTTATATGTGTTTATATCATAAAATAAGAATAGCAATGTAGAACCTCCCCTTATGTTGGGGGTAATTATTTAAAAGCATTCGCATTTTTAATACTGTCAAAATCGTTAAAGCGCACGTTGTGTTGCGCCATTACTTTAAGTATTTTTTCACTTAGCATTTGACGTAAATAAAACGGCTGATTTGGCACAAAATGATGGATGGTATGCGTTTTACCAAAGTTAAAACAAAACAAGTGAAACGGCATAAATAAACGACTCGTTAATACATGTGTTTGTTCAAGCATATTATTAACACCGCCATAGTAGTGCATGCTTGAGGTAACAAAATTAAGCGAACTTGAACGAATAATATTAGGCACAATGAGCACAACCATTAAAAATTCAAACACACTCATTGTACTTAACAACCAGCTAGGTGAATTTAGCGAAAGTGGTATAAATAAATCAACGATATGAAATACAATAACGCTATATAAAACAGCAAAATACGCAGTCGCTATCGGAAATCCCGCATTAAAAACACTCGAAAAACTAAAGCCATTAATTTCTTTTCTAAAACGTTTAGTAGAAATAACTAACCCTAATAACCCATCTACAATAACTAGCGCACGTAAAAATGGATTTTTAATACCGTTACCCACCAAGCGTTCTTCTAGGTCTTGTTGTGTGCCTGAGGTTTTGTGATGGTGTAAATGCATTTTACGTCGGTACCATGGGCTAATAGTATTTGGCCGCATTAACCATACTGTTAGCATCATAAAATTATGCATGAACGGCTGATTACTAAAGTATTGTTTATGTATGAGGTCGTGTTCTAACTCATGGGAAATAGATGCAGCAATAGCCGCAAGTACTATGCATACCCAAGCAGGTATGATGGCTAAATAATATAAAACACCAACACCAATTAATGCGCTAAGCGATAGCAATAAAATAATTAACCCTAAGGTATTTTGATGTGCAAGTAACGGGTGCTTTTGACGAAGTGATGCTTCCTCTGCCTTAATTGCTTTAACAATCGATTGAATGTTCTGTTTGGCACTTAATTGGGTCATATATAATGTCTTAAAAACCTTGTTGCGCAAATAATACCTGAATTAAGCGCAACATCGGAATAAAGCAGGAATAAAGCAGGAATAAAGCAGGAATAAAGCAGGAATAAAGCAGGAATAAAGCAGGAATAAAGCAGGAATAAAGCAGGAATAATTATTGTAATACGATTAACTATTATCAATAGTTCAATTGCTTATTTATTCAATCGCATAACAATTTAATAGCACTCATAACCCAAAATATTCGCTTTATATATCAGCCCAAAAAGACTTAAAAAATTTACCGGTGGAGTCTCCTTGCTATAAACGATTAATTATCAACCAGTTGTTTATGCAAATAAAAGAAAAGGCTTGCCGCCCCCTCTTTTATTTGTATAATGCGGATACAGAATAAGAGGTATATAAGTATCCTTTTTATTTTAAGTGGTTTTTCTTTATCTTTTTATGCTTAAAAGATTAAAGAAAAATTATGCCAGCGTGATGAAATTGGTAGACATGGGGGATTCAAAATCCCCTTCCGAAAGGAGTGCCGGTTCGAGTCCGGCCGCTGGTACCACTTTTTGAACCTCAGCTAATTATTAGCTGAGGTTTTTTTATACCTAAAACTTAACTAGTAATTTATACTAATTCGCTTAATTAAGTGAGCTACGTTTAGGCAGAAAACGGTTTCGATAACAAGATAAAACCTAGATGAGTTGAAGCAAAACTTTCATTAAAGCCGTCAACGTAATTAGGAAGGTACATAAATCTAATAAGCACGCTAGTTATGCGTCTTGCTCTTGATTTGTTATATCCCCAATTCGACTACTTAACTCTTCGTCACTAACATCTTCTTTGTGTGTACCAATGATCCATATATGACCAAATGGGTCTCGTAGTGTGCCGGTCCTATCACCATAAAACTGGTCATGTAAGGGTCTTATTAGTGTTGCACCTAGATCAATTGCTTTTTTAAATACGGTATCAACATCTTCAACATAAAGCATAAGGCTTAGCGCAGTACCACCGAGTTCTTTTGGGCTTTTTAAATGCTCTTCAGAACCATTATCTGAAAGCATAATATGCGAATCACCAATTATTATTTCTGCATGGGCTATTCCACCATCAGGTAAAGGCATTTGCATTACGTGTTCAGCACTAAATGCATCACAATAAAAATCTATCGCTTTTTGTGCGTCATTCATAATTAAATATGGTGTAACTGAATGAAACCCTTTTGGTATTGCTGAGACTGCCATAATATTCTCCTTTACTTACGCGGTGATTTTTAATATTTAATAAACTAAATATGCGTTTAATTGCCCCTAAATTTAAGCTTAGCTCATACAAAAAATTGCGTTACTTTTCGAGGTTTAAACGCTTATGCCAAGCAGCAATACTTTCATCAGGGTATTCTTCAAATTGCTTGTCACCTTCATTAATGGGCGCATTTACCCAATTTGCTTTACTACCAAGCATTAAATGAGTGCGCTCTGGCGGTATGGGTAACTCACTATCTATTGCACCAGCAAAGGGGTGAACTTGCTCAGGCCAACGTGCATCGTATAACCACAAGTTAGCACTACAATGCTTACAAAAATGACGCTCTGCAGGGCTGATTTTATCGCCTATTTTTGCATGATAAATAGTTATGTGTTCACGCCCTGTAACCTCAAGCGTGCTGTATTGCGCGTTTAAATTAATAACAAACCCGCCGCTCCCTGCGGTTTTACGGCATATAGAGCAGTAACATAAATTGTAAGGATAAGGGTGTTTTGAGTTGACCGTAAATACCACTTTGCCACAGTGACAAGCCCCATTAAGCTTCATAATATATCCAATTTTTTTATTGTTGGCTTGAACTAATACCTTAACTAGGTGAGCTTAAAAAAACCACAACAATTACATGCTGTGGTTTTTTAATTATTGAGCTTACTAACGTTTCCAATATCTTAAATTACGTAATGTATTTATAAATTTATCGGCAGAGTGTGCCTCTAAATCAATCCAACCATCATCTGCTTTGTCATCGAGCCCTGCGGCTTTAAATAAAGGCTTAGCCTCTTGTGTGTAGCCAATGTATTTCATATGTGCATACGCATCACTTACAAAGTCTTTAGCTTCTGCAATAGCAGCTAGTTTTTCGGCTCCCTCTTCAGTGGTGAGTACAAGTACCGCATCGTATAAAACCGATGGACCACCATTAATAACCTGATCAGCTTTAAAGTGCTTACCTTTACTGCATTTAGCACCGCCAACTTGTGGGGCAATAATTTCAGAGTTTGCGCCTTCACTTTTAAGTGCATTGGTAACCGATTCAAAGATGTCTGCATTAAAGCCATCACTTACTAAAATACCTAATTTACGGCCTTTGAAGGTGTTGGGCGCATTTTTCAAAATACTTAACGCATCAGATACAGGTAAGTCTTTACGTGTTGGCATAGCAGCTTCAGCTGGGTCTGGCATTTCTTGCAAGCCAAGTCCTTCGGCAACTTTATCTGAGAGGGTTTCGTCAATATTTAACAAGTGCGATACCAAACGTTCTCGTATTGGTAAATGCTCAACTTTAGACAGCTCAAACACGTACGCAGATTGAATATGCGCCTGCTCTACCTCTGTTTGACTTAAATAAAATTGACGGGCTTGACTGTAATGATCGCTGAATGTTTCTGAGCGATAACGCAGTTTATCACCGCCGCTTACTTCAGGTTCCTTTGAGCTTTTAAAGCCATGTACTGGGCATTCGCGCGGGTTGTTTTCGTCGCCGCTCCATGAGTTTGGCTCATAATTAACACGCCCTTTTGGATTGTGCATTGCCATGTGGCCATCTTGCTGAAAATGACGCATTGGACATTTAGGCGCATTGACCGGAATATGCGTAAAGTTAGGACCACCTAAACGCTTAGTTTGAGTATCTAAGTATGAAAAGTTACGACCTTGCAGTAGCGGGTCGGGTGTAAAGTCGAGCCCCGGTACAATGTTTTGAGTACAAAATGCTACTTGCTCTGTTTCTGCAAAAAAGTTGTCTACAACACGGTCAAGCACCATACGGCCAACAATTTGCACTGGTACTTGCTCTTCAGGTATAAGCTTAGTGGCATCGAATACATCAAATTCAAATTCATCAGCAAATTGCTGATCAAACACCTGTACACCTAGCTCCCACTCAGGGAAGTCGCCATTACCAATAGATTCCCACATATCTCTGCGATGAAAATCAGGGTCTGCGCCATTTAGCTTAAGTGCTTCGTTCCATACTACAGATTGCATGCCGCCTTTTGGTTTCCAATGAAATTTAACAAATTTCTCTTCACCTTTGGCATTAATAAATTTAAAGGTATGAACACCAAAACCTTCCATAAAGCGTAAAGAGCGCGGAATAGCTCTATCAGACATTGCCCACATAACCATGTGCATTGACTCAGGCGATAAGCTCACAAAATCCCAAAAGTTATCATGTGCTGTTTGCGCTTGCGGAAAACCTCGGTCGGGCTCGGCTTTAGCTGAATGAACTAAGTCTGGAAACTTCATCGCATCTTGAATAAAGAAAACCGGTATATTGTTTCCCACTAAATCCCAGTTTCCTTCTTGGGTATAAAATTTTACCGCAAAACCACGTACATCACGTGCTAAATCTGGAGACCCTTTATTACCTGCAACTGTAGAGAAACGAGTAAATACTGGGGTTTTTTCACCTTTTCGCTGAAAAATATCTGCACAGGTTAAATCTTCAAGCGTGTCGTAATTTTCAAAGTACCCATGTGCCCCGTAACCTCGTGCATGCACTACTCGCTCAGGAATGCGTTCGTGATCAAAGTGAAAGATCTTCTCGCGCATTATGTGATCTTCTAATAATCCTGGGCCACGCTTTCCTGCACGTAATGAGTTTTGATCGTCACTTACAGGGCAGCCCTGCGCGGTGGTCATGGTAGGGTGTTCATCCGACGCTTTTTGATGCAATTCACCGCCATGCCCTTTATTACCTGAGTATTTAAATGATTCAGCCATGTTTAGTCCTTCATACAGTTTGATTTAATGGGTCAATAGTTTTTATGAGCTTTAAAGCTAAAAGCGACTATGCAAATGCAAAATAAAGACCAGCCATCCAACCTAGTAAAAAAGGGCTGTACAGATAACAATGTAGTATTTGAAGTGGTTTATAAAAGAAAAGGTTACACAGGTATGTAACTTTTTCACACAAAAAAAGAGCACTTAAAAGTGCCCTTAGGTTTAAATCGTTTTAAATTTAGTTAATCTTTGCTTTCGTTAACTAAAATAACTTTACGATGTGGGAAAGGTATTTCGATGTTGTTTTCATCCAGTGCTTTTTTAATTAACTCTGGCACCGTGTAAAGAATATCGAAGTAATGCTCGCCCTTACAAAAAGGTCTTACTAAAAAGTCTACTGAGCTGTTGTTAAGAGTTTCTACTTCAACAAAAGGAGCTGGATCTTTTAGTATGTGTGGGTGCGCTGCAAGTACGGCATCTATAACTTTACGTACAGCCGTTGTATCTTCACCGTAAGCAACACCAAAATGCATATCCACACCACGAATTGGATGATGTGAATGGTTTATAATTTGCGCGCCCCAAATTTGACTATTTGGAATAATAACCTGTTGGTTATCGAACGTTTGTAAAATAGTAGTAAACATATCTACTTCTGTTACTTTACCAAAACGCCCTGCGGCCTCAATAAAGTCATTCACTTTATAAGGTCTGAAAACAAGTAGCATAACGCCTGCGGCAAGGTTCGACATTGCACCTTGTAACGCCAAGCCTATAGCAAGTCCCGCAGCACCTAGCAAAGCAATAATAGAGGCCGTTTGTACACCAAAGCGATTTAACACAGCAATAATAACGAACGCTAATATGATGTAGCGAGCCATACTGCCTAAAAAGCGAAAAAGCGTATCATCAAGATGAGTGTATTTATGGCATAAGCCAATAATTAAATTGCGTACTTTGCCTGCCAGCCATAAGCCCGCAAGTAAGATTGCAATCGCTAGTAATATGTTGGTTGCCCACGTAATTGCAGCGGGTAAATATTGATTTATATCAATGTTGTTTATTATGTCTTCCATTGTTTTTCCTGTTTTAAAAACTTTTAACTGACTTCAATCCATACTAAGCGCAATAGTTTAACAAAAAATTAACTAAAGTACGACTATAGGAGTAATTTAAAACATAAAGAAAGAGCGTTCCCTCAAAACATGTCATCGCTCACGTAAATCTTTCAACACATAATTTTGCTTTAACCCTTGGTCTACAGCTTAAATAATTCAACTTTAACTTGTTCATAAATAAAGCTAATACCCGAGATAAATCTCGGTTAACTCTCTTAATTTTCTAATTACTGCTGGCACTCATCTATAAATTTACCGATAATCTCACCTAAGCGCGCATATATTGGCGAGACAACACAATTGGATGAAATTAAAACAAAGGATTATTATGAAAAAGTACTCAATTTTACTTACAGCGGCAACACTTACTGTACTTGCTGGTTGTTCAACATCTGTTGCAGTAAGAGACTTTGAACAAAACCCTATTCCACAAACATCAACAATTACCAACAGTGAAGCTGACGTAGAAAAAGGCATTCTAAAGGCATGTATTCAGCTTGGTTGGAAGTGTACGCCTATGAGTGAAGGTAAAATAAAAGGTGTACTGGATATTCGCACACACCAATTAACTATCGATATTGCGTATAACAAAACGGCATACTCAATCAACTATAAAGACTCTATTAACTTAAACTACAACGGCAAAAAAATTCACCGCCAATATGTTAATTGGGTATCAAACCTAATACGCCATATAGATGCTGAAATGATTTAGCAGCGCGTTAACCTGCTTTACATATTATAAAAATCACTAAATATGAATAATAAAAGTGGAGAAGTTACCTATAGCTTCTCCATTTTTTAATTGAGATTTAAACAGTAACAATCACATCAAAAATATCAATAAATTTCAACTAGTTACAAGTAAAATAAGCACCAAGCCTAACATTCTTAGTAAAAGTACTCTCCCGTATTTTCACTCTTTAATGAATGAGTGATTTTTTACTTATCCCCCTTCGTAAAAACATATTTTATATCTTGCTATAACGCAGTTTCGCTCATATAGTCAGCAAATTATCACACCTTTATTTTGAACATCTTTGTTTATGAAATCTTCTGCTCCTGCTAGTGATTTTGGTACCTTATTAGGTTATGCACCTGGTAATGTTGCTGTTTACTCATCTGATTATGATACGGCTGACGAAAGTATTTATCCTAATCGTAGCGCCTACCGTAGTTACCTTGATGGCATTTACATGGGCTATAAATGGCAATGTGTTGAGTTTGCACGGCGATGGATGTATCTCAACCATAGTTATATTTTTGATGATATTGCTATGGCTTACGATATTTTTGAGCTGCGTTCTGTGCGCGATGTAAATAGCCAAAACAGACTGCCACTAAACGCGTTTAAAAATGGTGCTAAACATCATCCGCAAGTAGGTAGTTTACTTATTTGGGAGGAAGGCGGCGAGTTTGAAGAAACAGGCCATGTTGCTGTCGTTGTTGAAGTGCACGAAGATAAAATACGCCTTGCTGAGCAAAATGTAGGACATCAAATATGGCCAAAAGATCAAAGCTGGTGCCGTGAACTAAAAGCAAAAGTAACTAAAGATGGCGACTATTGGATTGAGTGCTCTTACAGCGACGCCACTATTTTAGGCTGGATGACACAAACTGATGAAACAGAATATGCTGAGCCAACGTCTGAGCTAAACACTGATTTATTTATTATAGAAGCCCATAAAGCAGTAGATACAGGCCAAGCAAACAAGTCATGGTTAAATATTGCGAATGACGATGAAGCTGCCTACGTAGAAATGATGCAAGGCCATAAACTTACATCAGTAGCTGCGGATCAACATAATTACTTTGCGATATCTCAAACGGCGCAGCAAAGCATTGAGCATGCAACAAATGAGCTGCATGGCTTATTTATGCATGCAACCGACTATGTACTGCAGCACCCTGAGTTATTAAAAAAGTTTAATTTACCCGATGTTGTGATTAATAAAATTCGCCAATCGTGGGATAACCGCTTAAACCAATTAATTACCAGTCGGCTTGACTTTGCTTTAACAGCAGCCGGTTTAAAAGTTTACGAATACAATTGCGATTCGGCATCGTGTTACATGGAAAGCGGCAAAGTTCAGGGTAAATGGGCAAAACACTTTGGTGTTAAAACAGGTGTAGATGCAGGCCAAAATTTATTTAAAGATCTCGTAAAAGCATGGCGTAAAAGTGAGGTGAAAGGTCTTGTTCATATTCTGCAAGATGATGAACCAGAAGAGCATTACCACGCATTATTTATGAAAGAAGCCATTGAAGCCGCGGGCTTTGAGTGTAAGTTAGTAATTGGCTTAAGCACACTTCGCTGGAATGAATCAGGCAACATAGTAGATGAAGACGGCGCACAACTGAGTTACGTGTGGAAAACGTGGTCGTGGGAAACCGCACTTGATCAAATTCGTGAAGAATGTGAAGCCGACCAATCATTAGGTGATAACTTTGAACCACAATTCAAAATTGGTGAAACGCCACGCTTAGTCGATGTACTGCTGCGTAAAAACGTCATGGTATTTGAACCGCTGTGGACATTGATCCCAAGTAACAAGGCTATTTTACCAATACTGTGGAGTTTATTCCCTAATCATAAATATTTACTTAATACCGCGTTTGAACTTAACGACGAGTTATTACAAACCGGTTATGTAGTTAAACCAATAGTAGGACGTTGTGGTGCTAATATTCAACTTGTTGATGAACAGCAGCAAGTTATAGAAAAAACAATGGGGCACTTTGCCGAGCAAGACCAAATATACCAACAACTATTTGCACTGCCTAAAGTAGATGACTACTTTGTACAAATATGTAGTTTTACAGCCGCCGGAAAATACTCTGGTGGTGGCGTACGTGTTGATAAAAGCATGATCATAAACGGCCATAGCGATTGTATGGCACTGCGTATTAAATAAATAATACTAAGCCCGCAATTTTGCTGCGGGCTTAAGTTTGTGTAGACCCCCTTCCCTCTTTTAAGTTTTATAGCTATCTCAAGCGAGTTACTCCTGATAGAGTAAATTTATTAAACACCACAAATTAAGGTATTTCATGGCGAATCAATTTAATGTACTTGGCACACGTTTAAAACTATGTTGCGGTAATGGTGGCTACACACGTGAAGGATTTTGTTATGTACCAGAATCAGATCTTGGCAATCACAGTGTGTGTGCAATTATGACTGATGAGTTTTTACAGTTTTCAAAATCACAAGGTAACGACTTAATAAGCCCAAACCCCCTTTACGATTTTGAAGGTTTAAAAGCCGGTGATAAATGGTGCTTGTGTGCAGTAAGATGGCTTCATGCTATTGCAGCGAGCGTAGCGCCACCAGTGGTACTTGAAGCCACAAATAAAAAATCATTAGAAATAGTGCCGCTCGATGTTTTAAAAGCGCACGAATATATAGCCAAAGTTTAAATACACTTAAGCGTTATTAAATTAAAGTCTGCAGATTTTACAAATGTATGCAGGCTTTTCAAAAATTCAATCATCCCTCCAGCCTCTAAAATCTTAAATAAAAACATAACCCCATGTTTTTAAACAGATTTTAAAAACAATCAACTTACGGCATAACAGTTGCTTCATTAAGTTTAAGTCATGCTCATAACGCAACATATTATATGAGCAACACATTACTTAAGTAGGAGAAATTATGAGTAACAATAACGAATCAAACAAAACAACTAAATTTACCGCGCCAGGTATGAGTGACGAATCAGCTCAAAAAACAATAGCTACGCTAGATAACCGCATGGTTGCATTGATAGATTTACAGCTTACTTTAAAGCATATTCACTGGAATGTAGTGGGACCTAACTTTATTGGCGTACACGAAATGATAGACCCACAGGTAGACATTGTGCGCGAAATGACAGATACAATTGCAGAGCGAATTGCGACTCTTGGTGGAGTACCCGTTGGTACGCCTAAATCAATTGTAGATCGTCGTACTTGGAGCGAATACTCAGTAGGTAAAGGGTTAGTAACCGAGCATTTAGCCGCACTTGATAAAGTATACAACGGCGTTAATGGCGATCACCGCAAAGCAATTGAGACTCTTTCTGAACTAGATCCAGTGTCTGAAGATATGATCACCAGCCAACTGGCTGATCTAGAGCAATTTCAGTGGTTTATTCGAGCCCATTTAGAATCATCTACAGGCGAGTTAAAAAGCTAATATATTTAATTTAAGAAAGCCCAGCATTAATATGCTGGGCTTTTTTTTGCGTAAAAATCACTCTATTTATAATAATATATAGATATGTATCAGTAAGCTCTAATACAAAATTCATATAAAAACAATAGAAAATTGGTATTACCAAAACAAATAACCAAAATAAAATTGAATGATTTTACACTCCTCACTATTTCGCAAATTTATAAGCCATACCCAACCTTTAATGAATACCTCATTATTTTAACATCACTTAAAAAGCAAACTAAACACGTATAAAATCACATCACAAAAGCTCAAAATAGCATCTAAATCTAGGTTAAATAGTACAAAAAATATAAAAAAGCGCCTTTGGTAAGCATACTTTAATAAAATTCATTCAAAATATTAAAAATAAAAACACATCATAAGCCATTAAATTTATTAAGTATAAGCAAAATAAAAGAATATTTTGTAATACACTTTGTGAATTTTTGGTAAACAAAGGTTGTAATAAAAGCTGAATTGGACTAATTTCAACCATACCACCTGTATGACACACCACAGGGAAATAGCAGTTAAATTGGTTAACCAAGCCAAGTAACAACACACACAATGACGTAAGTCGTACCCAAACGGGAGAGATACATGAAACTCAATCAAATTACTTCAACATTAATTAATAAACATAAAAGAAGTAGCTCTACAACAATCAGTGCAGCAGCCCTTTTATTAATGGCTTCTTCTACTATTGCAGCGCAAGAGGCTCCGGCAGCTGCAGATATTGAAGTTATTGAAGTAAAAGGCATGCTAGGTAGTATGAAAGCCGCCGCTATGCTTAAACGTACTGACGGACGTATTGTAGATGCGATTGTTGCTGAAGACATTGGTAAGTTACCTGATAATAATATTGCAGAAGCACTGCAACGTATTACTGGTGTATCTATTAATACCGATTTTGGTGTGGGTGACAGTGTTTCGATTCGTGGCTTACCTCAGAACCGTGTTGAATTAAACGGTCGTTCTACTATTGGTGACTCTCGTGACGGTATTAGCTTACAAGATTACCCATCAAGCTTCTTAAAAACAGTAGAAGTAGTTAAGTCTCCTACTGCCGATATGATTGAAGGTGCATTAGGCGGAACAGTTAGCTTAAAAACAGTTCGCCCATTAGAGTTAGATAAACTAACTGGCGCAGTTTCATTAGATGGTGAATATGCAGATAAAACAGAAAAAGTAGCGCCTATTTTTAGCGGTTCACTTGGTAACAACTGGGACTTTGACGAAATGGGTACCTTTGGTGCCATTGCTATGTTTTCGTATCAAGATCGTGAAATTCGTCAAGATGAAACGTCTAGCCGTGTTAAACCCCAAGACATTGATATTAATGGCCAAGAAGGTAATACACCAAGTGGCAACGCTATCGTACGAGACGAGCACAGTGTTGAGCAATATGTAGAACAACGTAAACGTACTGCTGTAAATTTATCACTTCAGTGGGCACCGCAATCTGGCAATGGCATGGTGTATCTAGATTTAAGTGGCACTAAACGCTCTGGTGAGCAAAGTGGTAACTCTATATTAGGTGTTGCAGGTTCACTATCAACAGATGCAAATACAACTCAAGATGCTAACGGCGTAAATAATTACACGCTAACAAACGAATTTGGTATCCCTAAAACATACAGTGACTTTCGTGAAACTGACTCGTTTTCAAACGCACTTGGTGCAGAGTGGAACCTTACTGATAGCATAAAAATCTCTGGTGAAATTGCAGTAGCATCATCAGAAAGCGTAAGACCTGATTCTGAATTTACACTTCGCCCAATCGAAAAATCAACATTCGAAGCAAGTGGCGGCGTTGATCTAGTAAATCATTTATATGATGGTGCATTTTCTCAAGATGGTAATAAATTACCTAGCATCATTCATTCAGATCCAAATGCATTTACTGACCCACAAAACTTAGCACTTCGTACGTTTAAAAGTGAAGATAGAAGAACAGACAATGACGAAACAGCTATTCGTTTTGATGTTGAAATGTTTGAACCTCTCAGCAGCTTAAGCTGGGTATCTAAAGTAAAAGCAGGTGTCCGTGTTACTAACCGCGATTACGAATATGAGCAATACAAAGTAGAAATTAAAGACATTTACAAAAATGCATTTAACGACTCAGATGGTTCATTAGCTACTTTATGGGTTGATGACTACAACGCTGCTTTTTCAAATAGCTTCACAACAGTTAGCCACGACAACTCTTTTGACCAATTAGGTCATTCGGGACAAAATGACCTACTAACGTTTTTAAGCTACAACGGTTTATCTAACCCTGCAAATACTTACGCTCAACTTCAGCAGTTACTTGCAGGTACTAACCTAGCATCAACAGGTAGCCTTTCAGATAACCAAGAATTTCAAGAAAGTGCATACCGTAACGTGGTTGAAGATACAGCTGCGGTGTACGTATCGGCTTACCTAGATTTTGATAACATCACTGCGATTGTGGGTGGTCGTTATGTGACTACAGATTTAGAATCAAGCGTGTTCCTTAACGGCGAAAAAGTAACTGGCGACAATGACTACAGCGACTTTTTACCAAGCTTAAACGTTACGTATAACTACTCAGACGAAACATTATTCCGCTTTGCTGCTGCAAAAGTTATGCGTCGCGCTGACTTTAGCGAGCTAAGTCCTGCGTTTGACGTTAATAACGATATTACAGGCGCAACGCAAGGCTCTATTGATTTAGAACCATACCGCGCAACACAATACGACTTATCTGTAGAGCATTACTTTGATGAAGGTAACGTACTATCTTTTGCTGTATTTTATAAAGATGTTGAGTCTTTCTTAAGTAACGAAAGCAGCTGTCAGGCTTCTTCAAGCACTTCAACTGGTCAAAACGTAACTCAATGGAACCAAGTATGTCAGCTTGACGTTGCAGGTGTTTCACAAGACAACCTAGTTTACTCTGATGCGACTGACTACCCAGTAGATGCAGATGGCTTTAACCATGTTGCAGGTCTGCGTGATGCAGGACTAACGGGTATCGATACAGTTAAAAATGTAAATGGTGAAAACGGCTCAGTACAAGGTTTTGAAGTGGGCTACCAACAGTTCTTCACAAGTTTACCTGGTGCATTTTCTGGCTTAGGTGTTAATGCAAACTACACGTATGCCGACAGCGAACAACCAAACGGCAACCCACTATTAGATATTTCTAAAAATACATATAACTTACAAGTATTTTGGGAATACGAAGGGTTCTCTACTCGTATCGCTTATAACTACCGTGACAGTTTCTTAGATACTGAAAACGAAAAACGCGTAGAAAATATTAACTCAGATGGCAGTATTTCAGCAGAAGGCACTGTTTACGGTAATAACTACCGCGACGACAGAGGCCAGTTAGATTTCTCTGCAAGCTGGGATATTAACGAAAATATTACGCTAGTAGGTAATGCGACTAACTTAACGGGTGAACCTTCAATCTACCTATCTGAACTAGGTGGTGCTTGGAAGTACACTGAAGCGGATCGTCGTTATAGCTTTGGTATTCGCGCTAAATTTTAATTTTCCCTGAAAGCTAAAGCCTGCTTTTATGCAGGCTTTTTTACGTCTATAAAAAAGTGGCTTTATATTACGTAAAAAACACTCCCTCCTAGCTATACTTATTTGAATATTAAATTTACTATCAAAACGTTGTAACTATTAGCAAGGATACTGAAGTGCTGTCGCGTTTATATAATTTTATGCCGGGTTTAGATACATTGCTGCACTACGAGCGACAATGGTTTGCTGATGATGTAAGAGCGGCGCTATCGGTAGCTGCGGTAGCTTTACCTGTTGCCATTGCTTACGCACAACTAACCGGTGTTAACGCCGCCGTAGGGTTATATTCTTGCATACTGCCAATGATGCTATATGCTCTTTTTGGCACTTCTAAACAATTAATAGTCGGACCTGATGCCGCCACCTGCGCCGTTATTGCAGCAGTAGTAACACCTCTTGCTGCAGGTGACAGCTTTAAGCATTGGCAACTTGTTGTCACCATGACCGCTATGACCGGCTTTTGGTGCTTTATAGCCAGTAAATTTAAGTTAGGTGTATTAGCCGACTTTTTATCTAAACCTATTTTAATGGGATTACTAAACGGCGTAGCTATCACTATTATTGTGGGTCAATTTTCCAAAGTATTCGGTTTTACCTTTGACGAACGCTACTTACTTGAACGCCTAGGCGGTGTACCCACATACCTAGCGCAAACACATGTTCCAACCTTACTAATGGCTTTGTTTACACTGGCGGTTTACTTTGCCATGAAGCGCATAAGACCCACGTGGCCTGCGTCTATGTTCGCCATAGCTTTTGGTGCGCTTTTGGTATGGATTTTTGATTTAAAACAACTTGATATAAAAACCATTGGCACCGTAACTGGCGGGCTTCCCGTTTTTAATACCCCTGTTTTTGATTTAGGGATTATTCGTGAGTTAGTGGTACCCGCACTTAACTTAGCCATCGTGAGCTTTGTAAGTATGATGCTAACTGCCCGCAGCTTTGCAGCTAAAAATGGCTACGACATAGACGCCGATAAAGAATTTAGAGCGTTAGGTATTGCCAATATTGCGTCGGCTCTTTCGCAAGGGTTTGCAGTCAGTGGCGCCGACTCACGCACCGCTGTTAACGATGCAACAGGTGGTAAAACGCAGTTAGTATCAATAATAGCAGCGGCCATTATTGCGCTCATAGCCGTGTTTTTAACAGCCCCACTTGAATTTATTCCAAGCGCAGCGCTAGGTGTTGTACTTATTATTGCCTCTGTTCATTTACTCGATTTAAAAGCGGTTTGGCAATTAAAACGAAAAGATAAACAGGCATTTTATCTCGCCTCAGCCACCTTACTTGCGGTGTTATTTATTGGCGTTATACCAGGGATCACACTTGCTGTATTACTGGGGTTATTTCAATTTATTCGCACTGTTATGCGCCCAACCGACAATATACTCGGCGTAGATGTTAACGGTGTAGTAAGAAGTTTAGACGCCACAGATAAAGCAAAATCGGTGCAAGGCGTGTTTATCTATCGCTTTAATTCACCTTTAACTTACTTTAATGCCAGCTACTTTAAACGCAGATTACTTGAGCAATACGCAAGACAAAAAGACGACACTCAATGTGTAATAATTGACGCTGTACCCTGCTTTACTCACTTAGATTTAAGTGTAATGGCCATGCTTGCCGATCTCGACGTTATATTTAAAAAGCGCGATATAAGGCTTGAACTTGCAGGCAGAAAACGCCAGCTGCTCTCATGGTTTGATATTGCAGGAATGAAGTCAGGAACAGAGGGTATATACATTCACTCAGACCTATACATCGCCCTAAAAAGAAATAGCGTAAGCCAGCACACCGAGGAAGTTAATTTATTCGTGGCAGATGAAAATAAAGAGGCGTTAACACAGCCATAAAATACTAAACAGCAGATCAGCTAACTGCTCTGCTGTTTATATTAAGTACTTTTTATACTTTTGGGTAGTTTGAAGGGAAAAATGCTTTTTTAGCGTCTTCATCAAACTCTTTTTTAAAGGCTACATCAGTACCAATTACGCGTGCACGTGCAACCGCTGGGCGGCTATCAATGCTTTCAAACCAACGCTTAAGATTTGGATACGGTGCTAAGCCCTCTTCACCTAATACAACCGGTGCTTTATCAATCCAGCCCCATGCAGATACATCAGCAATTGTGTATGTATCACCCACAATAAAGTCACGACCCTCAAGGTGCGTATCAAGCACTTCGTAATGGCGCTGCGCTTCACGTAAATAACGATTAACCGCGTAATCAAGCCCTTCTGGTGCCATATGTCTAAAGTGTACACTTTGCCCTGAATACGGACCTAAACCAGATGCGATAAACATTAACCACGACAGCATTTCAGCGCGGTCATCGCTCTTGCCTTCTAGCTTTCCATATTTTTCAGAAAGGTACATTAAAATAGCATTCGAATCGAACACACGCGTTTCACCATCAACAATTGCTGGTGCTTTAGCGTTTGGATTAATTGCTTTAAATTCAGGTGTATGTTGCTCACCTTTTAAAGTATCAAGAGGAACAAGTTCAAACGGTAAGCCTGTTTCTTCTAAAAAGAGTGCAACCTTCATTGGGTTAGGAGTATGGTGAAAATAAAATTTAATCATGTAAAGTTCCTCAATAATTGAGCAACGATTAAAACACAACTTGAGCGGGTGTTCAAATTAAGTTTTTAATAAGTAAAATATACAATTAAAACGTGATTTAATTGTGAGTATTTCGTGATACTTCATTCGTAAATATCATTTAAGCTGAATGCAATATCAGCCTTTGCGAGAAGCAACATGCCTTTTAAAGCACTATCCCGTCCATTTTTTATCTCACTTGTTGGGTTAATAATTTTTTGCTTTCAAAGCCAAGCGGCTGAGCAAGTAACTATTTCTAGTACAGCTAATCCCACTACCTTTTTAGAACTTTACACATCGCAAGGTTGCAGTAGCTGCCCACCAGCTGAAAAGTGGATTTCAAAATTTACAGATGATGAAAAACTATGGACTGATTTAATCCCTATTAATTTTCATGTTACTTATTGGGATTATTTAGGATGGAAAGACCCGTTTGCCTCTGCTGTTTTTAGTAAAAGACAACGTACGTATAAGGCACTCGGTAAAAGTAGGATTGTAGCAACCCCAGGATTTATGGTTAACGGTAGCGGGTGGCAAGGTTGGTTTTATGAACAAGCTATACCTATAACTAAAACCCATTACTTAGGTAATTTAAAAGCGACTATAAACAACAGTAAAATTAACCTCGAATACAATACTGTTAATTCCGAAGATGATACCAAACAAAACTTAATAGCTCATGTAGCTCTGTTAGGTTTTGGTATAGAAACACAAATACACAGCGGCGAAAACGCAGGCCATAAGTTAAAACACGACTTTGTAGTTATTGGTTACGAGCAAAGTAACATGCAAACTAAGCAGCAATTATCATTAACTGACTTAACCCTGCCTCGCGCTAAAAAAATATCGCCAACAAAGCAAGCCTTAGTATTTTGGGTATCAAAAAAAGGCGACCCTACCCCACTACAAGTTGCAGCGGATTGGTTTTAAACGTTAAGGTTAATTCGCATAAAATTACTAATTAACAGCTCAGCGCGCAATAAATGTTCTTTAATATCAACTATAGAAAAAGGCTTTGGGTAATTTAAAAACTAATGAATTAGCATTGTTACTTTAAAGGATTTATTCTTTTTCAATATGTGTACCTGTATAAAACATAAATAACATTGTATTTACATCGACTTTTGTTTATAAAGTAACTTGAATGGACTCTTGAAATAAGTAATTGACTTATAAGTATAAAAATCAAGCGCCTATCAATAAAACTTCTGCAATTACCTATATGGACAAAAATTTATGCAAATTAACCAAAGCCACATTAAAACAATTGTAATCGCTGCAATTACAGCTTCGTCTTTAGCTGGGTGTGCTACAACATCATCTAAAGTAATAGAAACACCAACTGTTGCTAGCTATAACACAACCTACTCAGGTACAAAAAGCAAACTAGTCGTAGGTCAGTTTGTAAACCGTTCGAGCTTTCAAAATGGTATATTTTCCTCAGGCCAAGACCGTTTAGGCAGCCAAGCAAAAACAACACTAATGAGCCACTTACAACAAACAAATCGCTTTAGTGTGCTTGATCGCGACAATATGGCAGCCCTTGCAGAAGAAGCAAAGTTAACAGGTACAAAACAAGTTCTTAGCGGTGCTAAATTTGTTGTAACTGGTGATGTAACAGAGTTTGGCCGTAAAGCTATTGGCGATCGCCAACTTTTTGGGTTATTGGGTAAAGGTAAATCGCAAATTGCTTATGCTAAAGTAACGCTTAATGTTGTTGATGTTACTACATCAGAAGTTATTTATTCAGTGCAAGGTGCTGGTGAATACAGCCTATCAGAACGTGAAGTTATTGGTTTTGGAAGCACAGCTTCATACGATGCCACATTAAATGGCAAAGTACTCGACTTAGCTATTCGCGAAGTAGTTAACAAGTTAGTTACGGGTCTTGAAGCTGGTCAATGGGGCAACAAGTAATGAAAAAGCTAATTACCTTAGCATTTGTTTGTATTGCCCTAACAGGTTGTAACTCAACGAAAGAACCTATTTACTATTACGGCAACTATAGCACTGCCGTATACGCCTATTTAAAAGCAGATGACGTAACAGCCGAAGAGCAAATTAGTATGCTTGAACAAATTATTGCCGATGCCGCAAACAAAAGTAAAAATGTTGCACCTGGCCTACATGCTCACCTAGGTATGCTGTATTTTGAAACGGGTGATCCTTCATTAGGTACTACTCACTTCGAAACTGAGAAATCACTTTTCCCAGAGTCAGTTCATTACATCGACTTCCTTCTAAAGTCTGCTAAAGGCGCTTAATATGCTTAATTTCAAATCATACACAGCGATCGCTTTAGTCGCATTACTCGCTGGCTGTGTTTCACCTCCACCAGCACACGACTACACAGCATTTAAACAGGCAGACCCTCACTCAGTTATTATTTTACCACCGCTAAATAATACACCTGAAGTAATAGCACCATACAGTGTGATGACTCAAATGGTCGCGCCTATAGCTGAGTCCGGCTTTTATGTTTTTCCGGTTGCTTTAGTCGATCAAACCTTTAAAGGTAATGGCCTCACTGTTGCAAGCGACGTGCACCAAGTACCGGCAAATAAATTATATGAGATTTTTGGTGCAGACTCTGCGCTTTACATCACTATTGAAGAATACGGTACTAGCTATGTTGTCATTTCTAGCGAAACAGCTGTAACTGTGTCAGCTTCATTAGTTGATTTACGCACTGGCGAGCAATTATGGCAAGGCAAAGCAAGAGCCTCTTCAGCTGAACAACAAAGTAATGGCGGTGGTGGCCTTGTAGGCATGCTTGTTATTGCAGCAATTAATCAAATTGCTGAAACTGTCACTGATAAAGGCTTTGAAATCGCTGCAATGACTTCAACACGCTTACTATCGTCGGATGCATATAACGGCCTGCTATATGGCCCTCGCTCACCTAACTACGGGCAACCAGCACCAAGCGAAAAGAAACAATAACTCTCATTGTTATTCATCTAAAACTTAAAAAGGCCGAACCATAAAATGGGATTCGGCTTTTTTAATAACAGACAGCTTACTTAGCTAATTAGCTAAATTACCTTTAAGTATTCAGAGCAGATTTTAAAATAGAAGTTTAAAAACTAAAATTAATAAAAAAAGAAAAAATGGTCTTTATAAAAATACTGACTAAAAAAGCCACCATAAAAAATGCAGCAAATGCAGAAACAGCCCCACCACCGGTATACCCTGCTTTAGTTTTTTCTACCATCAACACATAAATTCCTAACACTACGCTTACCTTAAACCATAGCCAGTAATCGTTGCTAAAAAGAGGGATTGCAGCAAAGCCAATTATTGGCACTAATATTTTGGCTTCTTCGTTTTTGTGTAAAAAATAAAAAGCCATAATAGCAATATATAAAAGTGCCGTTATATCGGGCATATAAATAACTTCCTTGTAAGAAAATAATAAAACCAATAAACGCAGCGATTATACCTATTACTGAGCTCCTATAAAATTCGATAATTGTGTTTACTTTTTAGCTGTGCAATATTAAATCACTATTAAACACAAGGATTGCTAAACCTATTTACAGGTTTGGTATAAAAACTAAAAGGATGAATATGATTAAGCCATTTTATACGAGCTGTTTGTTAGCCCTCTTGCTATTAACACCCAGCCTTGTAATAGCAAACCCGACGGCCTCGCAATATCAGCAAATTCTTAACGAGAGCCTTACTGAAAACGAGCCTGGGGTATCGGTAATTATAAGTAAAAATGGCAAAGTACTTTTTAAAGGAGCGCGCGGGCTTGCCAACCTTGAGCATAACATTGCACTTAATGAGCAAAGCGTTTTACGTTTAGGTTCTATTTCAAAACAATTTACTGCCGCTGCAATTATGATGCTACAAGAGCAAGGTAAGTTATCAACCTCAGATGATATTCATAAATATGTTGCAAGCTTTCCTACTGAGGGCAACCTCGTCACAATCGAAAACTTATTAACCCATACATCGGGCATAGCCAACTACACAGATGACGACGACCTATTCGATAAAGAAATACAAGTACCCACCAGCGTTGACGATACACTCACGAGATTTGCCAAACACCCAATGGTATTTAAACCTGGCGAAGCGATGGCTTATTCAAATACCGGTTATTCACTGCTTGGTAAAATAATTGAAGTAGCGAGTGGGCAATCTTATAAAGACTTTATTGAACAAAATATATTTAAAAAACTAGGGATGACTCAAAGCAGTTACGAAGGACAAGAACTTGTTGCCCACCGCGCATCAGGGTATGAGCAAACAGAGCAAGGTTTAATAAACACCAGCTACATTAACATGGATTGGCCCTATGCCGCAGGGGCGCTTATATCTACCCCAACCGACTTAAATATTTGGTTTAGTGCGTTATCGTCTGGCAAGCTAATTAGTAAACCAAGTTATGAAAAAATGATCAGCCCTTTTAAACTAAATGACGGCAGCTTTTCATCCTACGGTTATGGATTAATTATTAAGCCTTTGAATGAATACACTGTAATTAAACACACAGGTGGAATAAATGGCTTTTTAGCGCACGCACGCTATATTCCAGAGCAAAAGCTATATGTAGCTGTACTGGCTAATTCCAACCACATAAATCCTATTTTTATGAACGAAAAACTCATCGCTAAAGCACTTGGTATCGTACTGCCCGAGTTTAAAAAAGCCGATATAACAGCGCAACAACTAGCGCCTGTATTAGGTGATTACCGAATTGATAAAAACACTTTACGCAGCCTCATTTTTGAAAATAATACTTTGTACTCACAGCGCACTGGCGGCGATAAAATAAAACTTATTACCATGTCTGACAATAGCTTTTACTATCCTAATTCAAACAATTACTTAGTAATAGAAAAGAACAGCCAAGGGCAATTAGTGATGAAACATTTTAGTGGGTTATCAATAACTCCTACTAAGGCGATTAAAATTTAATTTCAAGATTATCCAAATAACAATGCCCGAAGTTCACTCAAGTCGTAACCTCGGGCATGACTGGTTTTATCGTGATTCTGAGGTAAATTAAGACCCTATTAATTTGATATTACGAAAACCTTCACCAGATTCGAAAATGCAGCTTACTCAAAGAAACTAAAAATTTACTGCTGGCTCAATAACCACTCCTTTGGCGCTTGCCCTGTTTTTTTTCTAAATACACGAGCAAGTGCAGAGCCATTTTCGTACCCAACCTGATTAGCCACTAAATCCATATTTTGATTTTTTAAAATAAGCTTTTTAGCAACTGACAAACGCCAATCAGCCAAATAGTCAGCTGGTGTTTGCTCTATAATTCGCTTAAACGTGTCAGCAAATTTAGAGCGCGACATGCCACACGCCTCAGCCATAACACTAAGCGACCAGTTTTGCTCTGGGGTTTGGTGTATTTTTATTAATACTTTAGCCAACTGAGGATGGGCAAGCCCTGCCATCATCCCGGTTTTAATTGCGCCCTCTTCTAATACCTTGCGCAAAACACTAATTAAAAACACATCGCATAAGCGATCTATAATTAAATCCTTACCGCTGGCGTCTTTAAATGCCTCTTCAAAAATCCAAAAAGCGCTTTGATCTAATAATCCATCACCTGTTAATTCGTAATTTAAACAAAAAGGCAACGCCTGTAATAAAGGACTATGCCCTCCACTTTGATAGCTAATTTGCGCGCACACTAAATCAGCACCATCGTCCTTATCCGAAAACAAACAGTGCCCTGTAGAGTGAGGAAAAAAGATCACCGAAGGCGTTGATAAAACAACTTCAAAACCACTGTTACTGCGCACTTTTAACGTACCTGAACGCAATAAATGTAAATGCCCAACACCTTGATCGTTACTAAAATCGCTAGTACCGCACATGTTCCCACTAAAAAACACATTAGCGTTAAGTGAAAAATGACTCAGAACACTCGAAAGCACATCCATAAACGCCTCTTTGGATTATTGGTATGAAAATACAGACTAATAGACGCATATTAACCAAAAAATAACGATAAAGTACAGTTGAGTTTTAAACAAACACACTAATTAAATTATTATTTGGAGATACACATGAAATTTTCGACACTCACTAAATCAGCTTTTTTTGCAGCATCAGTCCTTGCAAGTTCACTAAGCTTTGCAGCAGATATAGACGCAAATGCAGACGTTAACGACATTGCAATTAGTGGCTACGATACCGTTGCTTACTTTACCCAAAACAAAGCGGTAACAGGCAGCTCTGAATATACTGCAACACATAAAAATGCCATTTATAAGTTCAGCTCAGCTAAGCACCGCGACTTATTTAGAGCTAACCCAGAAAAGTACGCACCACAATTTGGTGGCTTTTGTGCGTTTGGTGTATCAATGGAGAAAAAGTTTGACGTAGATCCAGAGGCTTTCAAAATTGTTGAAAACAAACTTTATTTAAATCTTGATAAATCGGTTCAAAAACAATGGCTAAAAGACGTACCTGGCTTTATTACTTCAGCCGATTCAAACTGGTTTGACATAAAAGACAAAACAGCAAAAGAGCTTTGATAAAACCAATTTAAAGTTAATTTTGAGGTTGCTTCGGTTTATAACCGTTCACCCTCAAAATGCCATTTAAATTAATAAAAATTAGGTTTAGGCTCTTAATTTAACTAATATTACTTTGATTTATTAAGCATTGCTTTTAAATCGGCAAATGGAGAATGCGTTGCAGCCCCTACTTTGCGCTCTGTAGTCGACCCGCCATACATAATATGTTCGTGATATTTATTGTGCTCATTATCGTGGCAATAAATACACAATAACTCCCAGTTACTGCCATCCTCAGGGTTATTACTGTGGTTATGATCAACATGGTGCACCGTTAATTCACGTAAATTAGAGTACTCAAACTCACGAGCACAACGCCCACACACCCAAGGGTACAGTCTTAAAGCTTTTATTCGGTAACCTTCCTCTTGCTTCACATAAGCCTGAGGTACATCGTTATTCTTACTCATAATATTCCAGTTAAATGTGTTATTTCGGTGCTCAATACTAAAAAAACTTAATTACTGACAAATCACCAAAAGAAGTATCTATATGCCGGCCTGTTTGCCCCCATGCACGTAGTACGACCATAAGTTTTTTATTGTCGGAAGTCCAAGAAATTCCACCACCGTAGGCCTCAACTTTTTCGGCGCCCGAATCTTTTAACCCCAGTCCAGGGTCTGTATTTCGAATATTTCCCTTACCTACTTTGTATTCAGCAAATACGTGAACATTATGCGGTAACGAAAACGATAAAAGCGAGCCAATACTCGCCCCGTACGAATTAGAAATTAACTTAGTGACCTGTGGTGCAGATGAATTTAAAAAGTCAGCCTGAAACACTATATTATCTTTATCCTCAAGAGATACATGCTTGAAAGACCACGCGCCAACAACACTTAATGCCACGTCAAATTTGCTGCTTAGCTTTGGTCTATTAAGAAAAAAATGCTCAAACAAAGACTCTTTATTATTGAAGGTATAAAAGTTGTGTTGCCCAGATAGCTCAAACTTAGTTGAACGTGTATTTTGCGAGAAAATTTTATCCGTTTGATTGCCGCTTAAATTGCTAGCCGTGCTTTGCAGCCCTTCAAGGGTTTGGTAGTTAAAAGTGATTTTAGAGTTTTTAAATTTTCTGTATGAAAGCAGTACATCTTGTGTTTTTGTTTCAACATTATCTTCAAAAATATCGGCTGAATAGCCAATTTCAATGTCGTTAATATCAAAAAACACACCCACACGTTGGTTGTTTATGGGCGCTAACGAAAACAGTGTTTTTTGATTACCAGCCAAGTCATCGTATATTAACGCATGGCTAGTATTTGGGTTTGAAATAGTGGTTCGTACTGATTTTAGGTCAAAGTCAAAAGCCAATACAGCACCAGATTGAAATGCCGCTAAAACAGCAAAGCTCACAATAACCAAGTAATTGCGATTCATTAAAAACACTCAAAAATTAATTTGTATTAGAGTAGCGCTTTTTTTACATTAAATAATCACAAAAGGTTAACAATTAATGAAGATATTAAATAAAGCGCTTTATGTCATTTTTTGGGGTGCTTTCAAGAGCAAACTCACTTACATGCTTAATCAGTTCAGGGAAGAATTCTAAAAAAGTAGCCTCTAGTTCGTCGTAGTTACGCGCTATATCATCAGCAGCGCCCGCAAAAGTGTTAGCAAAGCGAATGCGCTTGGCAATGTTATCCAGTGCTAACCCTATTCCCTCAACGGTTTCGTACTCTTTAAACCAATCGTTTTTAGTCATGCTTGTTACGACATGCTGCATTCGCGGGGGCATAACATTTAGGCGGTTATTTAAAAGCTGATAACTGGTGTACTTAAAATCACTTAAAGGTTGCTTGCTAAATCGTTGCCAATGCACAATTAAAAAGTGATCAAACACCACATCGATAGCCACACCCGCAAAGCGCTTATGCTCGGGTGAAAAATACTGTTTAGCGTGTTTTACTGCGCGGTGGGAGTCGGTAAATTTATCGACTAAATAGTGGTTATCGAGCCCATTTATAACCGTACTTGGCAATTGCTCTACGTGCCTTTTACCACCAAAGTCGCCCAATAAGTTCCCAAAGTGAGAATCGGCTGTAGGTTGTGCTAAATAAAGGTGAGCTAAATAATTCAAAGTGTACTCTGGCTTGGTATTAATACAGTTAAAATAATAACTTAATTGTAAGCGCTACTTAAAGTTAGATTTTATGCCTAATCAAAAAAATAGCATAAAAAAGGTGAAACTAAGTTCACCTTTCATATTAATTTTGAAACTAATTAGCTAGCATTACGCCGTAGAAACGTTACTTGCGCCTGCGTTGTTAAGTATTTCTTCAATAGCGTTTTTATTATCACTATCGTACTTAACACCAACTAATATAGAGCCTTTTTCAATGGCATCTTCATAATACTTAATTTCGTGCTCAGGGATAAACGCACCAATTGCAGCACCTAAAGTACCACCTACTGCAGCGCCTGCGCCACCAGCAGCAAATGCAGCGACTAATGGTCCGGCAACTAATAAGCCAGTACCGCCTGTTGCTACAGTCCCTACGGCAGTGAAACCGCCAATAATTGCAGCAAGAATACCACCTGAAGCTGCGCCTATAAGGCCGCCTTCAGAAGCTTTAGTACCTTCGTCTACAGCAAAATCTTCCTTTGCGTATGAGTCGTTGGCTACAATGCTTATATCTGCTTCATTAATACCTAAAGCTTCTAATCTATAAATTGCGAGTGTTGCTTGTGATGCACTTTCGAATAACCCAGTAATAACGGTACTCATAATAACTCCTTTATTTATTTAAGAAAATACACTTACTACTAAGCAAAACTCAAACCAAAAAAATTATTAATTTAAATCAATAAGATAAGACAAAAGCCATAACTAACCCTTTCATTGTTAGAGTAAAAGTTGCTAAATTTTGTAAAAAACTCCTATCTACAAAAAACAAAACGCCTTGCGAAATAAAGGGAGATTTTTATCACCCTCTTGTTTATGGTTATTACCATGTTTACCAAAAAAATTAAAAATAATAGTTAAGGGTAGCTCAACTCTAACGTACGACAACGCTCGCGAATGCGTTTAACAATAGCTTCATATATATGCTCAGGCATCTGCGTACGAAAGCCATCTTCGATTACCTTAAGCACTTTACTTTTAAGTACTTGTATCTGCTTTTCAACCATTAATTTAGGTAAGCCTATATTTACACCAAGCTGAACGAAATCTTCTTTAGTATAAAATCCAAATATATTATAAGCATCACTAAAGTCACCTTCGTCACCCTCCTCTATAGCAAGTACCCCAAAAGACATAAAACATGCTCTGTCAAATGTAGAGTAAGGTGCTAAGCTCAGCATATCGTACATGGGTGCAACTAAGTCCATAATGCGATTACTTTTATGAAGTTTCCTCTGCATAGAAAAGTTTTTTAAATGCAAATCGTTGTTACCGACAATGTGACTGAATACAACTTGTAGAAACAATTTGAGCGTGACGGCTTTACTGTTACCTGCACAACGAGATAACTTCAATAGTACGTTCTCGTAACTCAATGCATCACTATCTTTGTTTTTCGGATGAACTTGACATAGCGACGCCCCATCTTCAATAAAATAACGCTGCTGTTCATCAATAATATCAAAGCGCTTAGTTATATACGCAAGCTCTCCAGACTCAAAAGGAATAAGTCCGCAATCGGCAACATCAAAGCCAACTTTTTTAGCTAATTGCATAATAAAAAACTCGTTTTCAGGTAGATGAGGAGCAACTTCTGGCGCTGGTTTAACAATATATTGTCCTCCAGATCCAGTAGGAATGAGCTGTTTACCTTCTAACTTCATGAGTAGCTTACGCTGCACACCCGATATAGACTGTCCATTGGCATGATCAATAGCGTATTCGTTAAAGTCATCAGGGGAGCCAATAATAGTTACCCCTTGTTGTTCCAGCGTTTTAGAGGCAGGAATAGGAACGGCAACCGGTTGACGGCCTGTTAAAGTAGCTACTTTGCCTGCAACAACGGAAATGGCTCCTATTAACTCGTTACCATTAGCGCACAATAAACCAAATTCATCATTTTTATCTAGCCTTGATTTTTCTGCATGATGTTTACGCAGCCAGCCTTCAGATAATAAGTTTGTAAAAAATGGAGGCAAAATATCAAAACTAAATGGTTCACTTTTTAGTGGAAAGTGATGCCCTATTGGATCGCCACTAATTAGGTAGTTTCTATCGTAAATAAAAATATATTCTTCTTTACCCGATAGGCTCTGATCTCTATATTCAATCAGATCTCCTGCCCTGATACTGTTTGCAAAAACTGTCGCCCTACGATTAATTTCCATTACATCTTGCTACCAGTAACTGATAGTCTCCTAATACACTAAGAATAGATTCAATAGTTGATCGCTTGGCCGACTTTGGACTGTTATATGCTTTATAAAGCGTCGCTTTACTAATAGTGGCAAGCTCGCAAAAAGTATCTATAGTAATGCCATTCTCTTTGCAATATTGATGTACACGCTGCTTTAACTCAGATAAAGGAAAGGTTTCACTATCGCTCGATTGTAAGGACTCTATCCGCTCTATTTCTTTTAAGAGTGTTAAAACCTGTTGTTTCAAATTATATAAGTTGCTCATTATACTCAGCTCTTAAATCATAAGTTCGCCAAAGCGAACTAAAATAACAATAAGTACATTATAATACACCAAAGTAAATAGAAAACCAAAAAAGTACACTGTAGTAAACTTAAGTGAAAAAAAGTATGCAAATGTAAAAGCAGCTATTAAAACCACAATTAAAGTATACAATAACAAACTTAAGTAAAAAAAGTCTGCTAAAGTAAACTAACATTAAAAATAAGGTTAAAACAAAGACGCTTACCCTCTTCAAACCCCTACCCAGTTACAATTGTGTTTTATTAATTCAGTAAAGAGTCAGTCTAATTTTGTTATCACTACTGCTCATTTTTAGGTGCGCATGAATCGTAAAACGCTGTGCTAAATTTCCTTTTTATATTGCCCTGCAATCAGCAGATATAGGCCACCCATGGATTACGAAGACTACTTTTTAAGTCAATCACAGCAAGCTGCACTGCAACAAGCGATGGTCAATACCAAGCTTTTAAACAGCTCTTCAATAAATACTAACAACATGCCAACACCTGAACAGCAGGCTTATAGTGTTATTGCTGTCGCGCTTTACCGCTTTAATTTACAAAAAATAAAATGGTCATCATTTTTAAAAATAGCAATAAACACAGCTAGCAACGCCTGCCAATGGTTATCCATCGAACTTGCAAGATGCCAACAAGAATACAAAGCCCAACCTAATGACGCTGTAATAATTGAGCAAAATGCATTTTTGAACGGTATTTTTAGCGAAGAACTCGCCTACATTGACGCCTTACTAGGAACTGAAGCACAAACTTAATAAACTTCCTAAGCGTGAGTCGAATACCCTTTCAGTTAAACGCTCTGACTCTTGCCGTAATCTCACCCAAATTTTTACGTTTAAAGTTTTACGCTTAAATTTTTAAAACTTTGAGTGAGTTTTTTTATAACTGTGCTTATTACCCAAACATCTATCGGTACGTAAATTGCTGTTATTAATATTCTTACTTAAAGAGTTGCACATAAATAACGCTGCTGTTATTTATAAAAAGGAGAACATTATGAGTAATAAACAGTTAATTACGACGATAGGTATAGGGCTCGCCGCTGCATCTGCAGGTATGTTAACAAGGAAAACTTTACAAAAATCGTGGGAAAAGGTTACCAACGAACCAGCCCCAAAAGATAGACCAAGCGAAGAAACAGATCTTAAAGAGGCCGTTACATGGGCGGTAGTTTCGGGCATTGGTGCGGGCGCTGCAAGAATGGCCGTACGTTATGTACTAGACAAGCGCCGATCTAAATAATCCGTCCCTATTGATTAACACCACTCGTTTAAGAACGAGTGGTGTTTTTTCGTTTATACCTAACTGGATATTTTTGTGTCTTTGCGAGCACCGTTCGCGGATAAGCTTTTCGCTTTCTTTTCTCCGGTAATATTA
>NZ_JADYXJ010000040.1:0-21034 GCF_015864365.1 Pseudoalteromonas sp. SWXJ133
CTTTCGACAGCTCAATGAATTCTGAATTTATTTTAATATCTTTCGATATTGAATTGACTGTGCCGAATAATTACCGAAATAACTATTCTGTTGGTCACTCAGTTTTCAATTGAGACTCTAAATTTGTTTGCCTCGCTAATTACCCATAAAGAGTAAGTAGGTTGGCTGTTAGAACTCAATCTGTACGAGTGCCCACACAGATGATTGCTTTATATTGTTAAAGAACGTTTTGAGTCACTTTAGCGCCTCAAGGGATGCGAATAATACACCCTTTATTTTTCGAGTCAACACTTAGTTTTAAACTTTCTTTTTTAGATAATTTAAAACCGAAGTCTTATTTAACTCTCTGAGTTGTTCGTGCCTCGCTATGCGTTGGCGTTTCCCGTCTCAGTGGGGTCGCATTATAGGGAGATCCGAAAACAGATCAACCCTTTTTTGAAGAAAACTTGAAATAATGTGCTGTTCGCACATATTTTCATCGAAATGGTTACTTTAAACACTAAAAAGGCCCTGATGGGCCTTTTTAATTAGTTTACTATGAGCTTCCACCCAAGTTTACCTTGCTGTTTAGACTCTTGTTGTAGCTCGCTGGCCATTAATGGATGATCTTTTAACCAGTTACTTTCAAACTTAAGGTCTAACACTTCATTTTTAGCAGTTAACTCAAACATAGGCAGTACATCATCTTGTCTGCGCATTGATAAGATGACTGCTATCCGTAGTAATCTCACTATATATTGCGCTAATAGACTATTTACGCCGAGTGAATTAAAACAGCCTTTTGGAAAATCAGAACGATGCGCATCTGCTACCGCTACTATTAATTTATGCTCTGACTGTGAAAAACCAGGCATATCGGTATTTTCCAAAATATAAGCGGTGTGTTTATGGTACTGCTTATATTCTATTAGTAATCCAATCTCATGAAGCTGCGCTACCGCTTTTAATAGTGGTAACCCATTTAAACTTTCAATTGGCCAATCTTTATCAATACTTACCGCTAACTGCATAGCTAAGCTTGAAACCCGACACGCTTGTTTTTGATCAACGTGATAACGACTCATAAACCCATCAACTGTGCGTTTACGAATGTCGTTATTATGAAACTCCGGAACCATGCTATATAAAACACCTTCACGCAGTGCTCCACCCGCCAATCCCATTTTTTCTATTTCAAGAGATTCAAATAGTGCGATTAAGATTGCGAGCCCTGATACAAATACCAGTCGACGGTCTTCACTTAATCCAGGAAGGTCTAGCGCTGCAATAGTGCTAAATGCAATTGCTTGCTCTTTTATAGTGTTGAGCTTTTCAAGCGTAAGTAAATCGTCAAGATTTTGAGCGACCATAATTTCTTGAATTGCTTGCACTGTGCCAGAAGCACCAGATGCAATTTGCCATCCCGCTGTTTTATATTCTGGCGAAATTTCATCAATGACTGTACGAGCTGCTTTTATGGCTGCGTTAAAGTTACTCTTACTTAATTGGCAGTCTTTGAAATAGCGTTCAAGATAGGTAACACACCCCATATTGAGGCTTTTGTAATGTAAGGCATCAAATGCTTTACCAATTACAACTTCGGTACTTGCACCACCAATATCAATAACAAGCTGTTTGCCAGTACAAGATGAAGTATGAGCAACACCTTTATAAATTGTACGCGCTTCTAATTCTCCGCTAATAACATTAATGTTATGGCCAAGAATCTTTTCTGCATGATTTTTGAATACTTCGGCGTTAGTGGCTAGCCGTAAGGTGGCTGTTGCTACTATGGTGATGTTTTTATCTGGGATATCTTGTAGACGCTCAGCAAAAAGGGCAAGGCATTCCCAGCCTCGCTGCATTGCTTCAGTGCTCAATACGTTATCTTTATCAAGCCCTGCGGCTAATCGGACTTTGCGTTTAACACGTCCAATTGTTTGTAGACCGCCAGCAATTGATTTGGCTATAAGCATATGAAAGCTATTTGAGCCCAAATCAATAACTGCGTACACATTTTTTTGCGGTTTAAGTTGCCCCACCGTTCAAAAACCTCTAGTTACTACTACTTATACAAACGGTCGTTTACGACCGTCCTTTTTGGTAACTATTATTTGGGCGACGTCCGCTGTTATTACTACGGTTACGTGGACCTGTTGAATAGTTGCGCTTTCTTTGAATAATAGGCTGAGTTAAATCATCTAGCAATGCCGTTTTATCATAATGTGATAAAGGAATGCTGTGCTCTATATATTCTTCAATTTCATGCAGGTTATATGCATATTGCTCACATGCAAAACTAATTGCGTGGCCTGATGCACCAGCACGGCCAGTACGACCAATACGGTGGACATAATCTTCACAATCGTCAGGTAAATCAAAATTAAATACATGACTTACTTCTGGAATATGAAGACCACGCGCTGCAACATCAGTCGCAACTAAAAAGTCTAAGTCGCCTTTACTGAATTGCGCTAGTATAGTTTGGCGTTTTTTCTGGTTAACATCACCAGTAAGCATACCTACACGATGGCCGTCTGACTTAAGCCAAGCATATACTGTTTCACAACTGTGCTTAGTATTTGCAAACACGATTGCTTTCTCTGGCCATTCTTCTTCAATTAAGGTTAGCAACAGCTTAATTTTATCTTCTTGCGAAGGATGAAATAGCTCTTCTTGAATACGTTTACCCGTTTTAACGTCAGGTTCAATTTGAACATGTTCTGGGTTTGTCATGTGCTCAAAAGCTAATTCTTGTACGCGATACGATAATGTGGCAGAAAATAATAAGTTTAAACGCTTTGATGTATCTGGCATACGATCGAACATATAGCGAATATCTTTGATAAAACCTAAATCGAACATACGATCAGCTTCGTCAAGCACGACTACCTCAATTTCATTAAGGGTGTAACAGCCTTGCTTATACAGATCAATTAGACGACCTGTAGTACCAATTAAAATATCAACGCCTTTTTCTAGTTGTGCACGTTGTTTTTCGTAATCTTCGCCACCATATACTAAACCTAAGTTAAGATTACAGTGCGGCGCTAAAATTTTAGCATCTTTGTGTATCTGAATCGCAAGCTCCCGAGTAGGGGCCATGATCAGGGCTCTTGGATGTTTACTAGGTGCTTTGCTAGATTGTAATAACCGATGGCACGTGGCAGTTAAAAACGCCAACGTTTTGCCTGTACCTGTTTGAGCTTGGCCCGCGATATCGCGTCCATCACAAATAAAAGGTAGGCATCTTGCTTGAATAGGTGTGCAATATTCAAACCCATTCTCGGTTAAACCGGCAACCACTTCCGGTGCGATAGCAAAGTCTGAAAACTTTTTATCGGTTAAATGTGTCTTAGTCATAGCGTTTAAGCATAACGTTTAAACTTGCAATAAGAAACAAGAGTGTTTAAATACGCACTAAATATTTCGCCTAACTAAATCGGAGAGCGCAATGAGCGAGAAAATAATCCAAATTACTGACGATAGCTTTGAAGCTGACGTATTACAATCTGACAAACCAGTACTAGTAGATTTCTGGGCTGAATGGTGTGGACCTTGTAAAATGATCGCCCCTATTCTTCACGAAGTTGCTGATGAATACGACAGCCGTGTGACTGTTGCTAAATTAAACATTGACCAAAATGCTGGCACACCGCCAAAATTTGGTATTCGTGGTATCCCTACTTTACTTCTTTTTAAAGATGGCCAAGTAGCTGCAACGAAAGTAGGTGCTCTTTCAAAAACTCAACTTATCGAGTTTTTAGAAAACAACATCTAACTGTAAGCTAGAACAATAAAAAGGGCTTTTTGCCCTTTTTTAAATTTATTTTGTATAAAGACTGGACGCTTTGCCAGTGAACTGCTAGTTTATAAAGCCAACTAATCCTTAGTTATATTCAACAAACCTCACTCAACGATCAAAGCGATTTTGAGTATGACAACTGTAATAAAGAACCCACCAATATGCATTTACGCGAATTAAAAGACAAGTCCATTAAAGAGCTTGTAGACTTAGCTGAGTCCATGGGGCTCGAAAACGTAGCCCGCTTAAGAAAGCAAGATATCATTTTTGCCATTCTTAAATCCCATGCCAAAGGCGGAGAGAATATCTTCGGCGGCGGTGTATTAGAGATTTTACAAGATGGTTTCGGCTTCTTAAGATCATCAGAAGCCTCTTACTTAGCTGGCCCAGATGACATTTATGTTTCACCTAGCCAAATTCGCCGTTTCAGCATGCGTACTGGCGATTCAATTTCAGGTCTTATTCGTCCACCTAAAGACGGTGAACGTTACTTTGCTTTACTTAAAGTAAATGAAGTTAACTTTGATAAACCTGAAAACTCTCGAACTAAAATTCTTTTTGAAAACCTTACCCCATTACATGCAAACGAACGTTTTCGTATGGAACGTGGTAACGGCAGTAAAGAAGATATTACAGCCCGTGTACTTGATTTAGCATCTCCTATTGGCCGCGGCCAACGTGGTTTGTTAGTAGCTCCGCCAAAAGCGGGTAAAACAATGCTACTTCAAAATATTGCACAATCAATTACGCACAACCATCCTGATGTAACATTAATGGTTTTACTTATTGATGAACGTCCGGAAGAAGTAACAGAGATGCAACGCCTAGTTAAAGGTGAAGTTATTGCATCAACGTTCGATGAACCAGCTTCTCGTCACGTACAAGTTGCCGAAATGGTTATCGAAAAAGCAAAACGCCTAGTTGAACATAAAAAAGATGTTGTTATCTTATTAGATTCAATCACTCGTTTAGCACGTGCTTATAACACCGTTATTCCTTCATCAGGTAAAGTACTTACTGGTGGTGTTGACGCTAACGCATTACATAAACCTAAGCGCTTCTTTGGTGCTGCACGTAACGTTGAGGAAGGTGGTAGCTTAACAATCATAGCTACAGCTCTTATCGATACTGGCTCTAAAATGGATGAAGTTATCTACGAAGAGTTTAAAGGTACTGGTAACATGGAACTTCACCTTAACCGTAAAATTGCGGAGAGACGTGTATTCCCAGCTATCGACTTTAACCGCTCAGGTACTCGTCGTGAAGAATTACTAACAAAACCAGATGAACTTCAAAAGCTTTGGATTTTACGTAAAATTGTTCATGACATGTCAGAAATTGATGCAATGGAATTCTTAATCGATAAACTATCGATGAGCAAAACCAATGATGAATTTTTTGATTCGATGAGACGCCAATAAAAGCGTTTTAATTGAATAAAAAAGCGCCTTAGGCGCTTTTTTTGTGTCTGGAATAAATACAGTTTAACTTTCATTATACTTTTTAAGTACACCCTGCAGCGTATCAACGAGCGCTTTAAAGTCATTTGCACTGCTTTTTTGGCTTCTGCGTAGAAGTGCTCTGTCTAAATATTTAGCCGATTGCGCAATTTCATCCAAACCAAACATTTGTGCAGCCCCTAAAATGCGATGGCTATCTTTTTGTAACGCATCTAAATCTTCGCTTATAAAATGCTGCGTAATCGTTTCACTCTCCAAAGCAAAGCTCTGCTTGAAACTAATTACAAGATCGCTCATATCAACTTCATTTTGCTTTGTAGTTGGCTGATCTTCTGTATTATGTAGGTGACTAGAAAGCGCTTTATAAAATGACTCTTTGTCTATCGGTTTACCTAAGTAACCAGTAAACCCTAACTCTAAATAACCATCCACCTCATGACTCATAGCATTTGCCGTTAAAGCAAAAATAGGTCGCTCAAAACCACATTGTTTTAATAGCTGAAAAGCAGAACGCCCATCCATCACTGGCATTTGAATATCGAGCAATACCAAATCTGGATATTCTTTTAAGCACTGTTCTACCGCTTGCTCACCATTTTCAACAGCAATAACCTCGAGTCCCATTGAGCGTAAATAGCGACTTATTAACCTACGATTATCAGGATGATCTTCCGCAAGTACAACACGTCCCGCTAATTGCTTATTTGCCTTAGGAGCACTTTGTACTGTAACTACACTTTGCGATTTATCTACCTCAGCACATGGCAAGAAGAACGAAAACTGACTGCCTTTTTTATATTCACTTTGCACACTTATGTAACCGCCCATCATAGACGCAAGCTGCTGCGATAAACTAAGCCCTAGCCCCGTACCACCAAAGCGACGACTTATACTGTTATCGGCCTGGCTAAAGCATTCAAAAATAAGCTTCAGCTGCTTAGAGCTCATACCGATGCCTGTATCTTTTACAATAATAACCAGTCCTTGCTCAGTTTTATTTAAAGCAATGATGACTTGCCCAGAGTGTGTAAACTTAATAGCATTTGAACATAAGTTTATAATAATCTGCTTTACACGAATTAAGTCGAGCTTAGTGTAAAACTCATTACCCACTTGATTATCTAAAATAAGGTGCAGATTTTTTGCTTTTGCTTGGGTAATAAACATTGCATGTACGTCATTTACGAGCTCGACAATATCAAAGCACGAAATATTTAACTCTAATCTATTAGCTTCAATTTTACTTAAATCGAGTACGTCGTTTATCAGGCTTTTTAAGTGGTCGCTGTGTCGCTGAATGACTCTTAACTCATCTTTAAGTGATTCAGGCTCATATAATTCATTAATTAGGGCATCTGTTTGACCTAATATAGCCGTAAGAGGGGTGCGAATTTCATGACTAATGTTAGCCAAAAACTGACTTTTAACATCATTCGCTTCTCTCAGCTCATGTGCAATCGCCTGTAACTCGGCAGTACGTTGCGTAACTTGTTCTGTTAACTGCTGCTTAGCGCGTTTTTCTGCACCACGACGATAAAGTGCAATACCGGTTACTACAACTAAAAGCAATAATAAAAAAGAGAACAAAGTAAGCTGAGAACGCTGTGACATTTTTAGCTCTTGCACACGGTGATCTTGTTTAAGCTTTTCTATTTCTTGATTTAATTGCGTTGCCTTAAATTGATGCTGAAGTACCGCTAACGCGTTAATAATTGACGAACTTCTAAGTTTTCGTTGCTCACTAATATATTTTTGCTGCAGAGCCATTGCACTTGAATAATCGCCTTTACTCGCTTCCAGAAGCGCTTTAGTCCCTAAACCCTCCCTAATTATTCGCTCACTGCCATATTCATGGGCAAGTGAAATAGCTCTATCTAAATTTACTTGTGCCTCTTCAAAGTTACCCTTAACAAACTGAATTTTAGCCAACGCATGTAGCGCATTGAGCTCTAAATTATGATTATCTATTTTGAGCGCATAATACTCACCTAATTTAGCTTGTTCATATGCTTCATCCACTTTTTTTAATACTAAATTAGTATTCGCCAAATTAGTATATTGCGTAGATAACTTATTGTAATCACTAGCGGAAATATAATAACGCAGCGCTAACTGATAATAATGCAGTGCTAAGTCAAATTGGTTACTCTCCATATGAGCTACACCCATATTATTATATACCTGCGCAATACCGCTTTTATCATCTAATCGCTGATAAACTTTAAGCACCTCTTGATAAAGACCAAACGCACTATCGTATCTTGATAAACGAATATAAACGCCTGCTATATTAAGCAATATATCGGTTTTATCTTGCTCACTGCCATGCTCTTCATAAATAGCTTTAGCTTTCAAATAAAACTCTAACGTCAAACCTAATTTATTCATATTAAAATAAGCTAAGCCAATGTTATTTAATAAGTTAGCTTGCTCTAGTAGTTGTTCATTTTTTTCAGCTAATGCAAGAGTTCGAGTGTATTCAATAATTGCTTTTTGAAATAAGCCTTGATAAAAAAGCACCACACCTTGCATTTTAATTGCACGAAAGTACTCATCAGGGAAGAAAGTATCTGAAGTGTATTGTTCTAGTAATTCAAAAAAGTGTAAAGACTCTTTAAAATTATCAGCCGATAACGCACTATTACCCAATGCAGAATAAACAGCAACACGCTCTTTTTTAGAGATGTTTTTATTATTAAGTAGCGTGTTTGCTAATTGTAATTTAGGCTCCCACTGCACTTCGCTTTTGAATTGCTCAAATAACGAATCATTACTTTGGGCATAGCTAGGAGCTATTAGCAAACAGCATATAGTAAATAAGAGGCATTTTAACTTGCCCAGCATAATTTTAATCCTTCAAACCGTTACTTATATCAGCGTAATCTTTATTGAAGATACACCAACTACTAGGGCCTAAACAATGCTTAACCCACTGATTGATGAGATTTTTGAGCTAATACTAACAGAGCAGGTTTGGCAAGTTCATACTTTAGCAGCAGAACTGAAAAATCGCAGCGCTATGACAACTCTCGATAAAAGTCCTGAACGTGATTTATTTAAACGTAACTTTTTAATTATGAATGCACTGTACCAACTGCAGGCACAATTACGCCCTCAGAGTTTACTCATTTCAGCTCTGCATATCGAGCTTTTAGAAAAAGGAGATAATAGTTTAGTAACAACAAGCGAAAATTTGCGAGATTATTATTTAGATTGGCATAATTACGATACCAGTGAAGAGCATATTGATGAGCTTTTAAATAGCTTTTGGCGTCAGTTAAAAACGATATCACCACAACAGGCTTTAAATGAAAATGAATTTAAAGCGTTGGCTTTAGAATGGAAGTTACCTGAAAATTTCACTCTTAAAAATGTTCAAAAGCGCTGGAGACAACTTGCATTACAAGTGCACCCAGATAAACCAAATGGCTGTGAAGTTGAGTTTAAAAAAATAAAAATACAATACGAGCAGCTAAAGGTAGCTGCTCGTTAATCTATTAATTTAGAAGTTTAAATTAACGAGTAAGGCGGCGTGCGCGTATTTTACGCCCTTTAATATTGCCTTCGGTTAATTTACGAAGCGCAGGTTTTAATGAGTTACGCTCAACAGCAACAAACGCTACGTTATCAAGTACGTTAATTTTACCCACCTGACGACCTGCAACCCCATCTTTACCCGTTAAAGCACCTAAAATATCACCTGCACGTACTTTTTGTTTTTTACCTGAATCAATCATCAAAGTAACCATTTCAGGGCGGTACGGTGGCTTGTCTAATAAATTAAATGGTGGCATTTGCTCTGGAGTAATATCACGTTCGTAATGTTCGCCTATTTGAGCAATTTTAAACGCTTCTGCTTCACCGTAAATAGAACATGCAATGCCCTTTTTACCAGCGCGACCTGTACGACCAACACGATGCACATGTGTTTGCGTGTCATGTGCTAAATGGTAGTTAATCACCATATCCATGTCGTCAATATCTAAACCACGTGCAGCAACATCGGTTGCAACAAGTATTGAAGCACTTTTATTTGAAAAGTGAATTAACGTACGTTCACGATCGCGCTGTTCTAAATCACCGTGTAGCGAAACAGCACTAAAGCCTTCATCAGCTAAATCGTCACACACTTGTTGTGTTTCTACTTTAGTATTACAAAACACAACACAGCTTTGTGGTGTAAATTTAAGTAATAATAATTTTAGCGTTGGGTAGCGCTGCTTATTATTATCCATTTTGTAGAAGTACTGCTTAATTGTGCTTTTGGCTTGCTCTTCTTCTACTTTAACCATTTCTGGATTTTTAAGTACACGCTTAGCAATTGCTTCAATAGCTCTTGGGAATGTTGCACTAAATAACAATGTTTGACGATTTTGTGGGATACGCTCAATAATTGCATCAAGTGTATCTTGAAAACCCATATCAAGCATTTGATCGGCTTCATCAAGTACCAATGTTTCAACATCATCTAAACGTAAAGTACCTTTACGAATATGGTCATCAACACGCCCAGGTGTGCCAACAATAATATGCGCGCCATGTTCAAGTGAGCCTATTTGTGGACCAATTGATACACCGCCACATAACGTTAATATTTTAATGTTATGGATACCGCGCGCTAATTTACGCATTTCAACCGCAACCTGCTCGGCAAGCTCACGAGTAGGACACAAGACTAAAGATTGAATACGAAAGCGTTTTACGTTTAATTTAGCTAACACACCCAAGCTAAACGCAGCAGTTTTACCTGAACCGGTTTTTGCCTGAGCAATGATGTCTTTACCAGCAAGTACAGGCGGTAAACTTTGCGCTTGTACAGGTGTCATATGCGCATAACCAAGTGTTGATAAATTATCAACGAGTCCAGCTGGTAAAGCCAAAGATGAAAAAGCAGTTGAAGTCACAGTAAGTTCCATAGCAATAAAAATAACGTGGGGGAAAGCCCCACTAAATATGCTGCTAATAATAGCAGAATTCGTAATTAGCAACCATTAACAAACACATAATAAAGCACGTTAACAAAAGGTGTTGAAAATGATAGTAGTTTGCATTAAGATCGCGATTGTTTTTTACATATCACTGCTGGAAGCAAACAATGAAACTGAATTCTCTTTACATAGCACTATTAGCAAGCATTACAACAAACACATACGCAAACACTACTGACCTTGAGCGTATAGAAGTAAAAGGTAGCTACTTTAACGATTACAAAGTAGATAACGCTAATGGCGCAATGAGAACATCAGCTTCATTACTTGAAACCGCACAATCTGTAACCGTAATAACCGACACTATTATTAGTGAGCAACTTGCCACTACCCTTGGCGAAGTACTCACAAATGACGCAAGCTTAACTGCAGGCTCACAACAACGAAATCGTGAGGTATTTAACTTACGTGGGTTTGAGCTAAGCTCATCTACGGGTTATTTACGCGACGGGCATCAACATTGGTCACACTATCAACAACCCATCGAAATTTTGCAACAAGTTGAAGTAATTAAAGGTCCATCAAGCATTTTATATGGTCAGTCAGGCCCGGGTGGCTTGGTTAACATGGTAACTAAAAAACCTACAGCACAAACACTATTTAATGCCAGTGCCGATGTAGATCAGCATGGTTCAACTCGCTTTATGGTAGATGCTGCAGGCGCATTAACTGAATCTGAAGATTTACGTGCTCGTGGTATTTTAGTAAAGCAAGACGTTGACTACTGGCGTGAATACCAAAATGGTGAAAATCGTGAACGCGACCGCTTTTTAGGTGCATTAGTTGTAGATTACGATATTAGCGATAACGCATTAGTACGTGTGCATTACGACCGCACGGACGACGAAGCAGGTTTAGATACTGGCGCATGGATAGACGATAATGCCAATGTAATTGGTGATGATAAAACAATCCGTGATATGTCTTGGGCGTTCACCGATATTACCGTAGAAAACCTAGGTGTAGACCTAGAGGTATTTTTAACCGATAACTGGCAAGTAAAACTTGGCTATAACGAACAAACATTTGAACGCCAACGCTTTGAGTCAGCACCTCGCATGCCTAATGGCTTTGCTGAAGGTGACAGCTATGAATCTCGCCCTTACGATCGCTTTGATGATTGGCAATTTAAAACTGCATTTATTGATTTTATTGGTGAGTTTGAAACCGCGGGCATTCAACACCAGTTATTAGTAGGCGCTAACTCGCTTGATTACTACTACGGGCAATTACGCACAGCACTGCCTAAAGAAGAATACCTTTACTATTCAGCAGGTCAAGACGAGCCATCTCGTCCATCAATAAGCTATAAAACAGATGATACAATAAGCGAAACTGAATACGACTACTACGGTATTTACGTCCAAGACTTAATTTCGTTCTCACCAGAGTGGCAATTATCGCTAGGTGGCCGTTACGATAAGCAAACGCGTGAAGGCCAAAATAACGAATCATTTGTACCAAAAGTAGGTGTGCTTTATCACCCAAATGCTTCTGCAACTATATACGCTAGTTACTCAGAAGGCTTTGAGCCACAAAATGAGACCATCACCGACGAAACTGATATTAACTTCGGTATGGAAATAGATGCTGTTACCTCTGAACAAAGAGAACTTGGCATAAAGTGGCAACTGCTTGATGACCGTTTACTGCTTAGTGGTGCCGTTTTCGATATAAGTAAAAACGGAACGCTGGTCACTGAAGACCTTGAGGCTCCTATTGGCTCAGTTACAACCGAGACAAATCAGGTTGGCGAACAACGCCACAAAGGCTTTGAAGTTGCAGCACAAGGCGCTGCAACAGATCGTTTATTTGTAATGGCCTCTGCGATGTATTTAGATGCGAACTATGAAAGAGCGAATGAGGAGCTGCAAGGTAAACGCCCAACCGACGCACCTAAATGGTCAGCATCTCTGTGGACTCGTTATGAGCTAAATGATGCGATTGCTTTTAACGCTGGTGCTTTTTATGAAGGCGAGCGCTTTGCAGATAGCGATAATACAATTACTAAAGATGCATATACACGTGTTGATGTAGGCGCCACTTATAAGTTTAACTTAAGCAATACCGATATTAACTTACGCCTTAACATCGAAAACTTATTTGATAACAGCTATTTAGGTGGTGGCAGCACGAGTAATGTAACTGTTGGCGAGGGTACAAATCTTCGTTTAGCAGCGCAATTTAGCTTTTAAATAAATGCCTTAAATGACAGTGTTAAAATATAGCCCGCGTACATTTACGCGGGCTTTTTTTATATCTAAACGTTTATACCTAACAGCATTAAACCTATTACAAAGCCTATTCATCTCATCTATTTTTTATCATGTTTGTTACATGCTCTAATAGCGCTAATTATTAAAAAGGCCTACCAAAATGAAAAAATTAATTACCGCACTGCTGCTTACTAGCAGTATGGCTGCAAACGCTAACAGCGCCGAATTTACCCAAAAGCAATTACAACAAGTAGACGAAGTGCGCACCTCTGCACTAAATAGTGATTTAAGTTATAAATTACTAGAGTCATTAACAACTGAAGTAGGCCCTCGCTTACCCGGCACTAAAAACGATAAAAAAGCCGTGGCATGGGCTAAAGCTAAATTTAATGAGCTTGGTTTTGATAAAGTATGGCTTGAAGAAGCGACATTTCCTGAATGGCGCCGTTATAGCGAAAGCGGAAAAATACTAACACCAAGCGAGCAACCACTGCACTTAACTGCATTAGGTAACAGTATAAGCACGCCAAAAGATGGGATTACAGCGCCGGTTGTATTATTCGAAACACTTGATGAATTAAAAGCCGCACCGGCAAACAGTTTAAAAGGTAAAATTGCATATATTAATTACCGCATGAACCGCGACATAGACGGGAATGGTTACGGACCTGCTGTAAAAGCACGAGGTACAGGCGCTATAGAAGCGTCTAAAAAAGGCGCTGTTGCCTACATGATGCGCTCTGTTAGTACCGGTCATCATCGCTTTGCACACACCGGTGGTAGTTACTATAAAGAAGGTGTTACAAAAATACCTAACGTAACAATTGCTAACCCAGATGCAGATCAAATAGCACGCTTAGTCGCTTTAAATAAAGACGTATCGGTAAATATTAATGTGCAAACCGAAAGCCTTGGTGAAGGCACTGGTTATAACGTTATTGGCCAATTTAATGGTACCGAAAACCCTGAGCAATATGTATTAATTGGGGGGCATTTAGATTCTTGGGACTTAGGGACTGGCGCATTAGATGACGGCGCAGGCGTTGCACTAACAATGGCAGCCGCTAAACATATTAGCGATGTAAAACGTCCTAAGCGCAGTATTCGTGTGGTACTTTTTGCAGCTGAAGAGCTAGGTCTTTGGGGTGCAAAAGCTTATTTTGCAGAGCATAAAAACGAGCTAAGCAATATTGTTGCAGCCGCTGAGTCTGATTTTGGCGCCGATGTTGTATATGCTTTTGAATCGAACGTAAGCGCAGAGTCACTTCCTGTAGTTCGCGCTATAGCAAAAGAACTTGCGCCGTTAAATATTGAGCACATTGGTAAAAACCAAGCGAATGGTGGCCCCGATCTAATTCCACTTAAAGCAGCAACGTCAGCGCCTATTTTTGAACTTGCTCAAGATGGAACAGATTACTTTGATTACCACCATACAGCTGACGATACGCTTGATAAAGTGACACCTGCTAAGCTTCGTCAAAATACCGCTGCATATGCTGTATTTGCTCTAATGGCTGCCGATGCAAAAACCACTATCAAGCCTAAAGCTCAAAATAAGTAATAACAGACATACTTACTTACAGTTTGTAGCTTTAACTAACACGCTTCTTGTTTTACCTTTAGGTAATTAAACAAGGAGCGTGCTTTATGTTACTTTTCAACACGAGTGAATCATTTCCACATTTTGCACAAATAACACGCTGCCCTCACTGCCAAAGCGACGCCTACCATTTAGTAAATAAAAGCCGCTATTTACGATTTAGCATTTTACCTATGCTTGCCTTAAAATTAAGCTATAAACGCGAGTGCTATCAATGCGGAAAAAGCGAACCTGTTAAAATACCGCAACTACCGTTAATAGAAAAACTAAGCCTACCTAAATACTTTATTGGCGTATTTTTATTGCTTTGGATTGTTTCTTTTTTTTATCAACAACACCTTGATACCGAGACTCAAAAGCAAAGCTATTTGAATACACCTAAAATATATGACACCTACTTAGTACACGCCGACAAATTTACACACGAACCCTGGACCCTAACCAATTTAAGAATTGCTCAAGTTTTAAGTTTTGATAAGCAGTTTATTACCTTTCAGATAAGCAACTACAGCTATAAACGTAATAATAGTATTACCTTGGCAATGCGTACCAGCCAACTAATTCAAGACAATTACTTCTCCACTAAAACAATCACTCTCCCTCGTGATGAAGTAAAGCGTTTGTATAAAGACGAAGCTATTTATGACGTGCTGCGACCTTATGCCAACAGCCTTTATGGCGGGTTTGTGATGTTTCCTCCCAAACCTAAGCCACTATATAAAGGTTTAAAACTCGATAAAAACAATCAACAAGGCATTATTTATTTTAAAGATAAGTTGTTTTTTGAAGCATTTAATAGCTTTAAGCTAGCTGCTGAAGCGGGTTCTCAATGGGGGCAATTAAATTTAGCGCAAATGTATCGTGATGGTCAGGGAGTAGCTCAAAATTATCAACAGGCTATTTATTGGTATAAAAAGGCCATTGAGCAAAAAAATACTAAAGCACAATTTGAATTAGAATCGCTTTGTAAAATAGCTAACTGTGAATGAGTGAATTTAAATATAGCTGGCGCAACAAGTACGCCAGCTATAAACTATTTTTTAAATAACTTTGTATAACCTACATGTATAAGCACAACAACTAAGCCAGCAATCACGCCTAGCAAACCATCAAACAATAGAGGCGCTAATACTTCTCCTGTGCCGCCAGCAACAGATTGAGCATAGCTGGTTACATCGACTTGAGTATGATGCAGTAACTCAACACCATGTACTAAAATCCCGCCGCCTACTAAAAACATTGCAATGGTGCCCGCAAATGCTAAAAACTGCATCAACCTAGGCGCTGCTGCGAGTAAGCCTTTCCCAAGTAATTCTTTAAATTTATTAGCTGTTATCTTTGATTGGTTGAGTAAATAAAGCCCGGCATCATCCAGTTTTACAATACCGGCCACTAAGCCATAAACGCCAATCGTCATTATAATTGCGATAACACAAAGCACTAAAGCTTGATTAAGCAATGTAGCACCTGCCACAGTACCTAAAGTAATCACAATAATTTCGGCAGAAAGAATAAAGTCGGTTCTTATTGCTCCTTTTATTTTTTGTTTTTCATACTCAACTAAATCTAATTTCTCATCTTCATCTACCACTTCATTGTGATGAGGCAAAAACTTAGCAAATACTTTTTCAGCTCCCTCAAAACATAAAAACAAACCACCCATCATTAAAAGCGGTGTTATTAACCAAGGCAGCCATACGCTTATTAATAAAGCGGCGGGTACGAGTATCGCTTTATTTAAAAATGAGCCCTTTGCCACAGCCCAAACAACCGGTAATTCACGCTCTGCTGCAACACCTGTAACCTGCTGTGCATTGAGCGCTAAGTCATCGCCTAATACACCCGCTGTTTTTTTTGTTGCTACCTTACTCATTGTCGCAATGTCATCAAGTAAAGTGGTTATATCGTCTAATAACGTTAAAAGGTTAGTGCCTGCCATAAAGCTTCCGAGCTCAAAAAATATTGCTATAAACATAACGTAAAGCGCTACTTTCACCAACGGTTAATTTTGCTTTGTTATTCTTACATTAGATTAAAATTTTGCCCTGTGTTTTAACTTATTTTTAAAGAGGATGGGAGGAAAAATGAAAGTATATTTAGCATTAGTCGCTATTTTACTAAGCTTAACCGCATGTAGTGATTTACAAACCAGTACTGCTTACCAATGCGATGATGAGAGCGTAAAACTCAATATTATTAATAATTCTGAAGCCGAACTTATCTTTAACAATAAAGTGCATGTACTTAATCACGAAAAAAGTGCATCAGGGAATAAATATATAAGTGAAGAGGTACTGTTTTGGGGTAAGGGAAATGAGGCCATGCTAATCATTGCTGGTAAAAAAAGACAGTGCATCAAGGTTTAATACAAAACTAACCAATAAATTACAGCAATGCTACAATAATTAAAGACCCATTATTGTGATGAAGTTATGCGTTCAATTGCGATCAAACATAAAATAATTTTAGCTTTTACAGCCATTGGTTTATTGGTGCTAACAAGTAGTGTGTTTTTTTATTGGTCATTAAACAAAATTAGCGTTAACAATACCCGAACCGAAAAATTAGCAGTTCCGGTACAGCAGTTCAGTAAAGATTTAAGGCTATCATTACTGTCTATTACCAAATTTAATGCCTTAGCTTACAGCCAAGAAAACCTTGATTTACTTCAACAAAATAAAAAACAGGCGCAAGCTGAGCAACAACAATTTAGCGATATGCTCAATTCGTTAAGCACTCAACTAAATCAACAAATAACAATGCAAAATTTACTCGCCAGTACCAACGAAGGCTTTGAGCAACTGACTAAAGTAAGTGTCGCAATGTTTAGCGCTAAAGAGAGTAAGTTTGTAGCGCAAAATTCCACTATAGAATTATCAGCAACGTTTAACGAGCAACTTTACAATTTAAGTTCTAACTTACTTGATATAGAACTTTTAGAAGTGCCTGCAAAACAGCAGGCGCTACTTAATGCGATGTTTGGAACAGCGACCCGTATAGATGATTTATTGTTTAACTTAAGCAATAATATAAAAAGCATTACTCAAACTACAAGTATCAATGATTTAAATAGTCATCAGCAAGATACTCTATTTCTACTAGATAACATCCAACCTAATTTCACCTATTTAGAGCAACAAGCGCTACCCTTTAATAATGCGTTTAATGCTAAAAATTTAACGACTAAATTTAATCAATTAAGAGAGTTACTTAACAACGATACAGGAATTTATGCCCAACAAAATAAAGTACTCAAAAGTACTATTGCTGCGGCTCAAAATTTTGAACACTTTCAACAGCAATTTATAACAACAGAAGGTCAGCTTATTGAACTTAATAAATTGGCTGATGAGCGCTTTAATGCCTTACAAACTAATGCAAAGGCCGCCATAAATACAGGGATTCGTTCTGTAATAATTATTACGCTTGTTTTAATTATATTGATTATCGCTATCTCTATTTTTACAACTCGCGCAATGCTAAGACCGCTAAAAAAAGTAAACCGCGATTTAGCCCGAATCGCCTCAGGTGATTTATCAAAGCGAAGCCATCCGCGCAGTAAAGATGAATTTGGTACTTTGCTAAATAACATAAATAAACTCAGTGAAGACCTTACCCAGTTAATTGGCGCAATTAGTAGTGACGCCCATGAACTAGACCGCAACGCTATTAAAACCAGTGAAAAAGGTCAGCAAATGACGGTTGTTGCACAACAGCAGTTGGAGCGAAGCACGCAGGCAACATCGCTTGCACAAAATATGCTAACCAACTCACAAGCGGTTTATGAACAAGCAGATAAAACATCAAGTGAAATAACCAATGCATCGCAATTCGCCAATGACGTAAACAAGATTGCTAATAAAAATAGTCTAAGTATAGAAACTTTATTACAGCGCCTTGATAAAGCAGTAGGCAGCACTGAGGAACTAGCCCAACACACTCAGCTTATTGAAGCCATTGTTGAAACAATTAGCAGCATTGCCGAGCAGACCAACTTATTGGCACTCAATGCTGCAATTGAAGCAGCGCGAGCGGGTGAAAACGGACGCGGGTTTGCTGTAGTTGCTGATGAGGTTCGATCATTAGCTGCACGTACACAGACCTCGACTAGCGAAATAAACACCATGATCCAAACATTGCAACAGCACACTCAAACAACTCAAGAACACATTACCGATGGCCAACACCAAGCCAAGCAATGTGTTAAAAACAGCACTGAACTAAATAAAGCCGTAGAGCGTATTAAAAGCACATTGTTGTCTGTTAATCAGATGAGTGAGCAGATTGCTCATGCATCACATGAGCAATTGACTAACAGTAACGACATTCAACAAATAATGGCCAAGGTGACAGAGCAAGCAACCTTGAATGCCAAAAACGCGACAACCCTAGCAAGCGAAAGTGAAGACGTAAATCAACTTGCACACTCCTTAACAAGTGCCGTAGAGCGCTTTAAGTTTTAAGTGCAAGTAATGACTTGGCTTGCATGAAATGGGTATAATACTTCAACTCTTTTGCTTAATAGCGGCCCACAATGAAATATAAAGATCTACGTGATTTTATCGATTTGCTTGAAAAAAAAGGCGAACTTAAACGTATCACCCAAGAAATCGACCCGTATCTTGAAATGACCGAAATATCTGATCGCACATTGCGTGCAAAAGGCCCTGCGTTATTATTCGAAAATCCAAAAGGCTACGATATGCCGGTGCTTACCAACCTATTTGGTACACCAAAACGCGTAGCAATGGGCATGGGCCAAACAGATGTTAGCGAGCTTCGCGAAGTGGGTAAGCTACTCGCTTTTTTAAAAGAACCTGATCCACCAAAGGGTATTAAAGAAGCTCTAGGTGCTATACCTATTTTTAAGCAAGTGCTTAATATGCCTGCAAAAGAAGTTAAAAAAGCGCCTTGCCAACAAGTAGTTTTTGAAGGTGATGATGTAGACTTAACTAAATTACCTATTCAACATTGTTGGCCAGGTGATGCAGCGCCATTAATTACTTGGGGCCTTACAGTTACTAAAGGGCCTTATAAAAAGCGCCAAAATTTAGGCATTTATCGCCAGCAATTATTAGGTAAAAATAAAATAATTATGCGTTGGTTGTCGCATCGTGGTGGCGCGCTTGATTTTCAAGAATGGTGTAAAGAAAACCCAGGACAGCCTTACCCTGTCTCGGTAGCACTAGGTGCCGATCCAGCTACTATATTAGGTGCAGTAACGCCTGTACCCGACACATTAAGCGAATATGCATTTGCTGGTTTATTACGTGGTAGCAGAACCGAAGTTGTAAAATCTATTTCCAATGACTTGCAAGTCCCTGCCAGTGCAGAAATAGTACTTGAAGGTTACATTATGCCAGGTGAAATCGCACCTGAAGGCCCTTATGGCGATCATACTGGTTACTATAATGAAGTAGATGACTTTCCAGTTATGACGGTCACTCACTTAACGCATCGTAAAGATCCTATTTATCACAGCACATTTACTGGCCGACCGCCTGATGAGCCTGCGATTTTAGGTGTAGCACTTAATGAAGTGTTTGTGCCGATATTACAAAAGCAGTTTCCTGAAATCGTCGACTTTTATCTGCCGCCTGAAGGGTGCTCGTACCGTATGGCGATTGTAACAATGAAAAAACAATATCCTGGCCATGCCAAGCGCGTGATGATGGGGGTTTGGTCGTTCTTACGTCAGTTTATGTATACCAAGTTTGTAATTGTGTGCGATGACGATATTAATGCCCGTGATTGGGAAGATGTTATTTGGGCTATAACAACCCGAATGGATCCTGCTCGCGATACAACATTAATAGAAAACACACCTATTGATTATCTCGATTTTGCATCGCCAGTCTCTGGCCTGGGTTCAAAAATGGGAATGGATGCCACCAATAAATGGCCTGGCGAAACCACCCGCGAATGGGGCGAGCCTATTGTTATGGATAAAGACACCAAAGACCGCGTAGATGATATTTGGGAAAGCCTTAATATTCTTTAAGTGTTTATATGTAAGTACATAACAGGCTATAAAATAACCCTGCAGATATGCTAGAATCGAGTCATTCGATTGCGTATCTGCTGTTTAAAGCGCTGCTAAAAGGTAAAAAATGCAAACATTAAAAGCTGAAGTTGTAGCTATCAGCCCACTTACAGAATTTGTTCACAAAGTAATTTTAAAGCCACAACAACCTGTGACCTTTGAAGCTGGCCAATACATGCAACTCGTATTGGGCGAAAAAGACAAACGTGCTTTTTCTATAGCTAGTCGCCCTTCACAGTGCGATGCAATAGAACTGCATATTGGCGCGTCAGGTGCCGATTCGTATGCAATGCAATCGCTGGAACATTTACGAAACGCGCATACCACTGGGCAGTTAGTAGACATTGAAGCTGGCTTGGGTATTTCACAGTTGCGCCTGCAATGTGAGCGCCCTATTATTTTACTTGCCGGTGGCACTGGTTTTTCATACGCAAAATCAATGGCTGATCACTTAGCTGAAATTAAGTGCGACCGTCCTGTATTATTTTACTGGGGTGTAAAAGAAGAGTCAGCTTTATACGCACATACAGAAATGCAAACATGGGCCGATAGCCACAAAAACTTTGAGTTTATCCCTGTGGTAGAAAATCCATCTGCTAATTGGCAAGGTCACACTGGCTATGTACATAAAGCGGTAATGCAAGATATTGTATCACTTGAACCATACGATATTTATATGGCCGGTCGTTTTGACATGATAGGTATTGTCCGTGATGACTTTATTACTCATGGTGCAATTCGTGAAAACATGTACGCAGATGCATTCGCATTTATCAAATAATTGAAATTAACTTTCAGTTATGAATAAAGGCACCTAATCGGTTAATGCCGATCAGTTAAGAAAATGACCGGTTGACCGATCCAAACGATCATGCAAAATCCGTAGTTAGGAAACTAACTACGGATTTTTTTGTGAATATAGAACAAGCACTGCAAGCAACAC
>NZ_JADYXJ010000041.1:0-19493 GCF_015864365.1 Pseudoalteromonas sp. SWXJ133
GAGGATCATCGATTGATTCGAAATATTTAAATAGCTGAATATCAAGCATGAGAATGCTCCTTAAAAAAGGAGTATAAGATCATACTTTTAAGTCAAGGTAAAGTTCGTGATCTTGCCCTGGGGTTACACTCGGCTTAAATTCCGAAGGTGGTATTTGTTTTTAGCAGGTATGTGATTAAATTAAACATATTATCCTCTTTGTTTAAATCAATCATATTGAGTTTAAAAATAAAGTCAATTGAGTTTTAGGTTAAAAATATATTGGCGATAAAATTACAGTTTAAAACTGTTTTTTATGTTTTTATAAATTCGTTTTTTCACTAAGTTGTTGTTATTTCTGTGTGTTAGTTGCTCACTATGTAATTGAAGTTAAACGACTAAATAGTTAAGTGCTATTTATGGGATCTATAGTACCACTTATGCCTATTTATAATATTTATAGATTGAATATACTGGTGTTGTTGTTTATTAATGTGTAATTGTGTGGCTAGTATTTTATTTTTTGAAGCTTAAGCTGCTTATTTTATAGAGTAGAAGCTAGGTATCGGGTCAGGGCAAGATCACGAACTTTACCTTGACTTAAAAGTATGATCTTATACTCCTTTTTTCAAGGAGCATTCTCATGCTTGATATTCAGCTATTTAAATATTTCGAATCAATCGATGATCCTCGCCAACAAGGTAAAGTGGTTCATAAACTATTTGATATCATATTCTTAGCCGTCAGCGCTGTTGTGTCTGGATGCCAAGGCTGGGAAGATATTGAAGATTTTGGTCATGATAGATTAGATTGGCTCAGAAAATATGTCCCCCTAGAGCAAGGTATTCCTCGTCATGACACAATTGCCCGCGTACTAAGCCGTATTGATATGACGCAATTTCAAGATTCTTTTTCTTCTTGGATGAAAGCATACACTAAGTTAACCCAGGGCGATGTCGTAGCTATTGACGGAAAACGGTTAAAAGGGTCTTTTAATCAATCAGATAGGCGCGATGCACTTTATATGGTCAGTGCGTTTGCATGCGAAAATGGTGTCGTTTTAGCGCAATGCCCTGTTGATAAAAAGTCGAATGAAATAACAGCGTTACCAACACTTCTTGAGTTACTTGAGATAAAAGGGTGCTTAGTCACAATTGACGCCATGGGGTGTCAAAAATCAATTGCAGAAAAAATAGTGAGCAAAGAAGCTAATTACCTTCTTGCAGTGAAGGCAAATCATAAAGGACTCCTGTCGCAAATAGAGGGGGCTTTATTACCGGAGATAACACGACAAGCGTCTGAAGGGATTTTGTTTAATGAAGCAGATTATCAAAAAAACAGAGAGGAGTTTAGGTGTTGTGCAGTGCGTCATGATGTAAGTGATTTATCAGAAACGATACACTGGGAAGGTGCAAAGACGGTGGGCGTTATTGTTTCCTACAGAAAGGAAAAAGGTAAAGTAAGCAATGAGTTATGTTATAGGTACTATATCAGTTCAGCATATTTAACGGCGGAAGAATTGGCAAGGTCAGCGCGGCAACATTGGCAAATAGAGAACGGATTACATTGGCGTTTAGACGTAGGATTTAAAGAAGATGAGTGCCGAATTAGGCGCGAAGGTGCAGCGCCAGTATTTGCAGGGCTGAGGCATATCGCATTTAATCAATTAAAGGCTGAAACCAGTTTTAGTAAAGGTATGCCAGCAAAGCAGAAGAAAGCGATGCGCAGTACAGCTTATCTTGAAAAGGTATTGAATTTATAGTGTTTTTTCATGCTCTTGCCCTGGGTATCGGGTAACGCTCTTGTAGTGGCTACGTGTTTTACAGCTGAACCTTTATGTAATAGTCATTGCATTCAACAATGTTAAATAACCACTTTTTATTCAGGTTTATCGAAGTAAATTATAAAGGGTCTCATTTATATGTGGATAATTTTTGCATTACTCGCCACTGTTTTTTTTGGTGCGCGAGGAATAATGTACCAATGGACGTCACAAAAAAAGATTAATCGTAATCTATTATTATTCGGTGTTTTTTTTGTGGGATTTATAATTAGTGCGCTAGGTACTGTGGTGTTTGAGCACACATGGTACGGCTGGGCTGATATTACGGTTGGGCTCGCTTTAGGTTTTGGATCTTTTGCGGCTAATGGATTTTTGCACAAAGGGTTTTCGGTTGGGAAAGCGTCTTTAATTAGCATCCTGTCGGGGTTAACGCCTTTATTTGTACTTTTATTTGCCTTTTTATTATGGAAAGAAACCTTAACTGTTATTCAATTAATCGGCTTTTTTATTATTTTTGGCGGCCTTTATATTATTCGCTACTCCAGCGATATCTCATTAAGTAATTTACAAGGCGCGCAATGGGGATTACTCGCGGCACTGTCTTTTGCATTTAATGATTTAATGGGTAAGCAATCTACACTTCTTGAGGCTGATACGTTTGCAACTTTAACGTCTATGTTTGGTTTTGGTAGCTTTCTTTTTGCCGTTAGTTGGTTAGTAAAGCGTAAAAAAATGCTAGCAGAGCAAGGCTCTTCTCAAGCGTATTGGTCTGCCGGTAAAACATTTTCGTGCGGGTTACTTATTGGTTTAACAAATGTAGCTGGCATGGTTGCAATAATATCGGCTTTTGCTATTGGTAATACAGGGCTAGTTTCAGCGATTTCAGGTATGAATATTTTAATTATTTTGTTGTATTCACGCATCGTTCTAAAAGAGTCTTTTACACGCCAAGAAGTTATAGGATTAACAACGGCATTTTTAGGTGTAATTGTACTAAGGCTTAGTTTTTGAAAGATGAATTAGCTTAATTACTTTGCTGTGAAAAGCCTACACTGCTACATTTTAGTGAAGTGTTGCAGTGTATGCTCTATCAGTAATCGCACTCGATAAGGGATTTGTTTTCTGTCGCGATAAAGCATAGAAAATGGCTGCCCTTTGCTTTGCCAATCAGGAAGAATGTGTTTAAGCTTTCCGGCTTTAATAAGTGGTAATGCTATATAATCAGGGATGTAGCTAATACCCACACCAGACTCAACTGCTTGTTTCATCATTTGAATTTCATCAACTTCTAATCGAACATGTGTGTTTGGATTAAAACTGTACTCTTCACTCGTTTGCTGATTTTTTAATTGCCACGGTACCAACCCAACGCACGTAACTTTTGGGTGATCTTCTAATTGCTTAGGATGAGTGATGGATTGATAATCATGATTTAAGTGAGTACATAATATATTGTGAGTAAGCTTAAGCTCCCTAATAACCCAATTATCAATGGCAGGATTTCTTACTCTAAACGCTATATCAATCCCTTCTTTTTCAATATCAATAAGGTTATTTGAAAAGCGTAAATCTAATTGAATTTCGGGATACTGTAGTAAAAAATCACAAAAAATAGTACTTAAAAAATGTTTACCCATGTAAATGGGGGCAGAGATCCTAATTTTTCCTTTAGGTTGGTCTTTTTCATCACAAAGTGCTTGCTCAATACACTCTACTTCGTCAAACAACTTGCGATAGCGGTCGTAATATAACTCGCCAGTATGCGTAAGTGTCACCCGATGGGCATCTCGATTTAATAGCGTTAATTGAAGAGCTTGCTCTAATAAGCGTATTCTACGGCTTAAAGTTGATAGTGACATACCAAGGTCTGCTGATGCTTTTTTAAAGCTACCTAGTTTTACTATGGTGCAAAAGTAACGTAAATCATCGAGAGAATAATGAGCTGCCATCAGAACTACTTTATTGCTTAGGAGGTAGACAATATTAACAGCGGCGCTTTAAAATTTCATTAGAGATTAAGAGGGGAAAGGCTGAGGTTATGTAATTAAATTATATCTGTTATGAGTAATATAAAGAAGAATATTGCCTGGGATATTATTGATTAAGTTCAGCATTGCAAAGGCTAGCTGTGCATCGCTTTCGCCTAATAATAGATAATTAGTAACTGAAACCTTAAAAAAGCATAAAACATTACTGTATCTAAAATCGCTTTTTTATAGTGATAGTGGGTGCGGTAGTATCCATTAAGTTACGAGATAAGGGCTGTAACACCAATTGAATATAGTTTATGGCGATTATGTAATTGTTTAAATAGAAGGCGCAGTTAAAAGTATCAATTAACAGTGTCTCATTTTATCAACTCTCGTTTTTAATCCTAAATAAAATCGAAGAAAAGCCAACAGTGAGTAACATAACGGGTACGAGTATTATAAAAGACCATACGTAATTTCACTTCAAAAAATCTCACCTAACTTCCATATCAATACTTTAAACGTATTGTGCAATATTTTAATGGGCATCAAATTTCAGCTTATTCGTAAATACCAACGAGCTAGTAAATCAGCGTGGGAAGATAACCCAAGGATATTGTTGTTTGTTGATAGGCATTTTTTGCAGTTTTTTGAAGGCAATTCTGATTTTCATGGCGATATTAAGAAGGTGTTGAAGTGGTTAGTTTTTTTACTTATTTACACTGGCCAAATTAATTATGCCGATATAAGGCTTAATACTTTGGTAACAATTGTGAAGAATCGAAAGTTACAATTTATGTAAAGGGATGGTTACAGTGGCATCGTTATCTCTTATTGATGGTTTTTTCATTTATTTAATATTGCTTACCTGTCTATGACCTAATAAATTAGGTACATCCAAGTGTTTTTATAAATAATATAAGTATTATAAATGATTTGTCTTACATAATTAATTTGCTTAATCTATTTGTTAAATCAATACAAAAGGATTGTTTATGCACTGATTTTGCCTTGTTTACTATTTTCACCCAAACTTTGATCTTCTATTCAAAAAAAGCATAAACTTTTATTCTAGGAAATAGGTACACACCTAAGTCCTAAATATTTACTAATTTATATTTATGCGAGGAATGTTATGAAAGTAAAAATCTTATCTGCAGTAATAGCAAGTACGCTGTTAATTGGTTGCGCTCTCCCTGTCGTTAAGGCTTCTCAATCGGCCATTAAAAGTATTGAAACAAATCGAACAGTTACTAAAGTTAGGACTGGAATGCTGAGCAGTGGCTCATCAATCATAACGACTAGTTATGAGGGGACAGTAGCTGCTTTTAATTTTAATGGACAAAAATTATGGGAAAATGAACTCTCGGGCTTTATGAACCATGATATTTGGGTTCAAGATATTAATGGTGATGGACTTGTAGAAGTATTTGCTGCGAATGCAGATGGTAATGTTTACTGTATTAATAGTGATGGTTCTTTAAAGTGGACGTTTGGACTTAATGAAGTTCCTATGAACTCTGTAACTGTAATCTCTGATGCAGATAACAAGTATGTTGTTGCAGGTGGCTATGATAAAAACTTGTATTATATATCTACTGATGGTGAATTATTAAAAACTATTGAATCAAAAACATACTCAGAAGAAGGTGTTTTTGGTGATGGCGTAAAACCTGAAGCGGGTACTCACACAGTGAATTTTGTACGCCCTATAAAATCTAGTGATGGTACTGAAAAGCTGGTTGTTCTAGGAACAAATAATAGCCTTCAAAGTTCTGGCCGCTTTTATATCTTTGAACCATTTGCTGACTTACCGAGCGAAAAAAGTAGAGTATTAATAAAAAAAGGCATAGGCGACCTGCGTACAGTCGATTTTGATAATGATGGTAATGATGAGCTAACTATAGGTAATAGCGCTCAGATAGGAGATGCCGCTATTTCAGTTATGGACTTAAGTGATCTTTCGCAAAAGAAAAGTCAAATAAATGATATAGCAAGACAAATCGACCGTTTTGGATACCGTGTCGCTCAAACTGAAGTCGTTATTAATGAAGGTATTTCGACGTACTTAACACTTTTTGGATCGAGAATACTTCTAACCCCAGAGTCATTTGATGTGAATGATTCGGAAATACTAGCCAGTAAGTATTCATATTATGATATCTGGAAAGACAAGGATTCAAATAAAATTTTACTTGCAAGTGCTCAAAGTGGAGGCAGCCAAGTACACATAATTGATACATCTAACCCAGATTGGAAGAATGCCTATAAAGAGCTAGAGCCGCAAGGCAAGCTGGCAGCTATACAGAACAATACTAGAACAATTGAAAGGCAACTATCATCTTTTCAAAAGCCGACTCGCGAACGTGAACCTTTACCCGTTTACTTTATTTCAGAGAGTCGTAATGATATCCCAGATACAATCGAAAGAAGTGAGTCTTTGTATGATTCACCTGTATTTTTAAATTACTCGACCTTACCAAATGTAGAGAACTGGGATAGAAGTGAAATACTTGCTGATAACCCGAAGTACCGTGATAAAAGAGATCGCCGTAAAAATTATACATTATCACCTGAGGAAATGTTTAATCAGCTTTCAGATGGTTATGAAAATAGCGATGGGATATCACAGTGGGCAGGTCATGGAAATGATCCGTACATGATTAGTTTAGCCACTATGAAAAGAATTATAAGTAGTGGAGAAGGCAAAAAGACAGTCAATATATACCCGGAGATCGAAGGGCATGGAGAGGCATTTAATAAAGTACTAAATCATCACTTTTATCCTTTAGCCAAATTTAGTAGTGAAAACAACGCTAATTTATTTATGCGAAATAAACATACATTTTGGCAGTCCACTATATATGCTCCGGAATGGTTGGAATTAAGATCTGGACGTTTAGCTGATGCTTTTGTTCCTGCAATGGAAGAAACAACAGATAAATCAATGGAAATAAGTGTGGCAGGGAGAATGGGTCTTTGGGCGGCTGGTTCTGTCGATGATTGGGGTGAGAGGTATGCGAGAGATAACCCTAGTTTTGACCGATTACGTCAACACTCTCATCAAATGGTTCCTAATCATGCGCTTAGACAAATAATCTATAAATTAGCGTCAGGTGCACGTTATATTAATAACTTCGGCTTTAATCAAGAATACATGAGTCTTGCTTGGGAGCTAATTGGTAAAGGAGCGCTTTATGTTCCTAAACGTGATGAGCTATTAAGTTTATCGCCAGTTCACATCAGTATGAAAGAGCCAGACCCTGTTTATAGAGAAACATCAAATAATGTGAAATGGACTACGTTTTATGATGAAGAGAAAGAATCTGTGCCATATGTATTTAGTCGCCTAAATGGCACGTGGCCAGGTGCAAAAACGTTGCCGTGGGATTATTCTAGTTATGCTGCTGATACGAAAGAAAGACGATTAGATTTTATACCAAAATTTCCTAAAGGATTAGTTTTAATCACACCGGTTCAGCAAGGTAAATTTAAAGATGAAGGTACAGTTAGAGGCGCATTGGCTGATAATATGCACCCTATCTATAAAAATATTATGAAGGAATATATTACTGACGGTAAAAGTTACTTCGATCCTAATGGGGAAAATGTAATGGCTGCTGATAGCATTCGATATAAACAAATTAGGGATAAGATTGAAGAAAAATCTAACCTTCTGCCAATGACTGTATCAGGAGAAACTGCATGGGTTGTTGCTCAGTCAGACAAAAAACACTTAAGGCTTACACTTGTTGATAGTGGATACTTAAATCCAGGTGATAAAATTGCTAAGGTGAAATTTAACTCAGTTACACCTGAAACGATAGTAGATATTCTATCAGGTGAAATATTCTCTCCGGATTCAAATGGAGTAGTTGAAATTCCAGTTTTAGCTGGTGCATTTAGATTTATTGATGTGAAAATTACTGAGGATATTAGAAACACCGAAAGTACGTCAATGTAAATACAGCGTTTAATATATGGCGCAGGATTAATATTTATTAGTCCTGCGCTATTTATTTGACATTTTATAAGTCTTGTAAAGTGTTGCTGATAATCAATTAAGTAAGCCGAAATACACTACATCCTCTAATACAAAAATGGTATTTGCCTCTAAAGTTAACTCAAATTTCTTTTCATTTCATAGCGTCTCTTAAGTCTGATGAGACACATGATAAAACCTCTAATTAGGTAGTCAAATTAACTTTGTTACTTCAGGAGCAGCATAAATTCCAAACATGCTTTACACTTTAGTTTGTCCATAGAGTCATTTTCTTTTTGTTGCCTACACCATTATAGATAAAGAGCGTGAGCAGCACGGGAAGCTTTGTTCTATTTTTACTTATTTATACTAGGTGTAGTTTGTAGAATAGCGCAGTAGTAGTGACTTAGTAATAGTGATTGGGCCCTACTGAGTTATAAGCCTCATACGCGACTCCATTGCTCCTAGATAGAACGAGCTTTAACCCTGAAAGTCCCTAGATTATTACATCAGGTTATGTAATAAAATACATTTATTAAAAGCCAAAAAAGCCACTCAAATTATGAGTGACTTTGATTTGACATACACACTTGTTTAAATCTTACGATTTAATTTTTTACCACCATACAGCGTATAACGTTGTTAGGATTATTACGACACCTAGAGCGGCTATGTTAAAGTTAGTCTCAGTTGCAAAGCTTATCTCTTTTAAATTTACGCTTCCGTTAGTGCCTTTATCTTTTATTAACAAAGAGACAATTACACAGATAACTAGGCATAATAAAAAGACAATTCCAACGCGATCCATAAAAGGGAGTTCAGGGTATGCGAATTTTAAAATCAGGGAAAATAATGCGGAGCCAACACCTGCAGCTAACGCGCCAGCTGAGCTCGCTTTTGACCAAAACATTCCCATTAAAAATATTACAACAATACCCGGAGTGAAAAACCCTGTAAATTCTTGTATATATTGAAAGGCTTGATCAAATTTACCTAATAGCGGCTCTGCCACTATTAAAGCAATAATTAATGAAACCAAAGCGGTTAATCGACCTACTTTCACATAGTGTTTTTGAGTTTTTCCCGGCTGAAGTTTTGAATAAATATCCATCGTGAAGATAGTCGATATACTATTTGTCATCGATGCTAAAGATGAAACGACAGCGGCGACTAGAGCAGCAAAAACAAGTCCTTTAATACCCGATGGCATTAATTCCATCATTGATGGGTAGGCTTGATCTGGTGAACTTAACTGTGGGTGTAACACAACTGCGGCAATCCCTGGTAGTACAACTATTATTGGCATTAGTAGTTTTAGATATGCGGCAAATGCAATGCCTTTTTGGGCTTCCTTAATACTTTTTGCTGCTAAAGCTCTTTGAATAATATATTGATTAAACCCCCAGTAACTAAGGTTCATTATCCACATGCCACCAACTAAAACAGAGATACCAGGTAAACTCATATAATTACTGTTATCTGGGCTTAAAATCATATCAAAGTGATTAGGTAGCTGCTCAGTTAAAATACCGAACCCTGCAAGCACACCTTGCCCGCTAGATACTTCATCTAATGCCAAATAAACTAAGAATAGGCCACCGAATACCAAAAGGACTACCTGTAATATATCGGTGTAAGCAACTGCTTTTAGGCCTCCATATAAAGAGTATGCTACTGAGAATAGCGCTAAAAAAATCATGCCGTACATCCAATCAACACCTGCAACTGTTTCTATTGCAAGCCCGCCTAACCATAACACAGCCGTTAAATTAACAAACACATACACGGCAAGCCAAAAAAGAGCTAAAACAGTTTTAACTTTACTGTCGAAGCGCTGTTCAAGATATTGGGGCATAGTAAAAATTTTATTTTCTAAAAAAATAGGCAGCATATACTTGCCTACAATTAATAGTGTTATTGCAGCCATCCATTCATACGATGCGATAGCCATACCTATTGCAAAACCAGAGCCTGACATTCCAATAATCTGTTCTGCAGATATATTTGATGCAATTAATGATGCACCAATTGCCCACCAAGGAAGGGACTTAGAGGCTAAAAAATAATCTTCAGTGTTTTTTTGTTTCTGCTTGCTTTCTCTTGATATCCATAACGCGAGTATTAGTAGTCCTAATACATAAGCTACAAACACACTAGAATCGAGTATGTCTAATTTCATTAACTTTCCTCATAATTTGTATTTTAAAATATAAAAACGATTAGGATAGCGTTATCCTTTTTGTTTTGGAGTTTGCCTTTTATATTTTTAAGTAAATACAATGTTTTAGTAATTAGATTATTTATATCGCTGATTTTTATAAGTATAGTAACAAGATTAAAAGAGATATCCGTAAGCGAAGTAGGGGTGGATTTCAGCTAGTAAACTGTTTTATATCATGAAATAACTAATTAAATTAGTTTGAATAAGCGTAAGTTGACTACTTTTAAATAGCCGAGATTAACTACCTATAGTCAACCTCGGCATGTTTAAAATTTATTACTTACGAGCTTTAATTTTATCTATCTTAGCTTGTAGTGAAAATACTAATTTTGGGTATTTATCTGCCACATTGTGTTGCTCATTTCTGTCTTTTGATAAATCAAATAACTGTGACTTAGTTTTTAAACCATTTTCAATTGCGGTTTTATTTGCAAGCCAGTCGGGAGTAGTCCCATTAAATGGCGCTATGTATTTCCAATTTCCACTGCGAATTGCCAAAGTAAATGACTCTTCAAGCATTTCTGTACGTCCGCTCTCTTTAGCATCTAAAAAAGCTGGCAACATATTTTCACTATCAATCGCTTCGCTTTCATCTAGCTTAACACCGGCTAATTCAGCGAGTGATTTATAAATATCTATATGGCTAACTAATGCATTACTATCCCCGTTGTTTTTAATTCCTTTAGGGTAAGTAATAATCATAGGTACACGTGTTCCGGCTTCATATGCACTATATTTTCCACCTCTATAACCTGCCGCTGGGTCATGATCTCCTCGTAGCTCTTCGGCTTGGTCTGCATAGCCATCATCCATTACAGGGCCGTTATCACTAGAAAATATAATAAGCGTGTTATCATATAAATCTTGTTTTTTTAACTCATCAATAATCTGTCCTGACATCCAATCCATTTGCAATATTGCATCACCCCTTGGCCCCATTCCTGATTTATTGGCAAACATCTTATTTGGAACTCTAGGTACGTGAATATCACTGAATGGAAAAAACAGCATAAACGATTCACCTTTATTATCATTAATAAAATCAATAGCTTTTTTAGTGAAAATGTGAGGAAACTCTTCATCTTTCCACTCAGCAGACTTTCCGCCAGCCATCCAACCAATGCGACTAACACCATCAACAATGGTATTGCTATGTTGAAGATCTGCTGACATTTTAAGTAGCTCAGGATGCTCTGTACCGACAGGGCGGTTCCCTATACGCTTTTCATAGGAAATCGTTATTGGGTCATTCGGGTCTAGATTAACTACGTGATGATTTTCTAAAAATACAGTGGGTACTCGATCTGCAGTCGCAGGGATTAAAAAGCTATAATCAAATCCTAGCTCTATCGGCCCTGGCTTTACAGCTTTATTCCAGTCGACAAAACCATCGCCTAGTCCCAAGTGCCATTTACCAACGACACCCGTTTTATAGCCTGCTTTTTGCAACATTTTAGGCAGAGTAGGCTTGTTATGATCAATGATAAGCGGTGCGTCGCCCGGTAAAATTGCAGCATTATTACGAAAAGCATACTGGCCAGTTAACATTGAATAACGCGACGGTGTACAGGTTGCGGCAGAACTGTGTGCATCGGTAAAGCGAATCCCCTCAGCTGCTAATGCATCAATATTAGGGGTTTGAGCTTGCTTCATTCCGTAACTACTTAAATCCCCATAACCAAGGTCGTCTACATAAAATATTACAATATTCGGCTTATCATTAAGTGAGCTCACTTTATTTTTGTTTTCTTTTAGCTCTATACTATTATCTGTCAGTTCTGCGTGAGCACTTGTTGCCAAGGATAAAGTCAATACAGTAAAAAAGTATAAGTAATTAATTTTAAAGTTCATAAATACCTTCAATTTGATATAAATGGGCAGAAACTCCTACCCATTTAGAAAAGTGATATATTTCTATATATTTGTAATTAGAATGAAGCTCTAATACCTATTCTATATTGGCGACCAGTTCGATATTCTGAAATCGTCCGACTAGTATCAACTGAGTTATTAAGGGCATTACCTTCGTCATACACTTCGCCATCAATTATATAATTCCTACTTGTTAGAAAAGTTCTGTTTGTTTCGTCTGTGAGGTTAAGCGCCTGGAAGCTAAGGGTAAAATGATCATTAATTTTATAAGTTGAGCTAAAATCCAACTTACTTGTTGAATCTAACCACGCAACACCTTGGCCAAATGCAAAGTTATCGTTTACAAGTTGTACAGAACTATAACGATGTGCAAGGCGCAGCATTAAATCGTCTTTCTCCCAAAAAACAGTTGTATTAGCTGAATGTTTTGGCGTGTAAGCTTGAGGTAAAGGTGTTATTGAAACACCCGAAACGGCACTAACTTCAATGTCTTTCTCTGACTCTGCGTATGTATAATTTACGCTTAAGCCTAGGCCTGATAATGCACCAGGTAGAAAATCATAGTTTTGTGTATAGTTTACTTCAATGCCTTGAGTTGTCGCCCCTTTACCATTTCTCACGGTTGCTAATTTTACAGTGTGACAATTAGCTGTTAATGAGTCTTGCAATTCAATGTGAGCAACTCTATCAGGCATACAAGTATTACCGCTTTCATCTAAAGGTGTGCCTGGTGTTTCTTCATATTGATTAAGTTGAGCATTTTGCGTATCAGGAATAGGATTACCGTCGGCATCCTCTTTTAATGTTGGCTCTACGAGTACATCATAGATTGAGTCGACTGACGACAAGTCGTAGTCTGTTCGGATATCCTTCCAAATATAGGTTTCGGTTATATTCTCTTCAAAATTTGTCATGTCCTTGTGAAAAAATGCAACAGAAACTAAACCAGAGTTGTTAAAGTACCATTCAAAAGAAAGATCTAAGTTAGTAGATTCTAGAGGTTTTAGAGCTACATTATTCGCTTTGCCTATTCCCCAAGCACTAACGTATTTTTCATCAATGTTAGCCCCTGGCGTAGTCGAGTCGAAAGTAGGACGAGACATTGTTTTTGAAACTGAGAAACGACCGATGAAGTCGTCACTAAATTTATAATTTAGATTTAAACTAGGAAGAAAAATATCGTTGCTAGCCGAGCCTTTTGCGCGTTTAGAGCGAAGACCTGCTTTGAAACCTAGAGGTTGGCCTGTTACAGGGTCAATAAACTCATCGATAGTCGAGCGGTCAAGCCATGCTGCTAAATCAGGATTTTCCGTTGAGCGTCCATCTAATGATGATACGCCATTATTAAGTACGTGTTGAACGCTACCATCGTCGTTGTAGACTACTTGTAAAATATAGTTAGGGTTGCTTGAATTTAAAGCCGATGGTGCTAGATAAGTATCACCATCACGATTAACAAAATCAGGGAAAGTAGATGGATCATTCATGTCATAGTTATACATAAGCTGCCATGCTGCACAAGAGCCTGAAGCTGGAAGGTTTGATGGTGTTTGAGTTACATCATCATTAGGGTACTGAGGTTCAAAATCACATACAGGCAAATTACCATTAGCTAGCCCACGGTTATAGATTAAATCGTAGAAGTCGTAAAGAATCGGCGTTTTTTGGAACTGAACTTTATTAAACGCCTCTGCGTTGGTTTCTGTCTTTACGTAGCGAAGACCAAGGTTACCGGTTAGACGTCCATCAAAGTATTCAAAATTAATTTTGCCATAAAGTGCATTTACTTCTTGCTCAATAATTCTTGATGCAGATTCATCAGGTTGTGGCTTTACATCTAAACCCGACTCACTATCGGTTGCTAAAGCAAGCGCTTTGAATGGGTCTACTATTCCCCATCCATCTAAAAAGTGGACTTGATTAGGATCTGCAATACCATCCATAAAGTTATTTACAGGAAAATCATTGGATACTAATAGATCGGCCATCGTTATATCTGTTAGGCCTCCGATACTTAGCTCGTCTCCATTAGCGTCAACTACTACCGAGTTGTTTAGAATTTTAGTTGTAAGGGAGTAAACATCTTTAACTCTCTTTGAATACTTTCCTCCAAACTCAACCTTAGTAACGCCCAAATAATCTACATTCCAGTCAAAATCTAAGAATAGAGACTTATTGGTATCTGAATTATGATCCTCATCATTAGATACATTCCCTACTCGAAAGTTTTGAATGTCGAGTGGATTTGTTCTTCCTGGTGCTAAACCAAAAGATGGGTCGGTGATGCCATCAGGAAATTGGATAAAGCCTTTATTAGCGATAATTTGACAGCTACCACTTGAGCAATCGTAACCTTGCGGCTGTAAAGTTACTTCATTTGGATCATTTGATGTTATTGGTAATTTATTTGTCTTAGATTTACCTGCTAACATAACTCTAGCGTTAGGGAGCGAGTCTTGGCTTGTTTTAGAATAACCAGCTATTAGTTTACCAGAAAAGTTATCTGTAAAATGATGGTCTATGCTAAGTGTTCCGATATTGTTCTTAATTTCAGAGCCACCTTTAAGGCGAAATACTCGACCGCGATTTGAACGATCAAGGCGCTTAACCAATGTATGATTCTCATTGTTTATGGTCCACCAATCCTCTTGAGGATCACTATTTTTATTTTTTAAGTTTGATAAAATTTGCAGATCATATTGATGATTATCTAATATAACCTCCTGATTAGAATGGGTAAGATCTAATTGGATGTCGGTATCAGCAGTTGGTTGATACTGTAACCCTAAGGTTATAGATTGCCTATCTTGTTTATCTAAATTTAAACCGTAACTTTGTGAACTTTGAGATAAAAACTCACTTTCTTCTGTAATAATTTGTCCTGTCGAAAAATCTCTAGCTTTACCTGCTTTAGCACTATGAATCTCATCATCCCAACTAGCACTATACTCATCTCTTCGAGTATTTTGAGTTTCATCAGCGAAAGTGAAAATAACACCTAGTGAGTCATCAAGGTATTTATCTGAAAAAGAAGCGGAGACTTTTCGGTTTGCATCTTCAGAGTAATCGTTATAACGACCTTGAAGTTCTATACTGCGTATCGGCTTTTTTAAAGATAATGGTTTAATGGTTTTCAATACAACGTTTGCACCCAGAGAGCCTTCATCTTGGTCTGCTGATGCTGTCTTTTGCACTTCAATAGACGATAGAATATCAGAGGAAAATGAACTTAAATCAACACCTTGCTCTGCTGATGCATTAGAACCTGATCCTGAAAGCCCGCTTGTTAGGGTAACTCCGTTCATTGAAATATTATTTAAATTAGAATTAGCACCACGGACCGATATTTTAGTACCTTCACCATTAGACTCCTGAACTGTAACCCCTGTAACACGAGAGAGAGCATCTGCAATATTTTGGTCTGTTGACTTACCAACATCCTCAGCATGGATTGAATCTGTAACACCTTCAGAGAATCTTTTATTATTCATTGCTCGCTGCAAGCTGCCTCTAAATCCAGTTACAGTGATAACCTCAACGTCAGATTCTTTTTTATCGACTTTCTTTTTTTCATCGGTGTTTTCTTCAGCTACAGAGATACCTGAAACAAAGGTGCAGATTAGTGCCGCTGATATGGCATTTAATTTAAAGTGACTTTTCATCTTAGTTACCCATTAACCATTATTGTATTGTGTGTGATCGCCTTACCTTATCGATTGAACATCAACCAAATCGAAAGGGGATTGCGTTGTCCTTACTTGGGTCCTAATCGTAACGTACAAGCTTAAGCTTTTCCAATAGTATTTAACAATTGTGGTCAATAAATAACAACTAATACACAATAACAGTTGTTTAATGGTGGTTTTAGAGGTGTTTATAAGTGTTTTTGTTAATGGCTTGTTTTGGGTGGTTTGGGGATAGCGTTACCATTTTTGTTGATTTGTTTTATTAATGTATTAATATGAAGCCTAAAAATTAATCTCCTTGATTTTTAGCTAGGATTTTAATATTTCTATTTAAAAGCTGTTACTGGTTATTTCACACATATAATTTGAGGTTATTCGAATGTTACCAAATAAACTTTTAGTATTGGGGTTATTTAGTATTGGGATTTTCAACACTTTTTATTCGGATGCCTATGCAAAAGAGGCGCAAAATAGTGCGGGAAAACCAAATATTGTTTTGTTTTATGTTGATGACCTTGGGTGGGGAGATTTAAGTAGTTATGGTGCTACTGAGGTCAACACTCCAAACATCGATGCGTTAGCGAAAAATGGTATTAGATTCACTGATGCGCATAGCTCTGCAGCAACATGCTCTCCATCAAGATATTCATTACTGACCGGTGAGCATGCTTTTAGAAAAAACATTCGCATACTTAAAGGTGATGCCCCGCTAGTTATTTCTGAAGTACAAAAAACATTACCAAAAATGCTGCAAACAGCAGGGTATCGAACAGGTATTGTTGGTAAATGGCATTTAGGCCTCGGTGATGGCAATACGCCAGTAAATTGGAATGAAAAAGTTAAGCCTGGCCCACTAGAAGTTGGATTTGACTATAGTTTTCTGATTCCAGCGACAGGAGATAGGGTCCCTTCTGTTTTTCTTGAAAATCATGATGTTGTGAATTTAGAAAAATCAGATCCATTGTTTGTGAATTATCAAAAAAAAATAGGTACGCGACCTACAGGCTATGAAAACCCAGAGCTATTAAAGCAAGGAGCCGATGAGCAGCACAACAAAAGTATTATTAATGGTGTAAGTCGTATTGGCTGGATGCAAGGGGGAAAGTCTGCACAGTGGCGCGATGAAGAATTTAATACAGTCTTATCAGATAAAGCAAAGCAATTCATTTCAAAATCAAGTCAACAGCCATTTTTTTTACTTTTCTCGTTTCATGATATTCATGTGCCTCGCTTACCCAATAAAATGTTTAGAGGTAAAACGAATATGGGTGTGAGGGGGGACTCAATCGTACAAATGGATTGGACCACAGGCCAAGTGGTGGAAAAACTCAGGGAGTTAAATTTACTAGATAATACTTTGATTATTTTTACTAGCGATAATGGTGCTGTTTTAACAGATGGTTATGATGACGAGGCATTAAAGCGCATTGGAACCCATAAGCAAAATGGCCCATACCGTGGTGGTAAGTACAGTATTTACGAAGCTGGAACGCGTATTCCATTTATTGTTCACCATCCTAACAGAGTTAAACCGGGGGTGAGTAATTCTCTATTTAGCCAAATTGATTTATACGCATCAATAGCTGAATTATTAGGAGTACCTCTTGAGGAAACAGAGGCGATTGATAGCCAAAATCAATTATTACCACTTTTTGATGCAAGTAAATTGGCTCGTACAACCTTAGTGCAAGAAACCCCACATGCAAAAGGTTTAAGAGAGAACAGTTGGAAGTACATTAGGCCTGCAAAAAAAATTGCAAGCTGGGTTAAAACAAAAAAAAATATAGACCCAGGTACCTCAAAAGCGCCTCAATTATTTGATCTTGATACCGACCCATCTGAACTACACAATCTTGCGGCTAAACACCCAGATAAAGTTAAGTTACTGGAACAAAAGCTTCAAGATATTGAACTTCAATCTATCCGTTTAAAGAGTCTAAAATGAAATCTTATAAATATGCAGTTACGGCATTAGTATTGATTTGCGCTGCTATTATTAACAAAGCAGACGCACAGCATGTTGGTGATAGTAATAAACCAAATATAATTTGGTTGGTACTGGAGGATATTTCTTTAGATCTATCTGTATATGGTACTCCAGAAGTTAAAACACCTAACCTAGATAGGCTTGCAAACGAGGGGATTCGTTATAATCACGCATACGCCACTGCGGCAGTTTGTTCTACCGCACGTTCTGCTTTTTTTACTGGTATGCATGCAACAAGCATAGGTGCGCAAAACCATAGAAGTCATTTAGATGATGGTTATTATTTACCAGAAAATATTAAAATGACTTCACAATTTATGCGTGAAGTTGGTTATGTAAACTTATTAATGGGCCCTAAACAAAAAACGGATTTTAACTTTTCTACCACTATAAATGCTTTTGATGCGCAAGATGGCGAAGTTAAATACTCTGGAGGCGCTTATACGCATGCCCCTACCGATCTTAAGCTTTTAGAGCGCCCCGCATGGCAGACTTATATAAAAGAGTATTCCGGGCAGCCATTTTTTGCACAAATTAATTATAGCGAAACCCACCGTACTTTTATTGCAGATAAAAACAATCCTATCGATCCCTCAAAAGTTAAAATTCCGAGTTATTACCCTGATCATGATATTACGCGCCGAGATTGGGCACTTTACTTAGAAACAATACAAACTGTAGATCAAAAGGTCGGTAATTTATTTTCTGAGCTTGAAAAAGCCGGTGTAATAGACAATACAATTGTCTTTATTTTTGGAGATCATGGGCGTGCAATGCTGCGTGATAAACAGTGGTTATACGATGGTGGGTTAAGAGTGCCTCTTATTGTTTGGGGTAAAGGTATTGAGTCTAATCAAGTTAATAATGAGCTAGTTAGCTTAATTGATGTTATGCCTACAACGCTTGATTTGGTGGGCTTAAAGGTTCCTGACTACGTAGAAGGGCATATATTTTTAGGAAAAAACAAACAAAAAAGAGATTATATTTATGCTCATAAAGATAGAACCGACGAGACAGATGACAGAGTACGGGCTGTGCGAGATCTTCGTTTTAAGTATATTAAAAACTTTTATCCCGAAAAACCATATAACGACTTCAATGCCTACAAGCATCTACAATATCCTGTATTGGCGCTTATGGAATCAATGCATGCTAAAAAGCTATTAACTCACGAACAAGCATTATTTTTTGCACCCAATAGACCTCCAGAGGAGCTCTACGATACAATTAATGACGCTGATGAAGTGCATAATTTAGCACTAAATAAAGATTATGCTGAGCAACTACTTGTAATGCGCAGTGAGCTTGAACGCTGGCAGAAAGAAACTAATGATCAAGGGATGATTGATGAAACGCCAGAAGTGAAAGCATATTGGGATAATTTTTTTAAAAAGCATTACCTTACCCAAATGAAAATAAGAGGCTTATCGGAAGATATTACTCCTGATGACTATTTAATTTATTGGGATGAATTTTTAACTGCTCATGGCAAGTAGATAAACTACTTTTATAAATTTAATCACATAAATGAATGAGTTTATAAGCATCTTTTTAAGTGGCTCCTAAAGCGAGCCACAGCCTAACCTTAGTTCTTTTAATGGGCTACTTATTGGCAGCGTGCTACTTTCAGCTGTTTAGCACTGCATAATATATGTGTAGTTTAGAGCCCATCATCGTTTTTTAAAGTAGAGCCCATAATGATAAATATAAAAAACAGCCTTTTTGTTGTTCTTTTTTTATGCAGCTGTTTTTCAGCGGTTGCAAATGATGAGTGCCAGTCTTGCCATCAACAACAAACCTACGATTGGAAGCAGTCAGACCATGCAAGTTCAATGGCTTTAGCCAATAAAGATACCGTGCTTGGTGATTTTAGTAATATAACCGCGACCCACTTTTCTCAAAAAGCCGTGTTTTATAAAGAAAAAGAGGCCTTTTTAATTGATTTGACCGAGCAAGGTACAAAAAAAACGTACACCGTAAGTTATGTATTTGGCTTTGACCCACTGCAACAGT
>NZ_JADYXJ010000042.1:0-19294 GCF_015864365.1 Pseudoalteromonas sp. SWXJ133
ATCAACGGATATTACAACAACGTTAGGCCGCATCATTATAATGCCGGTTTAGCGCCAAATGAATCTGAGGTTAGATATCAAGATTCTAAAACTGTGGCCAAATTTTATTGACCACTACATTATAATAAAAATAAGCCGCCAAGCGAAGCCTGAGCGTAGCGGCTTAGTTTATTAATAGCCTTATAATATTTGTGGTTACGTAATAATTTAGTGCAATTATTACGTACCACTGGATAGCTTACCTTAGGAACTTATGAAACTTGTTTCATGAAAGGCCACAAACTAATGCTATTATTCCCAAAATGCTCGCTGGCCGAATCCAAGCGAAGCGCAAACCAGCTATTTAGTCTCTCAAAACCCGCGCTTGCGCCATTGATAAACCAATACGGAATTTCGAGTAATGATAATGCCAAGAAAAACACCCCTCCCCCCATATACTAATAGGGGGGGGAGCGAAAATTAACACCTATGCCGATTTTGCATTGAGATTTTTTTAAAAGGAGTAAAAATCACAATGTTTAAATCAGAATTTCATAAACAGTTTCTTTCTCTATTTGGCTATGATTATGCAAAAGGTGCTAAAGAACTCGGTGTAAGTGAAAGACAAGTAAGGCGCTATTTAAAAGCGGGTAAAGCTAGTAAACCTGTAGAAATGTTGACTGCAATTATTTATCGGGGTTATTTACCAGCTACTGGAGCATGGGCAGACTGTAAAATTTCCGTATATGATCATACAATGAGTACACCTTGGGGTAAGGTCAACCCTTCTGATGTTCAGTTAGTTCAACGATACAAATGGTCTGCTAGAAAATCAGAATCTATGTACAAAGCTCTTAAGCAAAACCATAAAACTCAAGATTTATACTTATCCGACTTACAAGACCAATTACTTAATATAATTGGTGAAATTTCTCAAAGGACAGGAAGCTAAATATGGAAATTAATTATATAAAACTTTATTTATCACTAACTTTTGCTGGTTTAACAATCCTTGGTGCTGATGAGGCAATTGGCTTATATAAATTAAAAGTTGCCTCTGATGCTATGGCTGAATCAATGAAACAGGTGAAATTTGAAAGGAAAAGAGCGGAAATTAAACTACAAACAGAAGCTCTTAAAATAAAAAATGAAGCTCATCATATGATGAAAATTAACAATCAAAAGCGAAATTCTATTAATAATGCAAGAAAAACTAATGACGAAGTTTGCCGTTTTTGGTCTAAAGAATATAGCGAAGTTCAATCTGATAGGAATAAAATGATGATGGATAATGCTTGTGAACGTGCAAGAAAAGACTGACTATCTGTCAAAGCTGACAACCAACTTAAACTATTAATATAAAAGGGCTTTTCGCCCTTTTTTTATTAACTACATACCGTAATTTATGGACTTTCAAATATCTTAAATATAAGAATCATACCGACAGGCATTTATGCTTTATCACAAATTGAACATATATCAGGTTCTTTATCTATTTCAGCTTAAGTTCCATTTTCTAAGTTTATTCTTAAACTCATTTTACATGCCTTTTATAAAGTTATATTTAACTTCAATTTAGTATCAAACGCTTCAGCCAATTTTTCGGTTTCACTAAAAACGGTATTCCAATATTTAATGCGTGTATCGGCATCGAGATCGGTAAAGTCATTCCTGTCTGGAATTTTTCCGTAAGGTAAGCTTGCTATAAATTCTTTTGATGGGGTGATCATCACTACATTATCGTAATTAAGAGGTGACACTTTGCGTTTTAAGTTTTTATCGAACCACCCTGCTTTTGGCTCGCTATTAAAATGCGGATATAAAATAAGTCCTGGATTATTAATTTTTAAATCAAAGTGGTAATCAATTATTCCGCCATCGCGATATATTCCTTGCGGCGAGCCTGCAATATTTTTTATGCCTTGCATAACAAGTGGTATAGAGCCCGATGCAAGTAATGCGTCTTTTAAATTATTTTGAGTAAGCGCTATGTTTTGCGTTTTAAAATTGTAGCTGTCGGTAATTGATAAGTCACTTGTTGCTGGGCCAAATATAAAACGCTCATACTGCGAGCCTAATAATTTTCGGTTAACGCGGTTTAACATATAACTTTTTGATAAACCCATTAACTGTATTAGTTTATTTTCGCTGGCAATAAAGCCATTTGATTTTGCTACTATAAAGTGCGCTTTAAATATTGGGTTATTTATAATTTCGGTGACGCCGTTATCGCCAAAAACATCTTCAAGTAATGCGCGCGCTTTTATTGTGATTTCACTTGGTGTTGGTTTATTACTTGAGTATCGGGTTTGCGAATACGATTTTGCTAAGCGCTCAATCGCAGCAACAGGATCGTTTTGTGCAAAACACGCAGAGCGAAAAGCGCCAGCAGATGAGCCAATTAAATTAAGTGGTTGGGTACGATTTTTAAAAAATTCACCAAAAATATATTTATCTAAGCCAAATAAAGTAAACCATTTAGGGCCGCCACTTGCACCTAAAAAAGAGGTGAAAAGTTCAGGTTTAAAGCCCTGTTCGTTAATAATTTTAGCCGCTGTTTTCCCTGCGTGAATCTCGATCATCTAAAAAATTGTGCCTTTTATTTTGGTTGCTTTAGTTATTTTCATAACACTGAAAATGAATATTTATGCAAAATAAAAAGCGGCTTTATGTTGCCATAAAACCGCTTTTTATAGTTAAGTATGCTGAGTTAGTCCCAAATGCCGTCTTCGCATTTACCCTGTACTTTTACATCTTTTACTTTAAATTCGGGCTCTAAACCTTTGTCTCTTTGTGCGTGGTAATCGCTCGTGACAGACAAAATAGTCGGCGTTAACAGTATAATAGCGATAACGTTAACCACTGTCATTAACCCTAAGGCAATATCGGCTAAATCCCAGACTTCTTTTAAGGTCGCCGATGCGCCCCACAACATCATTGATAAATAAAGCAAAGTGTAAATGCCGCGCCCTACTTTGTTGTCGAGCTTAAATAAGTGCAAGTTGCTCTCTGCATAGGCGTAGTTTGCCACCACCGATGTAAAAGCAAATAAGGTAATAGCGGCTGCTACAAAATAAACACCACCTTGTGCTAAATGAGCGGTCATCGCGCTTTGTGTTAAACGAATGCCTTCCATTTCGCCGCTTATGTCTATATCAGCCAATAAAATGATCACAGCGGTACAGCTACACAGTACTATTGTATCAAAAAATACGCCTAGCATTTGTATGTAACCTTGCGTTACTGGGTGATTAGGAATTGGGCTGGCACTTGCTGATGCATGCGGAACACTACCTGCACCGGCCTCATTAGAATATAAACCACGTTGAATACCGTTTTTAATGGCAGCGCCCATTGCACCCGCTCCGGCTTCTTGTAAACCAAACGCCGATAAAAATATATCTTTAAGCATGGCGGGTACTTGCGTGAAATTTATAATCGTAATAATAACGGCGGCAAGTACAAACACAATGCCCATTATTGGCACAACACGTTCTGCAAATCTGGCAATTGCCTTAAAGCCACCGAGTATAATTGAGCCGGCTAGTACGGTAATAACCAGGCCTGAATAAAATGTAGGAACTTCAAACGCGTAATTAAGTGCGTCGGTAATTGTGTTAGTTTGCATTGCGCTAAACGTAAAGCCGTAACCTAAAAATAAACATGCGGCAAACACAATTGCGAATGCTCGGCTACCCAAACCTTGCTGAATATAATACGCAGGACCCCCTCTAAACTCGCCGCTACTATCGCGCACTTTATATACTTGCCCAAGTACGCTTTCAGCAAAGCCTGTAGCCATACCCAATATGGCTATTACCCACATCCAAAATATAGCGCCGCTGCCGCCAAGTGAAATTGCCACTGCCACACCGGCTAAATTTCCGGTACCTACTCGTGCACAAAGTCCTGTACACAATGCTTGGAATGATGAAATGTCGTCTTTTTTACATTTGCTGCTGCCTTTTAAAAGGCTAAACATATGTTTAAATTTAAGTATTTGAATTGCTTTTAGTCGTACCGAAAACCATATACCTGTAAACAAAAGTATATAAATAAGTACCTGACCTTCTCCCCATAAAAGGTTGTTTACACTTTTGACGACGGTATCGAACATTACTAATCCCTTTTTATTTTATACTTTTACTTTATGTTAGCACCGACTTTAAACTCTGCATGTAGCGCTACTCAACTTTAAAACTCCGGCAGCTCATTATGCGTTAAACATAATAGTGTTTAAGTTTGGCTTTACCCGATAGTGAAGTGTGTATTGGTGTTTAATAATCTGTAAGTAAGCACATTCAACATTGAATTTTATTTCTATAAATATGAATAATAAATCACACTTACACTTTATATTGATTAGTTAAAAAATCAATAATATCTTTTTAAGATTCAGTATTTTATTTTGCGCATAGGTGCGGGATGCAATAGTTTTTATTTTGATGCAGTAAGGTTTATATGAGGCGTAATGAGGATTAAGAATGGCAAAAAAATAGCGCATAAAGTTATGCGCTTTTTTGTAATTATATTTAATTAGTTATAGCTGTATTGTGTAGCTGCACTGTAATGGTTGTTGCTGTTAATCTGTAAATTTTGCATTGCTAAGTATGAGCGACCGGCATCTAAGCCTAATTTATGATCAAAACGTAAATCATTATTCGAACTACCTAATAATTTGCTATGCAGTTTTTCGTCTGCAAAAATTTGTATTATTTCTACATCACTTGGTGGGTTTGCAATAAACTCAAGCTCGTCTAAATACGCTTTCTCGTGCTGTATTAAGTAGTCCAATGTTTTTGGACAATAGCCTGATGCTATAGCAAATGATCTTAGCTTTTGTACCCATGCAGATTGCGCTTGAAAATTAGCGTCAACCGTTCTTATTACAACAATTTTACGAGCCCCTCGGTTGTAAGCTTCACGCACTGGTAATGGAGCGGCTAAACCACCGTCTAGGTAAAAATCGCTCTGTACTTGCTCTTCAGCAAGGTGTATTTCGTTAGCTGCTTTTGCGTTTAACCAAGGGGTTAACTTTACACCCTGTTTGTATAAAAACGGGAGTGCGCTAGAAGCCTTTAACAAATCACGCCATTGGCCACTCTCACCTGTTGGCGATAAGTAATATGCTTTTCTGTCTCGTGCGTTTGTTGCTGTTATAAGTAGTTCACGCTCACCTAAACTAGTTTTCGCTGTTTTGAAATCTATAGCTCTGTTTACTTCAGTGGTTTTGTCAAAGTACCAATCTAAATCAACTATGTGTTTACCCACTAATCCGCGACCAAGCTGAAAAAAACGTTTGTTACGCGAAAGCCCTCTAATCAGGCGCTTGGCATAGCCTTTTTGACGCGCTAAGTAACTAGTTAAGTTTTGCGAACCTGCTGAGGTGCCAATGAATAAATCGAATGGGTCATATTCTTGCTCTAACCACGCATCAAGTACGCCAGCTGTGAAGATCCCTCGCTGCCCGCCACCTTCAGCAATCAGTGCAACTTTTGGTTGCGCTGTTTTGTTAACTGAATTAGCTGTTGCGCTATTTAGAGACTTCACGGTGAACCTACCTTTATTTAATGATGTTTGGTTTAATGCATACATTATAAAAAATAAAAGTGATATCTTAAAATTGATTATTTAAATCAGTTCGATTGAAAAAACAGAACGATATATAAAGCAAAATATATACTAAAAATAGCAATCAAATTTACTTTGAATATTTAAATAACAAATACAGACATCACTTAAAGTTAATAAAATGAGTTAAAAAAGTTTAACTTTTGATGATGTCTGTATGTTAACAAGCCTAGAGTGTACGCTTGCTTAACTAACTATATTTTAGTGTTTTATTTCCATTAAAATTTCGAGTGCACGGTGGCGTTTTTCACTATCGAATACATCATTGGTAAATATAAACTCATCTACTTCTAGTTGTTTCGCTATCATCTCTAACTTGTGTTTAATACTTACATGTCCGCCTACTACGCTTAGACTTAAAAAGTTCTCTACATGAGCGCGTTCTTGTTCGCTCCACAACCCATCCATGCTTTCAACAGGTGGTTTTAGCCACAGCTCGTTACCACGTATGAGTGCGAGCACACGTTGTTTAGAAGTAGTCGACAAGTATTGCGCTTCATCGTCGGTGTCTGCTGCCACTAAAGGCAGTGCAAGCATTACGTATGGCTTATCAAGTACGCTTGATGCCTTAAATTCGCGCTTATACAACGCTATTGCATCGTGCACAAAACGCGGTGCAAAATGCCCTGCAAATACATACGGTAGCCCTTTTTGCGCCGCTAACTGCGCGCTAAATAAACTCGAGCCTAATAACCAAATAGGAACGTTTGTGTTCTCACCCGGTATAGCACGTATAGGGTGCGTACCGTTATATGGGCCAAGTAAAGTTTGCAGCTCAGTTACTTCTCCCGGGAAGTTTTCTGCGCGGCTCATATCGTTATTTAGTGCACGACTCGTTACTTGGTCACTGCCGGGGGCACGCCCTAGTCCTAAATCTATTCGCCCTGGATATAAGCTCTCTAACGTACCAAATTGTTCAGCAACAACTAATGGGGAGTGGTTTGGCAGCATAATACCGCCCGATCCAACGCGTATCTTTTTGGTATTACCTGCAATGTGGCCAACCAAAATAGAAGTGGCAGCGCAAATTATACCAGGCATATTATGATGCTCAGCAAGCCAAAAACGGTTAAAGCCAAGTTCATCTGCACGTTGGGCGTATTTAGTACTTTTATGAAGAGTGTTAGTAACGCTGTCCCCTTTGATCATGGGGGCAAGTTCTAATAACGAAAAAGGAATGGAATTTAACAAAATAGCAGCTCCTAAAAATGCATGCTAATAATGAATTACATCATTAGCATAAAACACTTAAATGGGTCTGCTATTAGGTCAATTCAAGTTACGCAGAGGTATTAAAGCAAAATAGGTATATGTTATTTTGCTCTAAGGTATTCAGGCAAGCTGTGCATCACGTTGGCGCTGCTTTTTATAGCCTTCTGAGTCTACGCCTTTTTTCCAATAACCTGAGGAAACAATATTACTGCGCGGTATATTAAATTGCTCTGTTAGCAGTGTTTTTGCCCTACGTACAAGCCCAGCTTCCAATGCCATAAATACAATGGGAGGCTCTGCTGTAATGTGCAAATTTTGAAGCGCGCTAAGTAGCGCTTCGTCAGCGTTGTCGGTAACAAGCCAATTAACATCGCGGCTTGTTTCTAAATCAATAATGTCTTTTTCGGTGGGTACATGTACAAAAGCATCAATTTTTGAAGTTAAAGGTAATTGCTGCGCATACCCTTTTATTGCATTTACCGATGTTAAATCGCCTAGTAATACATAATGCGAATGCTCATAATTATCTAGCTTTTTAGGGCCTGGTCCTGCAATACCTAGCTCGTCGCCTACTTTTGCAATTTTAGCCCAGTCAGTTGCAGGGCCTTGGTGCATATTTATAACAAAATCAAGCGTTAGCGCGCCTGTTTGTGCATCTACATGCCTTATTGTATATGACCGTATACAGGCTGTTTTTAAGTTAAAATCTGCTTCACCATTTTTTGGGATCAGTACTTTTACATAGTTACCAATGTGCTGTGAGGTTAAGTCTTTAAAATCATCAGAGCCTACAATAATACGCTGTAGGTGGGGTGTGATTTGCTGTGTACTTAATACGTTGGCTTTGCGAACTTGTTTACTCATGTATTACCTCGTTTTACAAAACTTAGACTTTAATTCCAACCTGCTATAAAAAGCAGGTATTGCACAACGCCCCATTGGTTGATAAAATCAACTATAGCAAATTAATTGACTTTGTCAACTATATTGAGAGTTCTATGAATACACCTTTATCAAATACGCTGTTTGAACTAATGCAAAATTACCGTGTCACAATTCGTGAAGCAATTAACGCAGGCGAACTTGGTATTAATGCTATGCACGTACGCTGCATACATATTATCGCGAACGTAAATAACTGTACGGCTAACGATATAGTTACTAAAACACAGCGCGACAAAGCGCAAATCGCACGTTTAATTAAAGATCTTATTGGCTTAAATTTAATTAATAAACAGGCGAGTGAGCACGATAAACGCTGCTTTATTTTGTCGCTCACAGAGCAAGGTAAAGTTCTTTTTGATAAGTTATTAGCCTCAGAGCAGAAAATAAATAATCAAATGTGTAAAAACTTAAACCCTCAACAAATCAAAGACTTTTTAGATACCGCACAACAAATGATCAAAAACATGGATTGATCAGCCATACATTCTTGGCATAACTTACACAAAACGCATATACTGTACACTTATACAGTATATGCGTTTCAGGTTGTGTTATGTTTGTCATTCCCATTTATATAGAAGCAGGCGTGTGTGGTTTTGAATCCCCCGCAGCGCAGTACACCGAGCTAGGTGTAACCCTTGATGAGCTTTTAATAAAGCATCCAGATGCTACGTTTATTGGTATTGCATCGGGTAACTCTATGCAAGAAGTCGGAATTTTTGAAGGGGACTTATTAGTTATCGACCGTGCAGAGCCTGCAGAAAATGGTGACGTTATTGTTGCTAACTTAAATGGTCTTTTTGTATGCAAACTACTTGATAAAACCAATGCACGGCTGCTTTCAGCTTCTTCTTTACATAAGCCTGTACAACTAACCTCTGCAGACGAGTTTCAGCTAGAAGGCGTAGTAACGCTATCAATAAGAATGCACAGGCAAAGCCCAGAGTTACTAAAATGTATGCCTTAGTTGATGCTGTGTCATTTTATGCCAGTGCCGAAAAAGTATTTGACCCTGCTATTCGATCCAAACCCGTGGTTGTACTTACCAATAACGATGGCTGTGTATGCGCTATTTGCCCTATTGCTCGGCGCTTAAATATTCCTAAATTTGGCCCGTACTTTAAAGTTAAGCATTTACTTGAGCAAAACAACGTTGTTATTCGCTCTAGCAATTACGAGCTTTATGCTGATTTAAGCGACAAGATGATGAATATTATTGGCCGCTTTTGCGATACACAACACATATACAGTATTGATGAATCGTTTTTGCACTTTAATGGATACACATCATTAATTAAAGACTGGCATGAATACGGCCATACAATAAGGCGCACAGTATGGCGCGAAACAAAGCTTCCTGTGGGTGTTGGTTTTGGCCCGACCCCTACTTTAGCAAAAGCCGCTAACCACGCAGCTAAAAAGCTCAGTGGTTTTAATGGTGTAGCAGTAATAAATAGCGAGCAAACTCGCCAAGCTATTTTACAAAGAATGAGCTGCGAAGATGTGTGGGGAATAGGCCGGCGGCTAGCTAAAAAGCTTAAAATAATGAATATACACACCGCTTGGGACCTTGCTCAGCAAAACCCTAAAGCAATGCGCCGTGCATTTAGTGTGGTTGTTGAACGTACAGTAAGCGAACTTAACGGGATAACATGTTTAAACTGGGATGATGTACGACAAGACAAGCGGGAGATTTATTCGACCCGTAGTTTTGGAGAACGCATATGCGAGCCAACAGCCCTTAAAACAGCGCTAATTAACCATGTAACCACAGTGGCTAATAAACTAAGAGCGCAACGCTCGCTTACTCACCAGCTTTATATTTTTGCAGCCAGTGGCGCACACGAAAACAGATATTATAAAAAGTCGTTTGTATATAAGTTCCCCTCACCCACTAACGACACCTGCGTGATGGCTAATGCTGTATCTGAGGTATTTAATAATATTTACCAACCGGGAATCCGATTTTATAAGTGTGGTGTGGGCGCGGTAGAGCTAATATCAGAACAGTTTCAACAAAATGACTTATTTAGTAAAAGCCCCGATAATCCAAAGCTTATGCAGTGCCTAGATACAATTAACAATCGATACGGAAAAGGGATGCTCAGCCTTGCAAGCAGTAAATTAAATGACCGATGGCACATGAACCGTGATTTTTTATCGCCGCAGTACACTACGCGTTGGCGCGATATCCCTAAAATATACTGCGAATGATTTACTACTTACTAGATGCTTTATTTGCTCTCGTCTGCTTTTTTAAATGTGCACTCTACACTAGGTTCGCTTAATGTATATTTTAGTGTGTTATCAGCTAAAAACTTGATACTTTGACTGATTGTTTTTTCGTTTGCAGGGTTTTCACAACGGCTCATTCTTAAACCGTTTTCAAGGCCATCACTTTTATATTTAAGCGTACTGGTTATAAAACAAAAGTTTGGTTTTTTAATAGTGCGAGTACCATTATGGAGCGATCCAAATACAATTTGTTCTCCAAGTTTAAAACCTGCACTTAAATCACTTTCGTCTGTCAAACTCAAATCGCTATTAACGCATAACCCTGAATTGGTCGACACAACTTCGTATGTCCCCAATTTTGACTTTAAAAACGGTATAAATCGTGTTTTATTACTCGGCTCAGAAAAAGCATTTGCACTTGTAAAAGCGACAGTTAATAAAGCGAGTGTTAAATATTTCATTTCGTGGGTGTATCCTCGTGAGTCAGCGTGTTAAATAATAGCAAAATGCCTAATCACTTAGCTTTTATAACTTTTAACAACTATAACAGAGATTTACTATAAAAGGAGAGAAGTCGTATTACAGGAGCGAGCGCGTGAGTAGGACGCGGAAGCTTTGCTCGGTTTTTATTATTCTTACATGGATGTAAGCCATTAGAATAATGCAGGAGCAGTTGTCGAGCCCACTAGGTTACAAATCTCGCGCCGCGATTTAATCCTTCTTGGATTGAACAAATTCAAACACCAAAGGTAAACATGCCCTAGATACTCATTACAAACCATTTTGTTGTTAAGCACTTTATTTAATACGTACTTAAACAACAAAACGATTTATACCAATGCGCCTAATTGTAAGGGTCAATTGAACTCATTAGATTATTTAACTAGTTATACGAATTGGTATTTATTTTATTGCCAGTACTTTGCAAATAATAAAGGGTAGCTTTGCTTTAAAAACTTAGGTTTGTCTTTAAAACGTTTACCTTTGGGCTCATCACTGCCAGAAGGGATAAACGGCAATTCGTCTTCGTTACGTTCTTCAAATAATAAACCGGCTATTAAGTCATACTCATCAATGTACGGATAAGGCTGCTCGTTTAAGTAATAAACAGGTGTACACTGCGCTATAGAATCAGCATTTTCTAAGGCGTTTTCGAATACTGTTTTACCGCGCGAAATTAGCCAACATCTAAATTCGCTAAAGCCGTAATCGTCGTTACATCCAGCCATCACAAAGGCGGCACCAAACAAATCCCAGGTAAAACACTTGCGCATATGTATGCCAAAATGCTTATCAAAATCAATAAGGTGTTGATCGCTTAAATCATTAAGTTTAGTTTTTAGGTTATCGCTCACACTTTGCGGATCGAGCCCTAAATCAGGCGTTGTTACTAATTCCCAAAAAGCCTGTTCTGTTAACGCTGCCATTATAAAATCTCTTTTACTCGGCCAACTTGACCATCTTCTAAACGTACTTTAATGCCGTGTGGGTGATTTGGTGATTTTGTTAAAAGGCGCTCAACAACACCCTCAGTTAATGTGCCGCTGCGTTGATCTTCTTTTAATACAATATTTACTGTGGTACCTGGTGAAATTTGCGAACGCGTAGGAACAGCCATAATTTAAACCCTAAAAATAATTTATCTAATTATAACGTCCATGTGCTATCAAACCAACAAAAGCTCTGTTAATTGGCGGAAAACGAAATATGTGCTGGTTTTGCGTTCAACTTAATACTCGTAAGCTCTTTGAGTATTATATTTGTTAATTCGTTAAGTTGCGGTTTTGCACTTTCAAGGGCTATATCATCGTTAAAATAGCACTGTACTTTTAACGTATTGGCTTCGTTATTTAAATCAATTGTATGTGTTAAGTAATCAAATCCTGTAACTGTTTCTTTTATAGCTTCGCATGCATTAGTAAGTGCTAAACGAATTTGTTTATCACGTTGTTTTTGAGTTTTAGTCATAAATATAAAGGTTACTTACTTAGTTTGGGCTTGTTGCTGTTTTTTAAACTCTTCGTAGTTAGAGTCTTGTTTATCTAGGCATTCGTAATATTCTTTGTCGGCTTTATAGTTACATTCATCAAGGCGCGCCGATTGAACTTCATGAAAACGCGCGTCAGAGCTGCAACCAGCTAAAACACATAATCCAACAATAAGTAATGCGCTACTTTTTAGTTTATTGACAAACATTAAATTTCCTTACACTTTCTATATCGAAAAAGCGTTAAATTATTACAATATTATTGTATATTAGCGCCATAAAATCTTAATCTCCAAAGGATCTATTTCTATGATGTCGCAGTTACAAAAGTTGTTTCAGCGTATAGACAAAAGCAAGATATTTCAATCATTTGTTATAGCTGTAATTATTGTTTCTGCCCTAACAGTAGGTGCACACACTTACTCACTACATCCTACCGTAGAGCTTGCTCTAAATTGGATGGATGTTGGCATTACCGCATTCTTTTTAATTGAACTAGTAATCCGCTTTATTGCAAGTAAAGGCATAAAACACTTTTTTTCTAAAGGATGGAACATATTCGACACCATCATAGTTTTGGGCAGTTTATATCCTGCTGCCGGCTCTACTATGTTAATTGCTCGTTTACTGCGCATATTTAGAGTGCTGCGATTGGTATCGATGATCCCAGAGCTGCGCTTATTAGTTAACTCATTGCTTAAAGCCATCCCACAAATGGGTTATATAGCCCTATTAATGTTTGTTATCTTTTATATATACGCTGCAATGGGCAGCATGATGTTTGCCGAAATAAACCCCGTACTTTGGCAAGACGTTTCAATCTCTATGCTAACCCTATTTAGGGTGGCAACGTTTGAAGATTGGACCGACATAATGTACGAAACAATGGCAGTGTACGAACTAAGCTGGATTTATTACCTTACGTTTATATTTCTAACCGCATTTGTCTTTTTGAATATGATGGTAGGTGCCATTTTAGAAGTTATGAGTGAGGAGCACCGCAAAGCGCGAGAAGAGCTCGCAGATGATAGCTCATTACCTGCAACGCAAGGGCAAGTAAACGAACTACAATCCCAAATTGCTGAGCTTAAAGAGCTATTGAGTAACCGCAAAAACTAATCTGATAAGAGTACTAAAGCACCCACTTAAAGTTTAAAAAGTGGGTGCAGATTGGGCATTCAACTGAAACATGCGTTACCAAAGTGCTTTAATTCCCTCGTTATCAGGTTTGTTATCCGTATCTTCAAAAGAAATAACGTTATCTACCTTCATTTTAAACGCATCAAAAAAAGCATTTTTTAAAACCGAAGTAACTGCTTGGAAAGTCGAAACATCCGCATTGTCTAATTGCCCTTCTATAGGAATGCGTGCAGCAACAAGTTTAGACTCATCGTTTTCGAGGATAGAGCCTAGTAAATCAACACTTCCTTCAAATATGGCTGTAAATATGCCGTCGTCATCTTTTTCAATATCTTCGCGCCACGAAAAAACACGCAAGTTTTGAACGCCCGCTTTAACATAACCATTTAAGTTATTATCTTTAGCCACAAGTTCCATAGCGCCATCAATGCCTCCCGCTTCAATATCAAATGGTGTATACACTTTAAATACAGTGTCTAAATTTTTAACTGAAAAACGTTGTACCTCTGCGTTAAAGTCAAAATTAGCTTGCTTGCTAAAAGGGTCTAATTTGCCATTAAGCTTTAATGCTGCCTCCCCCATTAACGCACCTTCTACGTTTAAAGTAGTCACAAGTGTTTTTGATAGGTTTTGCGCATTCGTTATGTTTTCAATTCTGGCATTGATATTTGATATAAAGGTGGGGTTTTCACCGCTATTCGTTGAGTTAACTAAAGTTAACTTACCTTGCTCAATTGTTAAGGTATCAATTGAGAACAGTACCAAATTATTAGCGAGCCCTACCCAGGTAGTTTCGTCTTTTACTTGTTTATTTTGCTCAGAAGCATTGGGGTCTTTATCGTAAATAACTATTTCAGGACGTGTAAAGGCCATGTTCGTTACTAAATTGCCCTTTAAAAGAGCTGGCCACGCAAGTGAAAAATCGAGAGTTTGAATGCTCAATAAAGGCTTTGGAGCTGAGGTTGCATCAACAGCGTAAATTTCAACGTCGTCAATTGCGTAGGCACCGCGATATAAAAACAAATCTACATCACCAACATGCCCAGTAACACCTTGTGTATGTTTTAACTGATAATTTACGTAGTATTGAACTACATAAGGCGCGGCTATTCTGGCAATAATAAGGATTAATAAAATAACCGCTAATGACTTAAACCATTTGCTATGAAATACATTAGAAACCGAGCTCATTATAATTTCCTTTACCTAATACTTTCAAATGAGCATTTTAAACATGTAAAAATTACGTAAAGTTGTAATAACGCTACGTATACCGCATTTAAAATACATCGTTAATAGCCTAACAGTAATTAAAGTGGCTAACTTAAGTATTAAAAGCAAAGGTTATACCAATTTAAATAAAACAATGACTATGCAGACTAAAAAGTACGAGAAGGGAAATGTACTGCGATAGTAAAAATGCGTTAAAGATTTAAAAACTCTCTTAAATTGAATATATTAAATATGAATTGCTGCAAAAATCTGATTTATATAGCAATGCTTAACTAAATATAAAGCTTTAATTTATCAGTGCTAATGCTTGATCAAATCTGACTGGTTTACTAAATATAAAGCCTTGGTATTTATCAACTTTTAATGTTTTTAATAATGTTAGCTGAGCTGTGTTTTCTACGCCTTCCGCTATTACTTGGCAACCAATCATATGAGACATATTAGTTACCGCAGATACGATACTTTTATCCTTTGAGCATTCACAAATATTATCAATGTAAGATTTATCTATTTTAATATAATCAACTGATAGTTCTTTTAAAACCGATATAGAAGAAAACCCTGTACCAAAGTCATCAATCGAAATACGTACACCGGTATTCTTTATTCCCGTAATAACTTTTGACAAATACGGTAAATTTTTAATCATGACTGTTTCTGTTATTTCTAAATGGACATTGTATGGTTTGACTGCGTATCTGTTTAAAAGCCCAACTAAAAAATCTAAAAAGTTATGGTTTTCTAGTTGCAACACAGACACATTAATCGACAGTCCAATATTACTATTTACAGCGTTTAATTTACTTAAGCTAGAAATAGCTTGCTCAAGTGCAAATTCACCTAATATATTGATTTTTCCATATCGCTCTGCAATATCTATAAATTCTGTAGAGGGGATAAATTCATCTTTAAATTGCCAACGAAGTAGTACTTCAAACGTCGTTATTTCATTTGTAGTTATATCAACAATAGGTTGATAGCACAGATGAAAGTCACCTTTTTCTACGCACTCTTTAATTGAGCTACGAAGTACTTCTTCTCTTTTAAGCGATTCATGCATTCGCTCGTCAAATACCGATATTTCATTGCGACTTTTCTTGCCTTCATACATAGCAACGTCAGCGTATTTTATTGCTTTTTCAAGAACAAAATTTTCGCGCGTAAAATACAGCCCAACCTTAAAAGAGGGATTTACTTGATAGCTATCCATACTCACTGTTTTTGTTAAGGTTTTAACTAATCTAAAAACACAGTCAAAAAGCTCATCTTCGCTGTTATTACGAGAATAAAAAATAAACTCATCACCACCCCACCGACAAGCAATAAAGTCGCCTTGAGTTTGCGTTTCAACTAAGCGTTTACCTGTTTGGGCTAATACAAAGTCACCAAAATCATGGCCATATTTATCGTTGATGATTTTAAAGTCATCCATGTCTAAAAATAATACGGCTTTAATATCATTGTTTTGATTGACTAAATCAAGCTCAACATTGGAAACAAAACTTCCCCTGTTAAACAGTTTAGTTAGATTATCTTTTTGCTCTAGAAGAATTATTTGATCGGTGCGAAGTTGTACTTCGTTTTCTAAATTTTCAATAAATTGATCTAGCTTAAGTTCATTATTAATTGATGACTTTACATCTTTAGCAGAACGTATAGCGGTAACAAAACACAAAATAAACCATAAAACGAGCCCTAAAATCCCTAATACATTCTCATCTTCAATAGGCTGTAAAAGTAATAAAATACTAAAAGGGACCAGTAAACAGGTTATATACGATAAGGAAGAGCGAATATCGGAGGCTAAAACATTTACACCGCCACCAGCAAGGGAGCTAAAAACAACCAGAGATACAAACTTCTCCTGCATTTGCATGTTTTCATAAAACAAAATAGGAAAAGCCGCCCAAGTTACGGCTGTTAATAATAAACCTATAAAATAAAGGTGATATTTAAAAGCATGGACGTTGTTAACAAATACATGATTGGCTATTCGTAGTAATGAAATAAACGTTAGCGTAAAAAGCCAGTAAAGTTTTCCTTGAGAGGCGCTATGGTTAATACTGCTAAAAATAAGAAAACAAGAAACAACCGTGTTTATAGCAATTGCAGAACTAAAATAAGAGCTAACAAATGCTAATCGCTTATTGGCAAAGTTATTTGTATGAGAGGTCATTAATGTTACTTGAATAGGCTGTTGCACAATGTAAACAGTTTACTTAAGTTCAATAATAAACAACAGTGAACATTCATAAAAAAGTATTGTTTAAGCCTCTTAAGCGGTTTTATAAGCCATTAAACTAAAAAGGGCTGGCAAATTGCCAACCCCTTTTGTTAATACTGATTATATATTACTCACCATCAACAATTATGCGTAGCATACGACGAAGTGGCTCTGCCGCTCCCCATAAAAGCTGATCGCCTACTGTAAATGCGCTGATGTATTTTGGCCCCATCGCTAATTTACGAATACGGCCAACAGGAATGCTTAAAGTGCCTGTTACTTTAACGGGTGTTAAGTCTGTTGCGCTAATTTCACGCTCGTTAGGAATAACCTTAACCCACTCATTATGAGACGCTAAAATTTCTTCAATTTTTTCTACGCTAATATCTTCACGTAATTTAATGGTCATAGCTTGTGAATGACAACGCATAGCACCAATACGCACACATAAACCGTCAATAGGTACTGGTTGCTTAGAAGAGCTTAAAATTTTGTTCGCTTCAACTTGTGCTTTCCACTCTTCTTTAGACTGACCACTTGGCATAGGTACGTCAATCCACGGGATTAAACTGCCCGCTAATGGCACACCAAATTGGTCTTGTGGTAAGTCTTTTGACGCCATTGTTTCACTTACTATTTTATCAATTTCTAAAATAGCAGAGCTTGGGTTATCTAGTTTATCTGCAACACTTGCATGAATAGCGCCCATTTGTGCAATAAGCTCTTTCATATTTCGTGCACCAGCGCCCGACGCCGCTTGGTAAGTCATTGGGCTTACCCATTCAATTAGGTCTTGCTCAAATAAACCACCTAATGCAAGTAACATCAGCGATACAGTACAGTTACCGCCCACAAAGGTTTTAACGCCTTGCTCTAAGCCTTGTTCAATAACATCTTTGTTTACGGGATCAAGCACTATAATGCTGTCCTCACTCATACGCAGTGCCGAAGCTGCATCAATCCAGTAACCATCCCAACCCAACTCTCGAAGTTTTGGATATACCGCATTGGTGTAGTCACCACCTTGGCAAGTAACAATAATATCCATTTTAGCAAGTTCGCTAATGTCACTTGCATCTAGTAATGGTTTTGCGTCGCCTGCTATACCTGGGCCTAGTTGACCCGCTTGTGAGGTGGTGAAAAAGGTGGTGTCGATAAGTGCAAAATCACTTTGCTGCTGCATACGTTCTAATAACACAGAGCCAACCATGCCACGCCAACCGACTAATCCTACTTTTTTCATTGTTTGTTCCACTGTTTGATTCATAAAAGATGCCTTAATACATTAAAAATTAAAATTCATTGCGTGAGATTTAATTTTTATTAACGTCAAAATAACACCACCAGCGCGCTAAAACTAGTGAATAAAGTAGAACTCAAATTTTTTTCATAGTGTAAAAAATGCAAAGGCATGCAGTGCTTATTTTAAACTTTAATAAAAGCTTAACCTTGTTGAAACTTATATTTACCACGCTTAATAGACACATTGAATAAAGATGTTTTGTGTAATTCTACATTTAACTAAAGGAAAAGATAATGAAGACATTCACTCTTGCTCTACTTACTTTAAGTTCAGTATCACTTAATGTATTTGCAGATACTACGCTTTCAGCAAGCACAGTAACGCTAAAAGAAAATGAAAAAGTATCCTTTGAGCGCGCAGAAATAAATATGGAACAGCAACAAGGCATATTGGTAAATACTGCAACAACCTATTACGCACCAAAGGTTTGGATAAATGGGCGCTTAGAGCTGTTTTTTGTGGGTTCTACAAATGGAAATCAATTTTGTGAAGAGCGTGGTCACAATCAAGAAATTTCTGGAAGCACAATTACCTGCGGAGAGGATGAAAGCGCTTATGGTAACTTTGATTGGTATAACCAATTATGGACAATGAAAAGCACTGGTAGTAAAAACCAATGCTATCAACTTTATGCAACTATAAAGTGTCAGTAGTATATAAAATTGTAGCCCTATACTAATTATGGGGCTACAAACAATTTAGTACATTAGATGCGATGAACTGATCCTATATAGTCAGTAACGCTATCACTACAACTGCGCGCATCATCACCATTAAACTCCTCAAGTATATAAATTTTTACAGGCGTTTCTAAACTTTTTGCTTCAGCAAGCTTTTCTAAGATCTGGCCAAATTGAGTGTCTTGATAAGCTAAAGTTAACTTGTCATTAGCCATGTGAGTAATACTATTAGTTGTTTTCACAATTACCTGAGAATGATTTAGCTGGATATCATCAACAATAACAGAACATGATCTTGCAGCTAGAGCATCATTCGCAAAACCAAAAGAACCAACTATAACAACTGAGCTAATAACCTTTCTTATTAAATTCATGGATATTATTCCTTTTAAAATAAAATTATAAAACTTAATTACAGCCTGTTAAATATAAACAACAATTATGTGTTATTTGTTAAAGAGTTATTAAAGTTAAATGATTTAGAGAGAGTGTGTGTATGAAGTGAATAATGTTTAAGTTAAAAGAGATATAAAAACATCATTTATATAATCAATATTAAACTATAACTGCGTTTAAAACTGAGGTAGTAAAAAGCCCTACATATGGCTAACACCACTCGTTTAAGAACGAGTGGTGTTTTTTCGTTTATACCTAACTGGATATTTTTGTGTCTTTGCGAGCACCGTTCGCGGATAAGCTTTTCGCTTTCTTTTCTCCGGTAATAT
>NZ_JADYXJ010000043.1:0-13628 GCF_015864365.1 Pseudoalteromonas sp. SWXJ133
CGTTCAATCTGAGCCATGATCAAACTCTTCAATTAAAAAGTTTTATGTCTTTCGACAGCTCAATGAATTCTGAATTTATTTTAATATCTTTCGATATTGAATTGACTGTGCCGAATAATTATCGAAATAACTATTCTGTTGGTCACTCAGTTTTCAATTGAGACTCTAATTTTTTTGCCTCACTACCTAAGTAGGTTGGCTGTTAGAACTCAATCTGTACGAGTGCCCACACAGATGATTGCTTTATATTGTTAAAGAACGTTTTGAGTCGCTTTAGCGCCTCAAGGGATGCGAATAATACACCCTTTATTTTTCGAGTCAACACTTTGTTTTAAACTTTCTTTCGACAATTTAAAACCGAAGTTTTATTTAACTCTCTGAGGTAGTTCGTGCCTCGCTATGCGTTGGCGTTTCCCGTCTCAGTGGGGTCGCATTATAGGGAGATTCGAGCGGGGGTCAATGTTTTATTTCAGCTTTTTGACAATTAAATGAATTTAGTATGAAAGCTATACAAATAAAGGGCTGCAGGATACTTTTAGTTTAAAAAACACTCATAATTTATGTATCAATTGATGATGTATTAGTAAGGTTTAAACTAAGCTGTATGTTAAACAAACAACACACAGCTTTATTTAAAATTAAAGATTTATTTAGATGCTATTTCCCATACGGCAATAGAGCCTGATATTTCATTTCCAACAATTAAGAGTGGATTTCCTGTTGCACTTTGCTCTGCTGAAACGAATACCATTCCTTCAGGTGCCAAATCGCCTGTAATATTCGCTCCTTTAATTAAGCCTCTATTATAGAAGTAGTCTTCAAATTGCACATTGTATGGATTAGTAATGTCGTAAGCCATAATACCGCCCATACGTTCTAATCCAACAAAAGCAAATGTACGATCGTCAATTTTACCAATAGTCAGCGCTTCAGGCTCTGCGCCTTTATCATCTGAACGTGAGTCACCTTTGTTTTCATCTTCACTATTGTTAAATGATTCACCATGCACAGATGCTGTTATACGTGCTATATCGTCACCTGAATCAAAAACCACCAGCCCATTGCTATCCCAAATAGTAAAAGAACGTGCGCCATAGCCGTAAAGCGATTCGTATTGTCCGTCGTTATTAGTATCGCCTTTTATTGTTGTTACTTTTAAGCGACCAATATCATCATCGTCATTATTTAAGTAATCAAAATTAGCAGCAAGAGTTAAGTCTTCAACGCGGCTTTCATCTATATAAGCTAAGCAGCCATCGTCTTTATCGTAATCAAGTCCGCCCTTTGCTATACAGTCTGCTTCATCCGTTGTATCAAAAAAGTATTCTCTTGCGTCACCTTCGTTGGCAGTAACTATAAAGTTAGCGCCTTTCCAACTAAAGCTTGAGATAGTATCGGGCTGGTACATACCATAGAGCCCTGGGTATGATTTAAAATTCACGCCGCCGTCTTTATCTGAGGCATCAAGTTGTATTGTAAGCTTGACCAATCTTTAAAGCCTAAGCCCTTTAGCTCAAGACTGTTGTCTTGTAGGTTAACTATTGCAAGTGCATTGTTTTCTTGAATAGATACATAAGCATATTTGTTATCTTTAGAAATGCTAACGTACTCGGGCTCTAAATCCATAGCTACTGTGGTATTTATTAGATTACCGTTAATAGTACGACCATTTGGGTTTGCAAAAACTACCCCTTGCGCTTCTAGTTCGGTTTGTTTGTTGTTATAGGCTTTAAAATCAATATTTATTGCTGTATCGGCTATTACATTATTTGTTATATCGATAATACTAATAGAACCTTCAGGATCTACGCTGTAGTCGCCACTTGGTTCACCTTCGTTAGCAACCACTGCCTTTGCGCCATCATGGGTGAACGTCACCATGTCTGGTAAAAATCCGACTGTAACATTTTTAATAAATACAGGTGAGTCGCCGCTTATATCGTAAAAAGCAATTTGACCTGTATCACCCGTGCTTTCAGCAGCCATTGCAACCGCTAGTAAATTATTGTTTTCATCAACAGCAATGCTGTTTGCATCGCCTTGGGTATATTCGTTTAAAGACAACGTAATAATGGACGTTAAATTTGTGGCGTTTATAACCCCTTCGTTATCTTTAACGAGTGCGGCAGTATCAAAGGTGTCGGCGGGTAAAATATTAACAACAACGTCATCGCCTGAACTGTTAATAGTGTAAATCCATTTTTTAGATGCTTGATATGCAACTATTTCAGCTGCACCTTCTGGGCTTTGTGCATTTAATACACCTCTACCCACAAGGTTAATATTTAATGCTGAATTGGCATTTATACCATTTAACCCATTAGTTCCATCTGTGCCTTGTTCTCCCTGTAATCCTTGAGAGCCGTTTTGACCATCGTCACCATCAAGTGAGCAACCAGTAAGAACAGATATAAGTGACAGCGCAATAATTGATTTTTTAAACATGTAATTTTCCTTAGTATTGTATTTACTAAATATCAACACACAGGCATGACAAGATTATGGCAGTTTTAATACAGCCCTTAGCCTAAGTAATTAGCTTATACGCTAGCGGAGTTATTAAAATTAAAGCGGCCGTATAGCCAAGAATTTTTACAGTCGGGGAATAATCTCGTTTAATTGCAACCCCTAGCAAAGGTCTAAGTACATCAATACGTGTAATACCCCATGTAATAACACCGCAAAAAGACCAAGTCCCTGTAATAATGATGAATGGTTCAGCAACAGGCCCTAAACTTAAAGGCTGTAGTAAAAAACACAAAATAATCAAAATGCTTTGATGCAATAAATAAAAGGGAAACACCCATACATTGAGCTGTTTTAAATAGTAAGTATTAAAATTTAAAAATCGGTGAGCGAACGCGAGTACAAAAAATACACCTACAACACGTTGAATATTGTAGCTAGCGCTTAAAATAAAATGAGGAAGAGTAAACACCTTCTGATAACTTAATATTATAAGTACAAACAAAACCGCAAAACTCAAAGCCAGTAATACCAAGTTTTTATTTAAGCAGTTCCAAAAGTAAGTGTTTTTGGCAAGTATGTATCCTGCGAGTAGCAGTATTAAGCCGTTAGTCTCTCTGATTGAATCGCCAGTTAAGTAATGGCTTGTAAATAGTACGGCAATAGTGAGCAATTTAAACTTCAGCTAAAATAAAAAAGGCTACCTAAGTAGCCTCTATTGTTATTTTTTAACTGGGCGTTTCCAACCTGTTAAATTACGCTGTTTAGAGCGTGCTATTGCTAATTGATCATCTTCAACGGTACTGGTGATCACAGAGCCTGCACCAATTGTTGCAGTTGCACCTATATTTACTGGAGCAACGAGTGATGAATTAGAACCAATAAAGGCATTATCGCCAATAATAGTTTTTGCTTTGTTAACACCATCGTAGTTACAGGTAATAGTGCCAGCGCCAATATTCACTTTTTCGCCAATTTCAGCATCACCTAAATAACTTAAGTGGTTGGCTTTAGAGCCTTTACCTAAACGGGTTTTTTTCATCTCAACAAAGTTACCAATGTGTGAGTCTTCTTCCATTACAGCGCCTGGGCGAAGGCGAGCATAAGGACCAAGCGTACACTTATCTGCAACTGTGGCATCTTCAATCAGTGTATTAGCTTTAATAATAACGTTATCACCAATACTACAATTTTTAAGGACACAGTTAGGACCTATTTGTACATTATTACCAAGCGTCACCGTGCCTTCAAAAATAACGTTTACGTCGATAAGTACATCTTCACCGGTGGTAACTGTTCCTCGCACATCAATACGCGCAGGGTCAGCAAGTGTTGCGCCATTTAACATTAACTCTTCTGCTTGCCATGCTTGGTAAGCGCGCTCTAAGCCTGCAAGTTGTACGCGGTTATTTGCGCCCTCAACTTCCATTGCATGATCTGGCTGAGCTGAAGTGATTTCTACGCCTTCACTGTGAGCCATTGCAACGATATCTGTTAAGTAGTACTCGCCTTGTGCATTATTGTTAGATAAGTTACCTAACCATGTTTTTAATAGCTTACCGTTAACAGCCATAATGCCTGTATTTACTTCGTTGATAAGTAACTGCTCTGGACTTGAATCTTTTTGCTCAACAATACCAACTAACTTACCACCGGCACGAAGCATTCGACCATAGCCATTTGGGTTTACCAAATTTACCGTTAATACCGCTAAACCATTTTTAGGTGTTGCGGCTAATAAACGCTCTAGTGTTGATTGTTTTGTTAGCGGTACATCGCCGTATAAAATCAATACTGTATCTTCATCGTTAATATGAGAGTTGGCTTGCGCTACTGCGTGGCCAGTACCGAGTTGTTCTGCTTGGAGTACCCAATTTACATCGTTATCGGCAAGTTGTTGTTGTAATAGTTCGCCGCCATGTCCATAAACTAAGTTTGTAGTCGTTGCACCTAATGCCATCACATTATCAATAACGTGCTGTACCATTGGTTTACCTGCAACTTTGTGCAAAACTTTAGGTAGAGCAGAGCGCATGCGAGTACCTTTACCCGCAGCAAGAATAACAGTTGTTAGAGCCATTAAAACAATTTCCTTTTTTCGTTGTTTTAGCTAAATAAGTCTTATGTATGATCAGAAGATTACGTAAACCACTTCTTGTGCAAATACTCAGTAGCTTATTTTACTAGCACTGAATCTTGACTGAAAAACACACTTAATTGAATAGCGTTATTGTAGCGAGGATTGGTGAAATATATAAGCGCGTTTAAAGGTATTACAACTTTAAACGCGCTTTTTTATTTAGCTTTACCTGTAGAAAAGTATTTTCGCCTTAGCAAATCATGTATTACAAACTCTTGCTCTCTTCCATATGCTTTAAATATACGGTTATTGTGCATGTGTAAAAGTGAGCCTAAAAGTGAATCTCGTGTACAGTTAAGCTTATTTTCTTTAATGAGCTTAACTAAGGCTTTAACAATTGGCTCAGCGTTATTTTGCCATTCTTTAAGTAATTTAAAAATAAACTTTTGCGTTTCATCAAGGCCATCTGTATCAACAGTATTTAGCTTAATGAAGTCGTCATTTAACTGATCTTGATACTCTCGAAAACGGCTACCTAACTGCTTACGTAAAATACTATTTTCGTTAAACTCATTACCAAAACCATCTCGTAAACGGCTAATCAAACTTAAACGCTCATCATCCGTGTAATTAAATAGATTGAGTAACTTATGTGTATAATTTAATGCTATTCGCCAACGTATATCTTCACCGTAGTCGTCAACTAGTAAACATGCGTTTGTAATTAACTCACTATCATACATAAATAAAGATTCAGCCAAGGCTATGGACTCAGGCCCACCATAGCGCTCAACTTCTCGCTCATATGTCATTAGCTCTACTTTATGTAATTCACCGCTTTCGATCATTGGATCAAGTAGGTTATTTAATAAAGGTAGTAACTCACCACATAATATATTTGGCTTTCCATGAAAACGAACTCTAACATGCCAGTCTGGATCTGAGTATCTAATAAAAAACCACTTGTTATAAAGGTTTTTGTTTGACTCAATGAGTGGAAGTAACTTCTCACACAGAAGTTGTTCAACTAAAGAATTACCGCTATAAATTTTTAAACTGAGCCACTCAGAACCAGCACTAAACCTTCTTTTAATTGGCTTGGCCGATATATTTGCAAGTGGCTCATCTACAAAGTGCTTATGTACTTTTGCCGCTGTATTTCTAAAAGGTACTATTACTTCATTATTATAATGATGCCCTTGTTCATCTCTTACACGTGAGGAAAAGCTAGAAGATAAAACCTCCTTTAATTCAACCTTGGTTTGTCCTTTAGTCTCTGCTAGTAAAATTTCAAACATGTCAGAGTTTCGCAAGTCCAATTGCAAAATATTATCAAACATTGCATAACAAACTTGCGGGTCTAATTGGAAGGTAGCTAAGAGAGCATTGAGCTTATCCATATTAAGCTGGCCATCAATTAAAACTTCTTGTAGATATTTTCTATCGATGCGCCATGTTTTTTCACTAAGCACTAAATTATCTAACATTATCCGTGGTACAAAACTATCTCTGGTTGTACTTTGCGGCATAGAAAACTGAGGTACTCGCCCATCTTGATGTTGCAGCATGCATAAAAATTTATATGCACTAAGGCTGCGCGAAGAATAATTGTGTGCACATGACAAGCGCGGAACAATTTGTTTATTTAATCGCTTACTCCAGAGCTTAACCTGATGGCCTTCAACCCAAACATATAAATCACTTAAATGAATTTGATATTCGTCATTTAGGCTGCTGTCAGCCATAAATACAATCTCGTATTCACGTAAATGCGGACGAGCAATAACGTTACCGGGTCGCCCTTCTGGCATATGTACAACTTCAGCAAAAATAACATCTGGAGAATGCGCCTGTTCTAGCCTTAACTCTTCCCTCACTGCATTTTTTAAACTTTCATCTAAATGACAAAAACGGCCTAATAAATTTGCTGATGATGGCCCATAGCAGCCATTAAACTTAATTATAGGATTGTGTTTATCATCTTCGTACAAACTTAGCATTGCAGCAAAAGAGCTGGGATAATATTTTAGTGCGTCAGTATTTGTCGCTTTAACTTTGAGTTCTTTACTTTTTAGAACAATACAGTTTTTATTGCGATTTTTTGGTAAACTAATTGCTTCTTCAATAATTGCATCAATTAGACTCACACCTGCCGGAGTATTGAGAATACCGCCTGCCCGAGCGAAGTGTAAGCCGGCAACCAAAGGTGCTTCATAGCCTGTTTCATCTGAAATGCCAATTCCGGTTTCATCATCTAAAATGACATCAAGTGCTACAAACTGCCCTTCAAAACGAGCATTAAATTGGTTAATAAACGGGGATAAAGGATTGCTTCTTTCGTTCAAGCTCAAACCAGACAGTAGCTCAAGTTGCTTTTGCAAGCGGTTAATTTCTATTTCGCTTAAATAACAAGTACTGTAGTTGCGATATATATCAGCTTGAAACAGCTTATTTTCTTGTGCTTTTATTGGCAATTTATCTAAATGTGTAAGTAATTGCTTGTATGGTGCAATGCTTCCTAAATTATCTTCATCTAAATGATCTATTTTTACCAAAACTGTAGCAAGATGATCAGCGTAAATATTTTCTTTAAGATTTTGAATAGACTTTAATAAAGCATAATCTGGAGAATCTCCAGTTAATGGCAATGGTATATCAGCTATTAAAATGCCTTCATCTATTAAATCTTGAATGTATGACTCTACATCTTCTTTATCGGCATCTATATATTGCTCACAAAAAGCCTTACATAAGTTATTAAAGCTAATCCCGGTACTTGCTAAATTTAAAGCAAATTTAAAATATTCGTCACTTTCCACCGCGCTTAAACGATATTGCATACTATCATCGAAGAGGTAAGCTTCTATGTAACGACACTGCTCCGCGATGAAATAATGAGAGGGATTTGGTTTATATTTTAGTGTGTCAGATTTCGAGGTATGCTTGATAAAATAGTCTTTAAGCTCATTTAGGTAAAACATGTCTAAACGAGTCTTTCGGCTATCTTTTTTATAATCCCCACAGATTAAATCTGTAACCGAAGTGATCTCACCTTTACTTACACCCGAAAATAAACCGAACGGTGTTGCTCTTGAACACATCCGGATCATATATTTTATTAAAGCGTGTGATACCTTTTTACCTTGCTTAGTGTCTGGTTTTTCACGCCATAGATTTATGCGTTCTAATAGCGAGGGGCTAGCTAAATAAAGTGCTTCTTGAACACCATACATAGCTAACCAGCTTTCAAGTATTTTATTGGTATCAGCATTCGCATTATTAAACTGTAGAAGTTGTTCGTTACTTAACCGTGGTGCACGTACAACAAAGAATGGAGCATTTTTTATTTTATTAGTCATTCCAATTTCCTTTTGTATTTTAATCAATTAGCAAACTATCGGCCCAACCAAACTCACCATTTAAAAGACTTATAATTACTAGCCCAATTCCTGAATACCCCATTAAGAGACTGAAATCCTCTTCATAACCGCCTTTATCACCTTTATAGCTGTAAAAGCTGCTAATTCCATTATCTTCATATTGCTCTAAAGCAAAACTTAGCCAATAGTTAATTGCTGCTTGTAAATCTGGATGTGGAGATAGTTTATTTAACAAGCTAAATATCATTATTAACCCAAAATAACCGTGGCAAATCCCCGCATCCTTGACGTAACCAGAAATCTCATCACGCTTGGCCGCGTGACGAGCGATACCGAGTGCTCTTTCAACATAGTGAGGCATATTTAAAGCGACCCCTACGCGCATAAGAGTCAAAGCAATTGTTAAGTCACCATAACACCAACCTAAACGGGAATCTCCCCCATCACCAGCACAACTGCCAAAACAAGCGTTACTACTTAAATTACAGTTTTGATTAGTCAATAGCCAATCACAACTGCCTAACAATAACTTACGCGCTCTTGCCTTTAGCTTGGGTATACGTAGGACAGGAACTAAAGCAGCAATAATACCTGGCACACCATGGGCTAAGCCTAAATTATACTCAGGTAAGTTTTCATCATTTTGATTAAACCTATAAGCCGACTTATAGGGTTGAGACCAAGTAATATTTCCATTATCAAAGTAAGTGGCTGTTTGCTCAAAAGCTCTAACGATAATACTGTAAAGTCTTGTTTGATCGGTAAAACGAGCACGTCTTGCTGTATAAGGTGTGTAACCCGCTAGACCTAGTATTGTTTCAATCTCACCAAGCCAAACATCATTCTGAGACAAACTATTAGCAAATAGAGTATCTATACTTTCAAGAAGTTCGCTATCGTAATCAGCTTTATTTGATTGATTTAAAAACTCCAACAACCATCCCTGCCCAGCTAACCCCGAACTAAACTCCAAGGACTGCTTAGCTAACTGAGCTTGTAAAAGCTCCATTTTTTCATTTAGGAGTGAATCACCGACACAAATATCCTCAAACTTATCTGCATTGTATAAAAACAAGATGTAACCAGCCAACCCATTTAATAGCCCATTACCACTCTCTTTTTTTATTATCTCTTCTGATATTTTTTGAGTTATTTCTTTGAGGATAACCTTCATCACATCACTTTGTGTATTGTCAACCAACCCGTTGATTGTCATGAAATTCCTTTTATCAAGTTCTTTAAATTTTAAATAATTATAATTTCACATTAACATTAAAAGTACAAATGTTAATATTCCACATTGCATATTTAACTTATTGTGGTGTAATAACGTACTACTATATTGCTAAGCTATAAATTAGAAATGAAATTACATAAAAAGAATATTAAAAGCTTATCCTCAGGCATGCAACTCGTGCCAAATGAGATTACGCCATTGATAGTCGGTGGGGCTATAAATGAAGGCCACCATAGGTCGCTGCATGAAAGATATAATTTACAAGTAGACTTAAGTTATCAAAAAATATTTATAGGTAGGGAAATAAAAGAACTTGAGTTGGTTTAACTTCGATTCAGGAAAAACTCACTACCCTGATCATTTAGAATAAATCATCATTAATAGAAGAATCTAAGTTAGCTCACTCTTTATAACAAAAAGTATGAGCTAACTACTATTTTTCAATACACTTCTACCTTAGTAGAAAAACACTTACGACTAGCTAGGTTTGAAGTGCAGTGGAATGTCTTACATTTCTGAGATACAAACAATACCACATGAATTTAGAGTAAACATATTGCCTGTTGGTTGCTCAACCGGATAACTTGCCCCCCCCGCAACTTCTTTTGTAGCCAGTTTAGTACTATGGCCTTGTTGAGAAAGATTTTTAATTGCTTTTTTATTCATTTTGATATTCATAATATTTTCCTTACATTTCTAATTTATTGATGGTTGCAGGGCTACAAGTAATAACTGTTGGAGGGCAAAAACCACCTACAACTTTGTCTGTCATTTTAATATCAATTACATTAAACTCTTGTAACTGTTTAAGTTTTCTTTTATTCAATTTCATAAGTTGTCACCGGTTACAGCTGAATAATAATAAATGGTGGAATACAACCATTACCATTTTCATCCATATACACCCCACCAAAAATATTCGCTATCATTTCTTTATTTTGTAACTCAATCATGTTTTTGCCTTTAAGTATTAATAAAAGTGAATTTTAACTTTGCTTTATACGGGATATTACTACACCCATAAGTAAGAAAATTACATCCATTCTTCAGGTGGAAATGGGCGAGGGTCGTTGCCGTCTTCAGGGATAGCCATGGTAACAACATCACCAGGTCCTCCATCTTCTTTAAGGCTTAAAGTGAAGTTAATATCACCTTTACCGCCAACAACTTGCTCTTCTTGTGATTTTTCTAATGAAAATGGGTGCATTTTCTTTTCCTTATTTACTTTCTCATGGGTGGCATTATTGCCGGCTTCATTACGTAATACTCCGCCAAGAATTCACGTAATGTTAAAGATTGTCTTTAGCTATAAAGTTTTTACTTACATCCACTCTTCAGGTGGAAATGGGCGAGGGTCGTTGCCGTCTTCAGGGATAGCCATGGTAACAACATCACCAGGTCCTCCATCTTCTTTAAGGCTTAAAGTGAAGTTAATATCACCTTTACCGCCAACAACTTGCTCTTCTTGTGATTTTTCTAATGAAAATGGGTGCATTTTCTTTTCCTTATTTACTTTCTCATGGATGGCATTACTGCCGGTTTTATTACGTGATACTCCGCCAAGAATTCACATAACGTTAAAACTAATCTTTTTGTTTAACCAATTTCATGATTACGGGAATAACTTTCGGATAGCTTGTAAACAATCTACCCAATTACCATCTTCGTCCCAACCTAGGCCACCATTTACTGATTTCAGTTGAACAAGACTTAACTCTTTCATGTATATTTCCTTTTTATCAATTATTAATGTTCTAACATGTAATCAACTATATAATCAGATATTGGAATACCTGATTGCTTTTCAAAACCAATAAACATGGGAGAAGGGTTCGCTTCTAAAAAATAATACTCACCGCTTTCGTTCCTTCTCCAATCTATAGCTGTCCAGCTGAGATATAGCTCTTTAGTTATCTCTACAGCTTGGCTATTTATTAACTCAGGAGTATCAATAACTATTAATTCAGCGCTATTATCTTCTCTAAAGTCCGCCATGTTGCTTTTTAGTTCAATGGATATAATGTACTTACCAACTACATAGGTTCGTATATTTGTCCCAGCAATAAACTCTTGCACTGTAATGGGAGACTTAGCCAATGCTGTTTCGACCCTTCCTGTTTCTAAATGGGACTCTGTCAACATTTCAGTATGTGCGCCACCGTAAACAGGTTTAAAAATACTTTGATCTAATTTTTTATAGATATCTTTTATATCTTCTAAGTTATTACCAATATACGTTTGCGGTATTTTGATACCTAAATCTTTTATTTTTTTCAATTGATAGGGCTTTTCTTGATGGTGTTGAAAAGCTTCCCAACTATTAACCCACTTAGTACCATTTTTTAAGTAAAACCATGTTCTTAAGCAGGCCATACTATCCTTTGCAGCAACACCCTGCTCAGTCATAAAGGTAGCCCGAGTTTCTTCATCAGATACACCCGAAAAGCTACGCCAAAAAACGGCTTTAATATCACTTAAGTTAATAAGCGTGCCGCAACTTAAAGTTAAACTGCCATAGCCATCATTAGGTGAAAAACTAAATTTTACTTTTCTTGGAAAGTCATGCGTTTGCAGTAAATATGCATCTACATTTCTCGCTTTTAATTTATTTAGTATTTTTAGAGCATGCTCATCATGTAACTGCCCAATAACAATATAAGCCATTTATAAACCCTATTAGTTAAGTGTGTAATAATCTAAATTGCCCATATCGCTTTCCGCTATGTTAAATATTTGACAGCTATTACTTATCACACCGTCTGAATCTAAATAACTGTCGATACAATCGGCTGCAATTTGCTTATCTAAAAAGCGCTCAAGTTCATATTCTGATTGGAAGTACTTAGCCATTTTATTATTCCTATTTTATTATTTTTGGCTGTAACAACTACGCTTTCAAATGTGCATATAAAATCAGCCAATTACTGGTTTAGAATTCAAATTCATGTCGCTCTATGTTTTCGACGGGATTAATAATGAGCGTATTTTTTAAATTTAGCAAAAGCCAAATAAGAGTAAGTTACATCTAAAAATCAATAATTTAACTTAAAACATTATTCTTTTATAATTTTATTTTATGGTCTAAATATGAAATAATCGTTTTGATAAGAGCTGCATATTATTTAATTAGTTGGTGAATTGATTGGGGCCGTTTCAACTATGAGTAGCAATGTTTAAAGTTTAGGAAATGACTATTTATGAATAAAGTAAACGCTTTTTTATAGATATAAGGATGATTCGTAAAAAGGTTTTATCGAAAACTTAATTGGCAAATTCAACTGGGATTCTCATTAAAACTATTATTTAAAATCTTGTTCAGCAATTAACAATAAAATCACATTTTGAATCAAGCTTAGAATAAAAACCGCAATGTCAATAAAGTGATAAAAATGCCTGCTAAAGGGAAAGGTTTTGAATTACTCTGTCATCTTAAGTTATTTAGTAAGGGGTGGCAGAAAAGTGATTTAATATATGACCATAAAAAGGAGTTGTTTTTATCAATAAATCAACAATCACTGGCTCAAAAATGTAGATGTATGTCCGCTTACCAACGAAAAACCGAAGCAATCAATATGGTAACTATAGAAGAGCATGGCCTAATAAATTATTACCCGGATAGGAGGCTATAGTAACCTGGTGATGAAAGCCCCTAAAAAATTTAAAGCACAATAGATAAGCGATAGTTAGCGCTGGCAATAAGCTCAGCTATTTGGCTTGAGGGCCCATTAGTAATCAGAGTTTAATGCTTGGAGTTGATACAGCGTTATTACTTGTTAACCGTTTCTCAATAAAAGAGCGTACTCTCAATCGAACCACTGTATAAAAGGCTTTGATTGCAGCCAAAGCTTAGATCTCACATTACCTAAACAAGGTTATAAAATAATTAATTTATGGGTCTATTACCCATACCAGGGCTTAGGTTATATAACACCAATAAAAAGCTGTAAAAGCTAAACAGCGAGAACGCTACAGCTGGTCGTCGTTAAAAATGGAGGGGATTACCTGCCCTTTGTCTATATATTAAAGCTCGCAGTTTTTGAGGGCAAAAAAAAGGAGCATATCTGCTCCTTATTCATCTCATTTCTCGCAATAAGTTAATATTACTTCTCCGCCAAGAGGGGTAATATTATTTTTTAGATTCAAAAATACCAACCATCTTACTAAAAATTTCATCGATTTTATCCGCTACACTTTTAGTACCACCGTTAATATTAAATATCTCTTTCTTATTTAAAGTTTTCATTAAATCAACCTAAACAATCAAATACATCATTAATAGTATCAATAATACTATCAACTATTGATTTACCACCATTCACTTCCTCTAACTGTACTGCGTTTAATTCTTTCATTTTATTTTTCCTATCTGATTATTTAATTTTGATACCAACACATACACCATAATAATGGTCAACAAGCATAAAAACTGGACTTGAAATACATGTACCACCGACAATATAATTAA
>NZ_JADYXJ010000044.1:0-5760 GCF_015864365.1 Pseudoalteromonas sp. SWXJ133
AATTAAAGGCTGAAACCAGTTTTAGTAAAGGTATGCCAGCAAAGCAGAAGAAAGCGATGCGCAGTACAGCTTATCTTGAAAAGGTATTGAATTTATAGTGTTTTTTCATGCTCTTGCCCTGTATAACCCTCTAAAAGGTGTGTTCTTCCTTACCTAATAATTCCATTTAAAAACACTATTGTAAACAATTGTTTATAGCATTTATGAAAAATAAGGCTTGTTGTTAAACCTTAAAACGACTTTTAATAATGTTGTGAGGGTAAATATAAAAATAGTTTGAATCGACAGTGGTTTATTTTTTATTAAGGAAGTTTTTATTACTGAAGTAAAAAGGTAATTTAAGGGGAGGCTAATCAATACTTATTTTCTGCTTTTATTTGGCTGTATTCAAAAAACACTAAATCTGTATAAGTAGGGGCAATACGAATTTACGATTTATTTTACTAAACTAGGCTCATTGCTTTTAAAGCAGAGCCGCGTTTAGAATATTTACTTACTGGCTTTTTTAGCCTCTAGAGTTTCTATTTCACTCCAGATTTTTTCGGCTTCTGCACTTAACATAGCAAAGCTTTTAATGTCGCCTTTTCTTTGTGCCTGCATGCCTTGCTCTAGTTTTACGTCGTATTCTTTACGCAGTTTTTTTATTGGGTCAGGCTTTAAAAATGAAAACATTAGTATTCTCTTAATTTATTAAATTATATTTAGTTAGTGTACGCATTAATGGGCTTAATAGTTCTTTGTTTGGTGAAAATGTTTACTTTGCGCTTTAAAAGCGCAAAGTAAACACGGTGTAATTATTAACGTACTGTGTGCTAGTTCTAGTTCTAGTTCTAGTTCTAGTTCTAGTGTTTACGTTTCTGGCTCTAGGCGTTTAATACCTTGTCCATCAATACCTAAATAAATAAAACCATCGCTGCCTTGGGCTAGGCTGCGTACTCTGCCAATTCCATCGAGTATTTTATATTGCTTAACAACCTTACCTTTTGATAGTTCCAGTGCGCTAATAAATGCAAATTTCATTGATGCTAGTAATAGCTTACCTTTAAGTTTTGGGTATTTATCACTCGTTACATACAACATATCGGAAGGGGCAATTGAAGGGGTCCAGTGTAATACGGGCGATTGCATGCCGTCTTTTTCTTTAAGGTCTGTAAACTTGGTACCGCTGTAGTTAACGCCATAACTTACTAAAGGCCATCCGTAGTTAGCACCTTTTTTTATAATATTAAGTTCATCGCCGCCGCGCGGCCCGTGTTCGTGAGACCATAAAATATTGTTTTGATTATCAAACCACATGCCTTGTGGATTACGGTGCCCATAAGACCATGCCGCATGTTTTGCATCTTTTTGTTTAACAAACGGATTGTCGCTTGGGATACTACCATCTTCGTTTAAACGATAAATTTTACCGCCGTCCCGCGTGAGATCTTGCGGGTTTATGTCGCGCGAGCCGCGATCGCCAATTGAAAAATAAACATAACCTTCATCATCAAACACAATACGGCTGCCGTAGTGCTGGCCTTTGGTACTATTATGCTCGCCTTTGTATAGCAATTGCTGATCAGACAACTGCGTATGATCGCTACTTAGCTTGGCGCGCATTAAGGCGGTGTTACTTCTGCTTCCTTTGCCCTCACTACTTGAGTAACTAAAGTACAGCCATTGGTTTTGCTTACTATCGGTGCGTAGTGATAAATCAAGCAACCCACCTTGGCCATTAGCGTCAATGTCGGGCAACCCAGAGACTTTAGTTAACGTAGTGGTATTTTTAGGTAATAAAAATAACGTTCCACTGCGCTCAGATATTAGCAAATCACCATTAGCTAAAGGCTCAATAGCCCAAGGTATAACCACACCTTCTGCCGCTGTTACTGCGTTAACGTTAAGCGATAAAGTATCGAGCTGTTTATAGTTTTTTACGTAATCGCTTTTTGCATTTGCGGGTGCATTAATAGCAAACATAGCAACGGTTAAGCCTGCACTTATTATTTTAGGGAGTGTGTTATGTGACATTAAATTTATCATTATGGCTTCCAAAATTAATCCAATCTTACATAACCTTAACATGGCATAAATAAATTTGTTAAGCGTTGAGTTGAATGAAAAACACACACTTATATTTTTATACGATGATCTTTTAACAGAAAATTGTTTTAGTAATTAGCGCTAATAAAAAATTGAATAATTACTCTATTGGGGTTGAAAACTAAAAATTTCAGCGTACACTTGTGCGCTGAAGTTTGAGCGTACACGTGTAAGTTCAAAAGTTAAATATTTTACGATCCAAGAGATTAATAGTGATGATAATTAAAGTATTAAACCAATTTTCAAAATGGTTTTTACACCATCAAAGTTTTGCAGGCTACATAGAGCCAATAATGCAGGTGTTTAAACCTGCGTGGCGTGCAGGGCAGTTTAGAGCGCAAGTAGTTAATACAGCTGTGCTTGATGGCGGCTTTTTAAGTGTGCAACTTAAGCCAAGCAAACATTGGCAGGCGCATACGTCAGGGCAGCATATAAGTTTAACGCTTGAAATTAATGGGCGATTATTAACACGCGTTTTTACCGTGGCTTCAAGCGCTCAGCAATTTAAAAATACTGGGTTAGTGCGCTTACTAATCAAAACGAATACGCAAGGGCGCTTTACTGGCTTACTCAGCAGCGCATTAAAAGCGGGTTTGTGGTGCAATATTTCTGCGCCAAACGGCGACTTTGTATTTAAAAACACACACACGCCAGCCACTTTTATTGCAGGCGGATCGGGTATAACACCTATGCTGGCTATGCTTGATGATTACTTAAGCCAAACTACGCAAAAAGTGTCGTTAGTGTATTACGCAAAAGCCACTGAGCATCAATGTGTTGATGAACTGAGTGAGTTAGCAGCGCGTTTTGAGCATTTTTCGTTTTTATTATTAACGCGTGAGCAATCAAGCGATATAACCAGCAATATTAAGCCGTGGGAAAATCCAGACATTTACTGCTGTGGTCCTGCAGCATTTATGCAAACGGTGAGTGATTTTGCTAAAACGCATAAGCTAAATTACTACCAAGAGGCCTTTGGTTTGGCGCTGCCTAGCTTAAACGACGATAGCCAATTTAATGTGAAAATTAACGCCAGTGCCCATATTGTATCGGGCAACGATGTTTTACTACCTCAGTTTGAAGAAAAAAAGCTACCCGTTAAACGCGGTTGCGGTATTGGTATTTGCCATCAATGCCAATGTATTAAAAAGTCAGGCGTGGTACGTAATTTAAAAACAGGTGAATTGAGTGACAACGGCGAGCAATTAATACAACTTTGCGTAAGCCAACCTGTTAGTGATTTGGAGTTACAATTATGAAAAACATTAACTATGACATGCTCGCAAGTGAGCTAGATGCCATTAAAATGGAGACCCTTGGCAAAGTTGGCCAACAAGATGCCGACTACATTCGCTCTGTTGTGCGCAAACAGCGAGTGTGTGAATGGAGCGGGCGAATTTTGCTAATGCTTGGTTTTATTCAGCCATTATTGTGGGTTGCAGGTGTGTTGCTATTAGCGCTTGCTAAAATTTTAGACAATATGGAAATTGGCCACAATGTAATGCATGGTCAATACGATTGGATGAACGACAAGCAACTTAACTCACAGCATTATGAGTGGGACATAGCGTGCGATGGGCAAAGTTGGCACCGCGTTCATAACTTTGAGCACCATACGTATACTAATATTATTGGTAAAGACCGTGATTTTGGCTATGGCTTGTTGCGTTTAAGCGATGATTTTAAGTGGCGTTTTAAAAATGTATGGCAGTTTTTTACGTATATTAATTTAAGTGTGTTATTTCAGTGGGGCGTGTCGTATCACGAGTTGGCTGCAGAGCGTGTTTTTATTGGTAAAAAGAAAGAAAACCGCGAAGGGCTTGTTTCACACTCTACATTAAAGCATCGCTTTTTTAGTAAAGGCGCTCGCCAATTAATTAAAGATTATGCGATATTTCCGTTACTTGCAGGACCTTTATTTTTATGGGTATTGGCCGGTAATTTAGTAGCAAACTTAATCCGTAATTTATGGACGTCGACCATAATATTTTGTGGTCACTTTACTGAAGAAACAGAGACCTTTAAACAAGAAGACTGCGTAAATGAAACCCAAGGGCAGTGGTATTACCGCCAAGTACTGGGCTCGTCTAATATTAAAGGGCCACATTGGTTTCATGTTTTAACTGGGCATTTGAGCTGTCAAATAGAGCATCATTTATTTCCTGATATGCCGTCTTCGCGCTATCAAGAAGTAGCGCCTCAAGTACAAGCTGTTTTGAAAAAACACGGTGTTGATTATCATACAGGTAGTTTTTTTAGACAGTATACGTCGGTGTTAAAACGTATTATTAAATATTCGTTTAAATAAACATGTTTTAATTAACGAATGAAAAAATCGGTCTGTGTAACTACACTGACCGATTTTTTTGTTTATAGCATCCAATACGGTTGATTAGTAAACAGCACTTGCAAAAATTTCTCATAGTTAATTAAAAAAGCCTTACTTTAGCTATGGTTAAATAGCGTGTGATTGTCATACAATGGAGGAAAATAGACCACACAAGAGAGATTAAAATGGCCGCATTTGGTACCGTGTTTATGCCGCAGATGATTCAAGCTCGTTTTTCTGATAATAAATGGAGCGAAAGCTCAATTGTCCCTTCCGATAAACTTGAACTTCATGCTGGTGCGCACGTTCTTCATTATTCAAGTACATGTTTTGAAGGCTTAAAAGCCTTTCGCCATGAAGATGGTTCTGTTTATCTTTTTAGAATGGATGCAAACATTGCACGCATGCAACAAAGCTCAGCGCTATTAAGCTTACCGAGTTTTGACAGCGGTATGCTAAAAACGATGATTATCGATATTATGCGCGAATACGCAGATGAAACGCCATTACCGCCGGGCTCTATGTATATTCGCCCAACGCACATTGGTACTGAGGCTGCAATTGGTAAAGCGGCTGCGCCATCAATGAGCTCACTTTTATACACGTTACTATCGCCAGTAGGTGATTACTTTGCCGGTGGTGCAACTGCACTGCGTGTATTGCTTGAAGAAGATGGTATGCGCTGCGCTCCGCACATGGGTATGGTAAAAAGTGGTGGTAACTACGCCAGTGCTTTGGCGCCTATTAGTGCTGCACGTATAAAGTATCAAGCTGATCAAATTTTATTTTGCCCAGGTGGCGACGTACAAGAAACCGGTGCTGCTAACTTTATACTTATAGATGGCAACGAAATTATTACTAAAGCGCTTGATAGCACGTTTTTACATGGTGTAACGCGTAATAGTATTTTAACCATTGCAAAAGATTTAGGTATGACGGTAAGCGAGCGTAACTTTAGCGTTACTGAGCTATTAGAGCGTGCTGCTAAACCAGGTACTGAAGCGGCGCTTTCGGGCACTGCAGCTGTGCTAACTGCTGTGGGTACGTTTATTCATAACGATAAAGAATATAAAGTAGGTACTGGCGAGCCAGGCCCTACGACTGCGCGCCTTCGCCAAGCATTGAACGATATTCAATGGGGTAAAAGTGAAGACAAGCACGGCTGGTTAACTAAAATCTAATTATAGATTTAATAGCAACTCGCATTAAAAAGCCACCTAATCGGTTAACACCACTCGTTTAAGAACGAGTGGTGTTTTTTCGTTTATACCTAACTGGATATTTTTGTGTCTTTGCGAGCACCGTTCGCGGATAAGCTTTTCGCTTTCTTTTCTCCGGTAATATTA
>NZ_JADYXJ010000045.1:0-3506 GCF_015864365.1 Pseudoalteromonas sp. SWXJ133
AATATTACCGGAGAAAAGAAAGCGAAAAGCTTATCCGCGAACGGTGCTCGCAAAGACACAAAAATATCCAGTTAGGTATAAACGAAAAAACACCACTCGTTCTTAAACGAGTGGTGTTAGAGCTTAGTCGGGCTTTTTAATGACTAAAATAAAGAGTGATTTGGAGGTGAGAATCTCACATTAGACGAAGATGCTTGGTAACAACATTCAAAATATTATTGGTATTAATAAAAAACCCGAGCCTATCCCGGGTTTTGATAAGTTATGAATATGCCATAATTGGCTGAAAACTATTCAATATTTTGAATTTGTTCTCTCATTTGTTCAATCAATACTTTTAACTCTACAGCGGCAGTAGTGATGTCACTATTGATAGACTTAGATGCTAGCGTGTTAGCTTCACGATTAAATTCTTGCATCATAAAATCTAGGCGGCGGCCGCATGCGCCACCTTTTTTAAGGATTTTTTTAGTTTCTTTAACGTGAGACTTTAAACGATCTAATTCTTCAGCTACATCTTGTTTTTGAGCAAGATAAATAAGTTCTTGTTCAAGGCGTGACTCGTCAATGTTTGCTGTTAAGTCTTCTAGCTTTTGAGCCAGTTTTTCACGCTGCCACTTAGCAATCTCAGGCATGTGCGTTTCTACAATTTCTACTTGCTCTAAAATCGCATCAAGGCGGATTGCTATCATTTCTTCAAGGTTTGCACCTTCATCGCCACGAGCTGATTTAAAATCTTCGATTACTTGATCAAGACCAGCAATTAGTGCTGTATTAACGCTATCCATATCAAGTTCTTCAGCTTCCATAACACCAGGCCAACGTAATATATCAACAGGATTAATGTCGCCATTACTTTGCTGTTGAACCCATTTCGCGCTATTTATAAGTTGCTCAGCAAGGGCTTGGTTAATTGATAGCTCACCAACATGGGCAGGATTTGCTACAAACTTTAAAAAAACCTCAACTTTACCGCGTTGTAAGTGTTTGCGTAAACGCTCACGAATAACTGGCTCCATGCCACGAAATTGCTCTGGTGCGCGAATAAATGTTTCAAGGTAACGCTGGTTCACTGAACGAACTTCCCAAGTGCCAGTTCCCCAATCGCCTTTTATTTCGCGACGCGCATAAGCTGTCATACTGTGGATCATGGATATTTTCCTAAATTTATAAATACAATATTACGATGATTATACCGTAACACCGCTTAAGCTCTAGGGAAAATTTAATACACTGAATATTTTGCATACAGCTATTTATTTAAATCAGCATGGTATCTATACCCACATACACTTATAATGTCGCAAATTCTGAATTAAGGGGATCGTCAATGCGTCCAAGCGAAAGAACACCTAACCAAATTAGACCTGTTACATTTACACGTAATTATACTTTGCATGCTGAAGGCTCAGTACTTGTTGAGTTTGGTAACACCAAAGTACTTTGTACAGCTACTGTCGAATCGGGCGTTCCTCGTTTCATGAAAGGTCAGGGTAAAGGTTGGATCAATGCTGAATACGGTATGTTACCGCGAGCAACGCATACGCGTAATGCTCGAGAAGCTGCACGTGGTAAGCAGGGCGGTCGTACTATGGAAATTCAACGTTTAATTGCACGTGCACTGCGTGCTGCTGTTGATTTAAAAGCACTTGGCGAAAACACAATCACTATCGACTGTGATGTAATTCAAGCAGATGGCGGTACACGTACTGCTTCTATAAGTGGTGCATGTGTTGCACTTGTTGATGCGCTAACGCATATGCGTGCCAAGGGTATGATTAATTCAAACCCACTTAAACATATGATTGCGGCTATTTCAGTAGGTATATACAAAGGCCAAGCAATTAGCGATTTAGAATATATTGAAGATTCAGCAGCAGAAACTGATATGAATGTAATTTTAACCGAAACAGGTAAAATTATAGAAATTCAAGGTACAGCCGAAGGCGAACCTTTCTCGTTTGATGAGCTAGATGAGTTACTTACTTTAGCTAAACATTCTATTCGTGAAATCATTGACGTACAAAAGCAAGCATTAGCATAAATAGGTAGGCCACTAGATATGAAAGATTATCAAAAAGAGTTTATAGAATTTGCTCTAGAGAAGCAGGTATTAAAATTTGGTGAGTTTACTTTAAAGTCTGGGCGCATAAGTCCTTACTTTTTTAATGCCGGTTTGTTTAATACAGGTCGTGACTTAGCACGTTTAGGTCGTTTTTATGCATCAGCATTAGAAGATTCATCGATAGAGTACGATGTACTATTTGGTCCCGCGTATAAGGGTATCCCAATCGCGACAACAACTGCAGTTGCATTAGCAGATCACCATGATAAAGATGTACCGTACTGTTTTAACCGTAAAGAGAAAAAAGCACACGGTGAAGGTGGTACATTGGTGGGTTCAGAACTCAATGGCAAAATAATGCTAGTTGATGATGTAATTACCGCAGGTACCGCTATTCGTGAGTCCATGGAAATTATTGCACAAAATGGTGCAGACCTTAGTGGTGTTTTAATTGCATTAGATCGCCAAGAAAAAGGTAAAGCCGAGTTATCAGCTATTCAAGAAGTTGAACGTGACTTTAATACCAAAGTAATTTCTATTGTAAAATTAGCAGACCTTATTAGCTACCTTGAAGTTCAAGGGACGATGGACGAACATTTAGCCTCAGTTAAAGCCTATCGTGATCAATACGGTGTAGCATAAATAAAAAGCCTCGCAGTGCGGGGCTTTATTTTGACCTTCATTCATAGAGTTTATTAATGAAAGATGTATTAAAACCAAACGGCTTAGGCCTCAAACGCGTTTTCAAAGCAACCTATTGCTCCTATCTTGGCTTTAAAGCAGCATTTAAAGAAGAAGCTGCATTTAGACAAGAACTATTACTAAGCCTTATATTATTCCCCACTTCATTTTGGCTTGCTTCATCATTATTACACTGGGCAATACTAATTAGCTCACTGCTTATTATTCTAATAGTTGAATTGCTAAACTCTGCCATTGAAGCATTAACAGATCGAGTAAGTACAGAATTGCATGTATTGTCAGGTAGAGCTAAAGATATGGGATCTGCAGCCGTAACACTTTCATTAACGATCGTATTGATCATATGGGGTGTAAGTCTTTATATGAAGATCGTTTAAGCTCACTTTTAATATTGGTGAAGTTTAAACACCTTTAGTTGTTAATAATTTGCTAGTTATGTTGTGTTTTTAACGTGTTTAGCTCAAATACTCAGCGAACAGTACATTATTTCAAGTTTTCTTCAAAAAAGGGTTGATCTGTTTTCGGATCTCCCTATAATGCGACCCCACTGAGACGGGAAACGCCAACGCATAGCGAGGCACGAACAACTCAGGGTGTTAAGTAAAACTTAGATTGAACCTTTTTAGAAAGTTTAAATTTAAGTGTTGACAAAAAAATAGGAAAGCGTAACATGCGCAGCCCTAGCGAGATAAAGTTTAGCTTTATAATCGCAACGTTCTTTAACAATATAAAGCAATCA
>NZ_JADYXJ010000046.1:0-3023 GCF_015864365.1 Pseudoalteromonas sp. SWXJ133
AAGAAAGCGTCAAGTAAGTTTGGTTGATACAAAGTACTACCATTGCATATCACGTTGCGTTCGCCGTGCATTTTTATGTGGGGAAGATCACTTTACAGGTCAATCCTACGAGCATCGTAGAGGCTGGGTTGAAGACAAACTGCTTGAGTTAGCTAAGGTATTTTGTATTGACGTCTGTGCTTATGCTGTCATGAGCAATCATACGCACTTAGTGTTGTATGTTGATGACAAAAAAGTGAATCGGCTGAATGATAAAGCGATTGTTATTCGCTGGCACAAGCTGTGTAAAGGCACTGTACTTACGCAAAAATACATACAGGGTGAAAAGCTAAATAAAGCTGAACTTATCTTTTTTAATCTAACAGTAAAACAATACCGCGAGCGCCTATCAAGTATTAGCTGGTTTATGCGGTTGTTAAATGAAAACATTGCTCGCAGAGCAAATAAAGAAGATAACTGCACTGGCCGTTTTTGGGAGGGACGATTTACGTCTCAAGCATTATTAGATGAAGCAGCCCTTGCGGCCTGCATGGCGTATGTCGATTTAAACCCCATTAGAGCCAAAATGGCTAACACCCCAGAAGAGTCAGACCATACTAGCATCAAACACCGTTTAACGTATGCAAAGGATGGCAAGCAATCAAAACAACTACTGCGCTTTGCAGGCATGCCACGTCAAATTATGCCAAAAGGGCTGCCGTTTGAACTTAAATCGTACCTTGAACTTGTTGAGTTAACAGGACGTTGTATACGAGAAGACAAACGCGGTTATATTGAAAGTTCGCACTCACCCTTACTCGAAAGAGTTAATATCTCCCCAGAAAACTGGTTAAAACTCACCACACAATTTACGCGTGTATTTCATGGCGCAGTAGGCAGGCCAAGTTCACAAGCTAGTTACTGTGAAAATTTAAACAGAAAGCGGCGGGCGAATATAAGTAACTGCGAAAAGCTACTGGGATAAAACGTAAGCTACTCAGTAAAACTATTCAGTAATAAATCACAACTGCATTATGCAGTCATTTTCATGCGTGTAATTTAGGTTTAACAGTGATAATTGCTTATTTAATGTGTAACGCGCGAGTAAAGATATAAAAAGAGGTGAACTCTTAGCCCAAAAAAGTAAATTTAGTGGCGCGCTAGACTAGTTTACAATTGGAGTGGCTGTCTAATTTAATATTAATAATTGCTTATTTAATGTGTAACGCGCGAGTAAAGATATAAAAAGAGGTGAACTCTTAGCCCAAAAAAGTAAATTTAGTGGCGCGCTAGACTAGTTTACAATTGGAGTGGCTGTCTAATTTAATATTAAAAAAGTAAATTTAGTGGCGCGCTAGACTAGTTTACAATTGGAGTGGCTGTCTAATTTAATATTACAGTGAATAAAGGCATGAATAAATTGACCTTACGGGGTCAAACGAAAGTGAATGCGCAATGGCAACTGTATTGCCTTGTTCATCATATAGAAAAGCTGCAAAACGCGATGCATTAAGAAGGGTAAGCCCTTTTACCCTAAATAAAAGCCACTCAAACACCCGTAATCCCTTCCAAAACGCCAATTAGAACAATATCAAACACTTCAATATTCTGCGTAAAAATACAGTAATCAATTGAACCAAAATAGGAACTCAGCTATGGTTTGTTTATCAATAAAAACAAATTTAAAAACGAGTTAATCTACAGGCTCGTTATGTGTTTCAGGAGTATGGAGATTATCAATGAGTAATGAAGACTTAAAAATGGTAGAGGCTAAATTAGAATTAGACCGCATATCAGAGCTTGAAAAAGATAAAGAAGAATTTGATAAACTTGGCGCAAATGATTGGGGTCTTAAGGACTTTCTTTCTGTTGTAGCGCCATTTGGCTTACTCCTGATTGCAAATAACTTTTTTACAATCGAGAGTGAATTATTTCAAGTAATGTGTGTCATTTTTTTTGCATCGTCTTTTGTACAAGGGATGGTTACAGCTGAAAGTAAAAAGACAAACCGTAGAATTAACTTATTGCTTAAAATCATCAAACAAGAACAGAGTAAAAACACATAACAAACGCATTAACACTCGCTTCGCGCGGTATTGTACCCTACATATTTTTGCCCGTTATGCGGGGTGTTATGTTTTAAGGAGAGTTTTGTGGACGTAGATATTGGAGTTGCTGTTTCAACAGGTTTAGGTAGTGTAGGTGTTATTGCGTCAGGCTTTGCGCTATTTCAAAACTACAGCCATAAAAAACTGAGCTTAATCATGTATTCGAGAATTAAAGACTTAGAAGATGACAGAGCTGAATTAAAACTTGATATGAAAGAGCAAAAAGTTTTACTCAACGATGCTATTAAGAAGATAGAGTCTCTTGAGAAAGAAATTACATCACTTAAGAAAGCCCTTCGTGACCTCATATCAAAGTCTGAAAGCCTTGCTAATCGTTTATCTCACATTGATGAACAAATTATCAATCATGAAGAAAAGTTATTAAAAATGGCACGTTCTGCAGCCGAAGAAGCTGCTTTAAGTGTTAGCGGCCGTATTATCAGAGCTGAATTGAGTCCAGCTATACAGACAATAAAATATGTAGAACAATCGATTGAGCAAATAAAAAGAGAACTCAAGGAGTCATCAGCTAGAGCTGCACAAGAGTTAGAATATTAAAACATAACAACATGCCCTGAGGTGGGCAGCAAGCGCTAAAGCTCACTTTCCACCGCAAATTTTAACAGCAGTGAACCCTTATTTTTTAATGCAGTTAAGTAAGTTGATTCATCGTAGGGCGTATGTGTTTTCCAGCACCTAAATAGTATTCGTGTCCACTTAAACGTCAATGATTTGATGATGGTATTATGGGGTTTTCCTTTTGCCATTAGCTTTATTGTTGGTTTAAAACAACAATGGGCAAGCTTGTGAGTAAAGTTGTAGTGGTACAGTGATTTTGGCCACCCATTAAGAAAGAAATGTTATGCTAATAAGCATACAAATTTGGGTGAAAAAATGACGAAATTAAAACGCGCAACGTATTCTGCAGCAATAAAA
>NZ_JADYXJ010000047.1:0-1866 GCF_015864365.1 Pseudoalteromonas sp. SWXJ133
TAACGAGCCTGTAGATTAACTCGTTTTTTATTTGTTTTTATTGATAAACAAACCATAGCTGAGTTCCTATTTTGGTTCAATCGATTACTGTATTTTTACGCAGCATATAAAGAAGTGTTTGGTGTTGTTTAAATTGGCGTTTTGGAAGGGATTACGAGTGGTTGAGTGGCTTTTATTTAGGTTAAAGGAGCTTCCCCTTCTTAATGCATCGTGTTTTGCAGTTTTTCTATATTATGAACAAGACAATACAGTTGCCATTGCGTATTAACTTTCGTTTGACCCCGCAAGGTCAATTTATTCATGCCCTTGTTGACGGTAATATTGCCGAACACGGGTTCAATACAGCCTAATCGCTTACTGTATTGTCGTCGCCCTATGGGGCTATCTATTTTTACTTTCATCTTATCAACATAGCTCAGCTTTTTGCGCGATTCATTATTTATAAACTGAACTTGTCGTCCTCTTTCTATCGGTGGTTTTCGCATGCATTGCTGCTGTAGCGGGCAGGTTTTACAGTCTTTTAAGTAACCGCAGAATCGCGTGTATTGCTGGTTATGACTTTTTACATTAACCCCACTTCGCCACATATCATTGCCTGCGGGGCAGCGGCAGGTTTGAGTTGCTTCATCATAATGAAAATCGTCTGAGGTAAATAATCGTGGCTTGCCTTTACTGCGTTTTAGTCGGCGTTTTTCTTGCTCTGTTTCATATGTTTCACTGTCTTTAAACAGCGGATTTCGTTTTCTAAATTGATTATCTGCAATGTAGCTATCGAACCCACTTTTCGCCATATATTCAAGGTTCACTTCGCTGTTAAACCCACTGTCTGCGGTGAATTTAATCGTGTGCTCGTCTTTGGGTTTGTCAGTGTTCAATTTATCAAGCTGCTGCTTTAATTGCTTAACAGCTGGCTGTAGGGTTTGTTGCTCACCCACTGAGCCCCACGCTTGTGCTTGCAGGATGATTTGATGTTTGTCATCGTTTATCGCTATGCCGTTATAGCCTTGAATTGTCCCTTTTGAGGTCGTCATCTTCGCGCTATCAGGGTCAGTGATATTACTTTTAACTGGCTTGCCTTTACTGCCTGTTTTTTCTTTGTGAGTGGCTAAGAACTCGGTGATTTTATCTGCACTTTTATCCAGCTTCTCTTTTTGTTTTAAATCCTGAGTTATTAACTCTTCACTCAGTCCATCTTGTGATTGGTGGCGTTCAATAATACGTTTGCTTGCGCGTTCTAGTTTTGCTTTTTTGCGGCCTAACTCATCGAATGTGCCACTCCACTCTTTACTCGCATTGGACTTTAATTTACACCCATCAATGGCAAACATGTTACGGCCTATCAAGCCTTCTTCATCACATATCATCAGCACTTGCGTAAAAAGTGGCTCAATCTGTTCATGCATTTTAGCCACGAAGCCCGCTATTGATGTGTAATGCGGCTGGATATCTCCCGACACACTCATAAATAAAATGTTCGTCTCACACGCTTTAGCAATTCGGCGGCTACTGATAAAACCATGTGCATAACCCAGTAAAATAATCTTTAGCATTACCGAAGGCGAATACGCAGCAGCGCCCGTTTTGTCATTGTTGTACCACGCGTCAAAGCCCGATAAATCGAGTTTGTTTTCGACGATATAACAAAGGGCATATTCAAATGTGCCTGGCAAAATTTGCTCAGCGAAATTGATAGGAATGAATTTATTTTGACAGGATAAGTCAGGCTTATAGTTAGCCATAACAGTTTACCATGGGTGAATAATATCTATTAGATCACAGCGAACAGATGGATTCAAGGTTAAAAAGAAACCAACAAAAAAATAGTTGGATACGTTCCTAAAAAGAGTAATTCTACAGCCTCAACGC
>NZ_JADYXJ010000048.1:0-1506 GCF_015864365.1 Pseudoalteromonas sp. SWXJ133
TATTCATATCACCCAAAATCACTTTATCCCTAGGTCGCACCAACCATTGTCCAATAATTTCGTAATTCGTTTCATAGAAATTAATGCTTTGTTCGTGATCATGCATAAATCTACTCCAATGTAATGTATGCCTAACGAGACTGTAGAATAACTCCAACAGCCAAATTCAATTAAAAAAGCGAGCTCCTGTAGTTAACTCTAAGCGTTTTTAAAGCATTAGGTAATGCATTTGGAACCCATAAAACAGGCTGTTTTTCTTAAAAATGAGTAATTCTACAGCCTCAACGCCNCTTAAAAATGAGTAATTCTACAGCCTCAACGCCTCACTAAGAGGCAAAAAATAGTTGGTTAAAATAAGCGACGAAGGAGCAAAAACCAACTGTTTTTTGTCCTTTTAAGTGACTTGTTATGTGCAGCATACTGATTAGTAAAGCTTATTAATTAAGTCACCGTAAGCCCAAATTAAAGTCCCTAACGTGACAAGACAGAACTCAATGTTTTGAAATCTCTTTTTGTTAGCAACTCTTACTTTATCGAATTGATTAGATACCTCTTCCTTTATTTGGTCTCTAGTCGATTCATTCTTTGTGTTTTTTTCTAAATGATCAGAAAAGCCATCTAAAAGAGTGTCTAAATCATTATTAATTTGTGCCTGATAATCTTGCCAAATTAAATAAATACCAAAGATAGCCAAAAGAGACCCACTTCTAGAAAACCATAACCAATCAGATACAACAAAGCTTGGTATGATTCCGGTAACCAAAGATAAAATTACAGAGATACTAATCACTGTTCCATACTTATGAATACTTTTAAGTTGATTAATATTACTCAATTTAACCTCATACTATATTGGCACATAACGTTTTGCTAAGGGGCTAAAATGGTTGGCTAGCTTTTTTGCGTTGCTTTGCAAAAAACGAGCAAACTGTTTTAGTCCGTTTGAGCAACTTGTTATATGCAACACGAGTAAAACCAAGTACTACAATAACTTAAGTCGCCCGTAATTGATAACCTAACTGTGAATTTTTACGCTACACACAAAAGGTTGAAAAGCTTAATAGCATTGCCTCCTTTGAAAAAGGTCATAAGGGCAATGAATATTAGCGAGAACACATACCCTACTTTAGCTTAAAACACAGATTAAAAGCACTTGACCTAAAACTACGTTTTAACCGCATATAACAGCTTATTGAACACCACTTTGGGGGTTTATAACACCCCAAAACGGCGTATATTACATTGCTTAATAATTCCACTAAACAACTTCCATGTAAACAAGTAATTACGTATTTTGTAAAGTTATTGTTGTTAAAATACACCAAAACGACTTTTAATAATGTTATTGGACAAAACACGAACAACTGTCTATATATACAGTACGTTTTTTAAAAGTTGAATATCATTTATGAAATCTCTCTTTCTAACCATGATTAAAGACCATATGTATAGCAAACGGTATGCAAAGAGCACTATTGAAGCTTATCTTTTTTGGATAGCTAGCTA
>NZ_JADYXJ010000049.1:0-1346 GCF_015864365.1 Pseudoalteromonas sp. SWXJ133
CCTCAATAGCATCGCTTGTACCACTGAGGGTCGGCGTTACATCATTGCTTGAACCTGGGCTGGTCAGAATAAGTGTCGGTGCTATGGTGTCTACTTCACCACTGCCTGTTGCCGTGGCTTCATTGCCCGCGGCATCTTCAACACTTGCACTAATGGTGTATGAACCTTCTGCAAGTGCTACCGGTACAGGAATTGACCATGTGCCATTAGCAAGTACGGTGGCGCTGAGTGTTTGCGGTATGCCAGCACTATCAGTCACGGTAAGTGTAACCGTACTGCCTTGCGGTGCATCACTACTGCCAGCAATGGTCGGTGTGGTGTCGTTGTCTACGCCGTTGTCTGTAATTATTAGCGTTGGTGCGACAAGGTCTATTAGACCGGTTTCTGTTGCACTGCCAATATTGCCCAGTCCATCATTCACGGTAGCGGTTACGGTGTATGCGCCTTCAGCTAGCACGCTGGGTGCATCGACGCTCCATACGCCACCCGTTACCGTGGTCGTGACGGTGGTGATGTTATCAGCACTGTCGGTAAAGCTTAAATTGATGGTTGTGCCATCAGCTGCATCACTTGTCCCGCGAATTTCTGGCGTGGTGTCATTGGTATCAACCAGCGTGTTAATACTAATACTCGGTGCATTCGTGTCGAGCGTCGCACCTTCACTTAATGTAGTGGTGTTACCTGCGACATCACTCACACTGGCTTCAATCGTAAGCGGGCCATCAGTCAGTGCGTTCGGTACATCCGCTGACCAACTGCCATCGGCTTGCACTGTTGCGGTGAACGGTTCAGTGTTATTGCCATCGCTCACGCTGATACTAATAACAGTCCCTGCTGGGGCGTTTGATGTCCCGCTAATTGTTGGCGTGCTATCGTTAGTGGCGCCTACGGTGTCTAACGTCAATGTTGGTGCTAAGGTATCAAGAGTGCCCGTTTGTGTGGCGCCTCCGGTGTTGCCTGCATCATCCGTTATACTGGCTTGTACGGTGTAGCTGCCATCCGGTAATTCAGGGCTGGTTGCTTGCCATTCACCGTTTGCATCGACCGTGGCTGTAATTGGGTGTTCATCACCATTACCGTCGATGATAATAATATTGACAACCGTGCCTGCAGGCTCTGTTGATGTGCCGCTAACGGTTGGCGTGCTGTCGCTGCCTAAGCCCAATACATCAACGGTGACGATTGGCGTTACAGTATCAACATTGCCACTGCTATTCGCTGTGCTCTCGTTGCCTGCAGCATCCGTTATGCTCGCAACAACCGTAAAATCACCTTGGGCAAGCGCGTTTGATACTTCAATAGCCCAGTGTCCATCGCTGCCGACTATCGTATCAATGGTTTGCTCA